>JAQBNK010000151.1 GCA_028288595.1 Chitinophagaceae bacterium
CGTGTACTTCACCAATTTTATGGATCATACCCGTATAGCGCAGGATACGCTCGGTAGTGGTGGTTTTACCGGCATCAATGTGAGCGGCAATACCAAAATTGCGTTGTAAATTCAAGTCAGCCATAAAAGCTTTTTTAATTTTTTTCGAGCGGCAAAGGTAGCGATTTAACCAATAGCAAAAAGCTTTACAAACCATTAAATTACCGTGTGGAAAAGTTAAGATTTGGAGCCGGGCTGTATATCATTTTTGAAGCTTTTGTTGCGTCGCACTCTTGTACTGTAGAACCCGTGGGGGCAATAAAAAGTCCCGCCTGTCGGCGGGACCTGGAATCAATGAAAGAGGAACTAAATTTTATTTATACAGGTAATTAAGTGCTGTCTGATCGTTAGCATTAAACGGACGATTCTGACCAGAACCGATACAGGCCAGCATCCATGAATTAGGATCAGGACCAGATGGCGTTCCGGGAACCAGGATGGCTCCTATAGTGCTTGCACCTTCGTTTGTTGCAGTACCGCCGCAGCTATACGCACGGTTCATATAATCGGTGTGACGGAAACCAATGCAATGTCCCACTTCATGCGCAAAAATAGAAGCCACTGTGGCCTGTGGCTGACTTCCTATAGCAGAAACATTCACCAATACCTGGTTATAAGGCTGGCCCGTAGAAGTAGGGAAACCGGAGGAAGCAAGGTAGCTTCCATGTCCTACAGCAAAATTGATATTACCGCCTGAAGAAACGTGTTGAAAACTAATTCTAAGCCCAAGCGCATTATAACGGGCCACCATATCATCCAGGGCGGGTCCATAAGAAGCCGGTAATTTGCTGGCAAGACTTACAGTAATTACTCTCGGAAGTCCGGTAACCAGGTTAGTGGTCCGGTACTGTTCTTCATCACCAACACGCAGTAAAGAATACGACGGTTTGCTGTTTAGCAGCTCGTCTGTCAGGTTAATATCTCCTTCAACCAGGTAACCTTCCTCAGTCTTCAGAACATTTGAAGTTCCAAATCCTAAAGCCTGGATTTTTTGAAGAGTGGACTGGGAAATTGCAGATGAATCTGCAGGGGTAGCATCTTTTTTAGAACAGGCAAAAAACAAGGTCATACAAGCGAGGACCAATCCCGTGGGGAAAAGAATTTTTCTCATGGTTTGAATTTTTGTTTAAGGAAATTTTAACAATTCAATCTACCGAGCTTTCGTTTTTCTGACAAGAAAAAATTAGCAACCTGGTTGCATATTAAACCTAATGTTGTCATACCATTTTGAAAATGAAAAAATTATGACACCTAAAAAATATTTACAGTCATTAGTTTCCTGTTTCGCATAAAGTTCATTGTGATTCCTCTTAACTTTATTTTAAAGGCCACCCAATATCAATGAAACTGAAAAGCTTTTTTTTCCTGGTCTCTCTATTTGGCTTCCTGCTGGCAAACAGTCAGCTAAAAGATATTGCTAAAGAGTTCGCAGACAGCAATCAGCAAAACAAAACACGGGGATTTTATATCGCATCTTTAAGATCGCTGCCACCTCATCTAAAAATTATTCGCTGGCTAAATGATACAACAGCAATTATTTTCCTCGATCAAAAAAATCTATTCATAGCAAAGGACCTTCATCTAATTAAGGCAAATAATGAGTGGAAATGGTCAGAACCAATAAATGGCAATACACCAATTACAAAATGGAATGTTGGCGTTATAAACAAGAATGAATTTTTTACTAAAGCAGGGAAAGAACATTGGCTTTTTAAAGAGGTGGCTGAAAACCTTTTTCTAGTGGAACTGCCTTCGCCAGTTGTTTCCAATGAATTATTAAATGATGAGAATATTATTTATCTCCAGCCGGTGCGATTACCTAAGGAAGAAATGGTTTTAAACGGGTTTGATAAATCCGCCAATTCAATTACACTTGCGCATTCGATTTTTCCTGCTGTTGATGGGAGAAATGTAACTGTGTCAATAAAAGAAAATCTTCCAGACACTGCTGATGTTGATTTCAAAAAACGATTTCTTCATTCTTCATTTGAGCCAACCCTATTAGTATCGCATGCAACTATTATGAGCACTATGATGGCAGGTGCAGGAAATAGTTTTTATACTGGTAAAGGCGTTGCTTATGGCGCTAATCTTATTTCAACTTCATTCAGCAGTTTAATACCCGAGCCAAAAGACTGGTATGTTCAAAATAAAATAGCAGTACAAAATCATTCTTACGGAACTGGAATTGAAAATTATTACGGGGTTGAAGCGCAGGCTTATGATCAAAGAGTAAATGAACTGCCGAATATGCTACCGGTTTTTTCTTCTGGTAATTCAGGAGATCAATTTTCATCAGGAAATTATGCGGGAATTAAAGGTCTGTCAAATCTTACAGGAAGTTTTAAAATGGCAAAGAACAATATTGTTGTGGGTGCCACTGATTCTTTTAATGTTGTTGCAGCATTAAGTTCAAAAGGACCCGCTTATGATGGCCGGATAAAACCAGAATTAGTTGCTTTTGGAGAAGATGGAAGTTCGGGTGCAGCAGCATTAGTTTCTGGAACAGCATTATTACTTCAGCAGGTATATTTTGAAAAAAATAATCAATATGCAGATGCGGCATTGATAAAAGCCATCCTCATTAATTCTGCAGATGACGCAGCAAGACCGAATGTAGATTTTGAATCAGGCTTTGGTTCACTTAATACTTATCGTGCGGTAAAAAATATGAAGGATGGGAATTATCAAAAGGGAAACACGAGTACCGGTAAGTCAGTTAGTTTTCCAATAACCATTCCTGCAGGAATAAAAAATCTGAAGATTACTTTAAGCTGGGCCGATCCTGCTGCCCAGCTTAACACTTATAAAGCACTGGTGAATGATCTTGATCTTTCTGTAACCAACATGTCCACAAATGAAAAATGGCTTCCCTGGATTCTTAACAGCACCCCGAATAAAGATTCACTGATCTTAAATGCAAAACGCGGAAGAGATACTTTAAATAATGTTGAACAGGTTACAATTGATAATGTTCAACCCGGTAATTATTCAATCCAAATATTTGGAAATACTATTCCTGCCGGAAGCCAGGATTTTTATATTACCTGGCAATGGGATAAAGCGGATAGTTTTTACTGGAGCTACCCAACAAAAATGGATAACCTTTTTCCAGCTCAACAAAACGTACTGCGATTTAATTCTTCTTTTCAAACAACAAATGGAAAAGCAGAAATTAGTTATGATAAAGGACAAACATGGAATGTTATTAATTCAAATACCAATCTTTCTGACCGCTATATAAAAGCAAATATCAAGGATACAAATGCATTGGGATTATTAAGAATGACGATCAACACAAATGTATTTTACTCTGATACTTTCACCATTTCATCGCAAACCAACATCAGCGTTATTTACAACTGCGGAGATTCAGCCATGATTAGCTGGAACAGGATTTCGGGAGTAAATAATTACCAATTGTATCAATTAGGCGATACATACCTCGAGCCGTTTTCAATTGCTGCGGACACTTCAATCGTATTTCATCAAACCAATTCAACATACATAGCAGTGGCCCCAATTATTCAAAATAAAGCATGGCTAAGGAGTTATGGACTTGATTATACGAAACAAGGCGTTGGTTGTTTGGTGAATAATCTTATTGCTGAAATAAAAAATAACAACCAGGCTTTAATCACTGCATTTTTATCTGTGGTGCCGGCAATAAAAGAACTCAGTTTTCAAAAGCTAACTGCAAATGGCGTTATTGACTTAGCGGTTTTCAATTCAATCAACACTTCTGTTTTAAGTGCAACAGATAATTTATTGCTGCAGGGAATAAATACTTACAGGGTAAAAATATTATTGAATAACGGCCAGGTAATTTACAGTGCAATCACACAATTATATTTTAGTAATAATAAAGCGTTTATCTTATTTCCCAACCCGGTTAACAGAGATGACCTTCATGTAAATATTCTTTCTGAAGATTTTGATAATTGCGTCTTCGAGCTCTTTGATGTTTTTGGCAGAATGGTGCAACAGGTAAAACTTAAACAGGAGTTGCAGCAAATAAGATTACCATCGCTTTCTACGGGTGTGTATACATACATCATCAGACGCAAGGAAGAAAGGTTGCAAAAAGGCAAACTTATTATTCAATAAAAAGCTTTACCACATAGGCACATAGAAACATAGGTAGTTTGATAGAATTTCTATGTGTCTTATGTGCCTATGTGGTAAACAAAAAAAATCCCGCCTGGGGAAGCGGGATTAAATATTCAAATCTGAAATAGGATTAGATCTTAAAGTGAGAGAATGCTTTGTTAGCTTCAGCCATACGATGCGTATCTTCTTTCTTTTTGTAAGCTGCACCTTCACCTTTGGCGGCAGACATAATTTCACTCGATAACTTATCAGCCATTGTACGTCCGTTTCTTTCACGGCTGTAACGAATGAGCCATTTCATGCTCAGGGAAATTTTACGATCGGCACGAACTTCAGCAGGAATCTGGAAAGTTGCACCACCAATTCTGCGGCTGCGTACTTCTACGGCAGGTGTAACATTCACTAAAGCTCTTTTCCAGATCTCATAACCATCTTCACCGGTTGTTTTAGTGATCTTGTCGATCGCATCGTAGAAGATGTTGATTGCTGTACTTTTCTTTCCGTCCCACATCAGGTTGTTGATGAAACGGGTAACCTGTTTGTCGTTAAAACGTCCATCAGGTGCTAAGGGTAATTTTTTGGCTTGCGCTTTCCGCATTTCTTAATTTTTAATTAAAGCTGACTTCTTCAAGTATTAAAACTTTACTCAGCTCGTGATGATAAATTTATTTTTTAGCTTTTTCTTTCTTCGTTCCGTATTTAGAACGGCTCTGCTTACGGTCTTTTACACCGGCAGTATCCAGGCTTCCTCTCACGATGTGGTAACGTACACCCGGTAAATCTTTTACACGACCACCGCGGATCAGCACGATTGAGTGCTCCTGCAGGTTGTGTCCTTCACCCGGAATATAAGCGATCACTTCGATCTTATTGGTCAAACGAACTTTGGCAACTTTACGTAAAGCCGAGTTTGGTTTTTTTGGCGTTGTAGTATATACTCTCGTACATACACCCCTGCGCTGGGGACACGAATCCAATGCTCTTGATTTACTTTTAGCCTTTATGATTTCGCGGCCTTTTCTTACTAATTGTTGAATAGTAGGCATTCTAACCTGTTTGTTTTAATCCCGATTTTTTCGGGAGGCAAAGGTAACGACAAGCACCTTAAATTCCAAAATTCTAAATTCTAAATCCTAAAAAAGAAGCCAAAACGGCGGAAAGTCAAAATAATAACTCAAAACTCAAAAAATTGAGGCATCCCATTTTGCTTTTTACTTTTGAATTTGACTTATATCCGGTACATCCATCCATGAACATCCGGCGTTTTACCATAGCGTATATCGTTCAGGCGTTTCTTTAATTCCGGCGCAATTCTCCAGTTTTCTGTGTCGAACTGCATAACGTAATCCTTGTATTTCAATTCTTTAATGAGTGAAATCGTAGCCGCTGTCCCGGTTCCAAATACTTCATACAGTAAACCCGCCCTGTGAGCATCCATCAGGTCGTCCACGCTTATTTTTCTTTCTTCCACGTTCAGCCCCATATCTCTTAAAACGGTAATAGCGCTGTCTCTTGTCACTCCTTCCAGGATTGTTCCTTCTTCTAATGAAGGAGTTACGGCTGTATTTCCAATAATAAAAAAGATATTCATTGTTCCTACTTCCTGCACATATTTATGCTCGAACGCATCTGTCCAGAGGACCTGGTCGTAACCTGCTTTCTTTGCTAAAACCGTGGGTAACATGCTGGCGCCATAGTTTCCTGCATTCTTAGAAAATCCCACCCCTCCAGGCGCCGCCCTTGTATATTTTTCTTCAACATAAATTTTCATGGGGGTGCTGTAATAGGGTCCGGTCGGACTTAAAATGATCATAAACTTATATGAGTCTGAAGGTTTTACACCAATTACAGGATCAGATGAAAACATGAACGGTCTTATATATAATGAGTGATCCGGGCTATTTGGGATCCAGTTTTTATCAAGATCAACAAGCATTTTCATTCCTTCCATAAAAATTTCTTCAGGAACAACAGGCATACTCATTCTTTCGGCCGAGTTATTAAACCTGCGAAAATTATCATATGGCCGAAAAATAAATGCATTGCCATCGCTGTCTTTGTAAGCCTTGATACCTTCAAAAATCGCCTGTCCATAATGAAGTGCAGCCAAAGAGGGTTCTAATAATAAAGGCTGGTAAGGTTTGATCTCAATATGGTCCACTGCCCATTTTCATAGTCTGCTTCCAGCATATGGTCGGTATAATATTTACCAAACGGCACATTTTCAAGCGTCATTCCTTTCAACTTGCTCGTTTCCGCTTTTGTTATATTGATGTTCTCTAAAGCTGCGATCATAAACACTAAATTTGTCGCAAATAAACGAAATAATCCAAAACTAACGATCGTTCACATTTAAATTTAGCTATGTCTTTTCAAAATATTTCTCTCCCCGAAAATGTGATTGCCGCTCTTTACAAGGATTCGCTTGTGGTGATGGAGCAGGCAGTTGGCGGTGGGCAGTTGGCAGTTGGCGGTGGGCAGAAGCTGTCGGATATATTAGAGGAAGTAAAACCTGGCAAAAAAATTCAGCCAAAAAAATGGTTTTTAGGTGATAATAAAAAAGGAATAGTGATTTTGGTGAATGATAAGAATGCAGTTTTTCTTTCGGATAATGAATTGCAGTTGCTTACTCAAATCTTAGGTGCATGCAAATTAAATGTGGGTGACACTGCCATTATTAATACCGCTACCACAACGATTAATTATGCTGAAGTTCATAAAGAACTGCAGGGGAAATATTATTTTCTCTTTGGAATGGATGCGAATGAATTTGGCTTGCCCTTACGGTTTCCACATTTTCAGATTCAGCAATATAATAATAGCAGCTTTTTGATCTCGCCGTCCTTATCTGAAATGCTGGAAGATTCAACGGATGGCAAAATGAAAAAAAGCAAATTATGGCTGTGTTTAAAGCAAGTTTTTAATGTATGAAAACAGTTCTTGTATTCGCTACCAATAACCAGCATAAAGTAGACGAGATCAAATTCGTTATTGGTACCAGGTTTGAAATTATTACGATGAAGGAAGCCGGGATCGATATGGATATTCCTGAACCGCATGATACATTACAAGCCAATGCACTCGAAAAAGCAAAAGCTATTCACCAATTACTCCATCAAAATTGTTTTAGCGAAGATTCGGGTCTCGAGGTAACTGAATTAAAAGGCGAGCCCGGCGTTTTGAGCGCCCGGTATGCGGGTGATGAAAAAAGTCCGGCAAAAAATGTAGAAAAGCTCCTGGAAAATTTAAAAGGAAAAGCTGATCGCAGCGCGCGTTTCAGAACTGTGATCTCATTGATTCTGGATGACAAAGAATTTTCGTTTGAAGGTGTCTGCGAAGGAACGATCACCGACGAGCCGCGTGGACATGAAGGTTTTGGATATGATCCTGTTTTTGTTCCTGATGGAAGCAATAAAACTTTTGCTGAGATGACAATGAAAGAAAAAACACTTTACAGTCATCGCAGAAAAGCAACAGACCAGTTCATTTTATTTTTACAATCGTATGGAAAGAATTAAAGTTAATCTTCCCGGGACATTTTCTTTTTCAACTATACTTCCGATACGTATTACCGATCTGAATTATGGCGGCCATGTGGGAAATGATAGTTTTCTTTCTTTAATTCATGAAGCCAGGCAACAGTTTCTTCTTTCCCACGGCTTTACAGAATTAAAATTTGATTCAGTTGGATTGATCATGGCAGATGCAGCTATAGAATATAAAGCAGAATTAAATCATGGCGACCAAATTCGCATTTCGGTAGCCGCATCTGGTTTTGATAAATTAGGATTCGATCTTTTTTATAAACTGGAGATCATTAAAGAAAATGCAGAACCAATTCTTGCAGGCAAAGCAAAAACAGGAATGATCTGTTATGATTATACTGCAAAGAAAAAAATGCCGGTGCCTGAAGCTGCGAGAATGAATTTGTCTGAACCTGGATTAGGGTAGATTAAATGGATTTCAAGGATTGATGCGCTGTGTTTTGCAATTGACTGTTTCATTCAAAATTCAACATTCAAAATTCAACATAAATAATCACGCTTTCTTCAAAGTAAACACCGTAATCTCCGGCAGTATTCCCACTCTGCCAGGATAACCTATAAAACCAAATCCCCTGTTCACATATAATTTTTGATTTCCTTCTTCGTACAATCCTGCCCATTGTTTATAAACCCACTGTACGGGACTCCATTTAAAACCTGGAATTTCAAAACCGAACTGCATGCCGTGAGTGTGACCCGATAACATTAGATCCACATCAGGATATTGAGTTCTTACCTGTGCATCCCAATGGCTGGGATCATGACTCATCAAAATTTTAAAAGGATATTTTTCTGTTCCGGGATGTGCCAGTTCCATTTTCCCGTATTTAGGAAAGCGGGCCTTGTTACTCCAGTTCTCAATTCCAAGCAAAGCGATTTCGTCTCCGTTTCTTTTTAGAACAGTGTGTTCATTCATCATTAATTTCCAGCCAAGATTTGCATGCACCCGTTTAAGGTCTTCCAGGTTTTTGTTTTTTGCTTCTGCTGATTCCCACTGTACATAATCCCCATAATCATGATTGCCTAACGTACTGAAAATGCCCATCGGCGACTTCAGCCTGCTAAAGATATCAGAGTAGTCATGCATCTCAACTGCTCGATCGTTTACAAGATCACCGGTAAAAACTATGAGTTCGGGATTTTCCTTCAAAATCATTTCAACCCCTTTATTCACCGCGTGTTTATTATGAAAACTGCCGGAATGAACATCGCTGAACTGAACGAATTTAAAACCATCAAATCCGGCAGGAAGATTATCAAAACTGAGTGTCACCCGCCGGATATGATAATTATACTTATTGGAAAATCCATAAACGAGGGTGGCAAAAAGGCTGCCCCCTATACCTATTCCGAGCCAGCTTAAAAATGCGGAACGGGGAATTGTATTCTCATCATCCAGGTAATGGGCGCCAGAATCACGGAACAACTTACTCATCATCCATAAAGCGCCGCGGCGTATATCATCAATCAGCAAAAAAATAAGTGTGAGCACTTTCGCAAAAAATAATCCAAGTACAATTGCGAAAACATACGTGAGGGTATTTTTCATTCCGGGTAAAGTCTGCATCCATGGAAAAAACAACACCAGGAAAACCGTGATAACCGTTATGCTCCAGTAAACTACGGCAATCACCATCCGCAATTTTTCCGAGGCCGACTGGCAAATGGTCTTTACTCCCTGGTAAACATACCAATCGAGCAGCAAGATGATAATAATGATAAGGATCCACCGACCGGTAATGTGTCTCATGATAACTAAACTCCTGTATTTAAGGTGTTAACAAATAAGTAAAACCAATTACTCCAAAAGCTTAATATTGTTTCGGTAAAATGGATGGTAAAAATTATTTTTGTCGGCCTTGTGAAAACAGGCCTGGTAAGGTAAAAATAAGAATGGATAACGGATATTAACCCGCTCTGAACCTGAGATTTAAAATTATAGTCATGAAACTCAGTTTTTACGGACATGCAACTTTTAGTGTAGAGGTAAAAGGTAAAAAGATATTGTTCGATCCTTTTATTTCTCCCAATCCGCTAGCCAAGCATATTGATATCAACAGTATTGAGGCCGATTATATTTTTATCTCGCATGGGCACGGCGATCATATTGCAGATGCGGTTCAGATCGCTAAAAGAACAAATGCAACCTGCGTTGCGGCTGCAGAAGTAGCAGGCTGGCTGCAAAAACAGGGAGTTGAAAAAACACATGGAATGAACCATGGCGGCTTTTTCTCTTTTGATTTTGGAAAAGTGAAAGGTGTAAATGCGATTCATTCTTCAGGTTTGCCGGATGGAAGTTATGGTGGCAACCCGCTGGGTTTTGTTTTTGTGACGGATGAAGGAAATTTTTATTTCGCCGGAGATACAGCGCTTACAGCAGACATGCAATTAATTCCGGGCTGGACGAAATTGAATTTTTCAGTGATGCCCATCGGAAGTAATTATACGATGGATGTTGCAGACGCAATAAGAGCATCTGATTTTGTGAATTGTGATACGGTAGTTGGTATTCATTACGACACTTTCCCGGCGATCAAAATAGATAAAGAAGAAGCAAAACGAAATTTTGAAACTGCGGGGAAGAAATTATTATTACCCGGAATTGGTGAAACGATCGATATATAAGTCAAAATTCAAAAGTAAAAATTCAAAACTGTGCTCGCTTATTTTTTGACTTTTGACTTTTTACTTTTGAATTAAACAGCAACTCAAACACTTAATAACAACCTTAGCTCACATGGCAAGAATCATTGGCGTAGCCAATCAGAAAGGAGGAGTCGGAAAAACAACCACGGCTATTAACCTGGCCGCGAGCCTGGCTGTCCTGGAATATAAAACCTTGCTTGTTGATGCCGATCCGCAGGCAAACAGCACTACCGGTGTTGGCTTCGATCTTCATAATGTTACCAACAGTTTATATGATTGCATGGTGAACAACACTGCTGCAAGTGATGTAGTATTAAAAAGCGATATTCCCTTTCTTGACCTGATCCCCTCTCATATTGACCTGGTTGGCGCTGAAATAGAAATGATCAATTACCCTAACCGGGAACTGGTGATGAAAAACATCCTCGAAGAAATAAAAAATAATTATGATTTTGTAGTGATCGATTGCTCACCTTCTCTTGGATTGATTACAGTAAATGCATTGGTCGCAGCAGATAGTGTTATCGTTCCCGTGCAATGCGAATTTTTTGCGCTTGAAGGTTTAGGAAAATTATTGAATACCATAAAAATTGTACAAAGCCGGTTGAATCCTGCTTTGCAGATCGAAGGTATTTTAATGACAATGTATGATGGGCGCCTTCGCTTATGTAACCAGGTGGTAAGTGAAGTAAGAAGGCATTTTGATGAAATGGTATTCTCAACCATCATTCACCGTAATACCCGCTTGAGTGAAGCGCCGAGTGTTGGCAAACCGGTTATATTATATGATGCCGAAAGCAAAGGATCGGTTAACTATCTAAATCTTGCCAAAGAAGTTTTGCAAAAAAATGATATGACGAAGATGAAACAGGAAGAAAGAATAATTGAATGAGTAATGATTGATGAATGAGTAGCGTCTCATTACTGATTACTCATTCCTCATTAACAATACATTTTGAACTCATTTTAGGATTTACCTCTCAGAATCCAGAATTTTACACCCCATGTCATTACCTAAGAACAATAATAAATAAGCACTCGGAAAAGGTATCAGGTCCTTACTGCAAAATATAGATGCTGATCTGAAAACAACTTCGGGCTCATTAAAATCTAACGTGGTTGAAGCCGCTACAAGTATTAATAAAATTCCGCTTGCCCAAATAGAGGTCAATCCAAAAAATCCAAGAAAAGATTTTGATGAAACAGCGTTAAATGAATTGGCTGCTTCTATTAAACTTCATGACATCATTCAACCATTGACTGTTTCTAAAATGGCCAATGGTAAATACCAGTTGATCGCGGGGGAAAGACGTTTTCGTGCTGCGCAAATTGCAGGACTTAAGGAAATACCTGTTTACATTCGCCAGGCAAATGATAAGGAATTACTGGAGCTTGCTTTACTTGAAAACCTGCAGAGAGAGGACCTTAATGCTATAGAGATCGGTCTCAGCTATAAGCGAATGATGGATGAATTAGAATATACCCAGGAACAGGTTTCTGAGCGAATGGGTAAAGAAAGAAGCACTGTTACCAATTATATCCGCCTGCTTAAATTACCCCCAGACATTCAACTCGCAGTAAGAAATGGTGGCATTAGTATGGGGCATGCCAGAGCGCTGATCAACATCGATACAGTAGATAAGCAACTCTATGTTTACAATGAGATCCGCAACCGTCATTTAAGTGTAAGACAAACCGAAGAACTGGTTCGTAACTTGTATAAAGGAAATACACAGGCAGCAAAGGAAATTCCTAAAAACGATCTTCCCCCGGCTTATAAAAGAATAGAAGATAATCTCTCCAGTCATTTTGGAACAAAAGTAAGAATGGCTCACAGTAAAAAAGGAACCGGGAGTATTACCATCGAATATTATTCGCTGCAGGAGCTGAACAAACTGCTTGATCAAATGAATATTCAAGTTGATTAATGAATTACCGGAATGTGATTATATGGCTCCTGTGTTGTTTTTTTTATTCTAACAGCATTTCTGCGCAGCAGCAAAGAGCAGACAGTGCCGCTATAAAAGAAAAGATCGTCCCGCTGTTCGATTCTTCAAAATCAAAGCAAAAAGATACGGTTGCAAGAAAAGTGCATGATCCGCGGAAAGCAACTTTTCGATCTGCAGTCTTACCCGGTTGGGGCCAGGCGTATAACCGGGAGTATTGGAAAATACCTATCGTATATGCGGCCCTTGGTATAACCGGAGGCTTTTTTGTATACAATAATAACTGGTATCATAAAACGAAAAAGGCTTATGATATAAGAGTGAATAAAGACACTGCAAGATTTGGTGAAATTGACCCGCAATTAAAAACCCTGGAGGATACCAGGCTTGCTTATTACCGCAACCAGTTTAGAAAAGACAGGGACTATTCTGTACTCTATTTTTTATTCGCCTGGGGATTAAATGTAGTTGACGCAACAGTATTCGGCCACCTCAAAGAATTTGATGTAAGCGATAATCTTACATTAAGAATATCGCCTAAGTTCAACCCGCAAACAAAACTTCCCGCTTTATCTTTAGCATTGAATTTTAATTCTTCGCATAAACAGAATATGCTAACCGTCAAATAATGATGTATGAAAATAGCCCTTGTAGGTTATGGGAAAATGGGAAAAGCAATTGAAGAAATTGCGGTTTCCAAAGGCCATGAAATTGTTGTAAAGATCAACATCGATAACCTGGAAGATTTTACCAGAGAAAACTTACAGCAGGCCGATGTCGCAATTGAATTTACCGGACCCCAAAGTGCCGTAGAAAATATAAAACAATGTATTGAATGGGGAGTACCGGTTGTAAGTGGATCAACAGGCTGGCTGGAGAATTGGAATGAAGTAGAAAACTTTTGCACGCAACATAATGGAGGGCTGGTATATGCAAGTAATTATAGCATCGGCGTAAATTTATTTTTCGAGTTGAATAAAAAATTAGCGGAACTGATGAAGCCGCATGCTAATTATAGTGCATCGCTTGAAGAAATTCATCATACAGAAAAAAAAGATGCACCAAGCGGAACAGCGATTACACTTGCTGAACAAATTTTAAATATTTCCCCGATAAAAAAACAATGGGTTAACCGCTTTTCTGAAAATGCACCCGACCTGGTAATTATCAGTAAAAGAATTGATCCGGCTCCCGGCACTCATATTATCCGTTACCATTCTGATATCGATGATATAGAAATAACGCATACTGCACATAATCGCAAAGGATTTGCAGGAGGGGCAGTTTTAGCAGCAGAATTTATTAAAGGAAAGAAGGGAGTTTATGGAATGAAGGATGTGCTGAACTTGTAACTTCTTGCCAGGAAGGCGCAAAGACACTAAGAAAAACTTTGTGATACCTTGTGCCTTGGTGGCTTTGTGGCAATTCTTACAAACCGAAATAAAAACCGGCCTTCAATCCAAACCAGCTTCCATTCGTATTGGTATTCGGAATTTTTACTCCTTCATAATCCCCTTCCAGTTCAATGCCTCCAAATTTTACCCCGGCTCCTAAACTGCTGGTAAATTTCGAGCTGCCTGAACCTGATTGGGTCTTAACATTGGCAAGCCCCGCATCTCCTTTCAGGTAAACTAATTTTCCAAATACATAATGTCTCAGACCCACTCTGATTGGAACATAAGTGAGATTATTTTTGGTATTGTATATTGGCGTTGTCTTTGAACTGAATGAACTATACCCAATGGTACCGGTAATAAATGTTTTCTTCATTCCCACACCTACGCCTGCTTCACCACCTGCACCAAACTTGTAATTATTACTCATATCATTATTTGCAGGAACACTATAAATACCATGAGCAAAGAGAAAAAATAAACGCTGGCTGTTAGCGTTGCCTGCAAAACTGATCATTACAAGAACAAAAAAGATCTTTATAAGTTGCTTCATACAGTAGTTTTTGTTTATCAAAAGTGCAATTATTTATTTAAAACGTTAGAAACCGTGCTGTTATTTTTCAAACTGCTTATCATGTTTTAAGTGGTAGAACATGTCTTTGGTCATAACAGGCAGGTCATATTCAGGTTTCCACCCCCAGTCTTTACCTGATTGAGAATCATCGATGCTTTGTGGCCAGCTATCTGCAATAGCCTGCCGGTAATCAGGTTTATAATTTATTTTAAATGATGGTATATGTGCTTTTATTTCCGTGGCAATTTCTTCAGGCGAAAAACTCATTCCCGCCAGGTTATAAGAAGTGCGGATGGATAATTTATCAGCGGGAGCCTGCATCAGTTCTATTGTTGCACGGATAGCATCGGGCATATACATCATGGGCAGGTAAGTGTCTTTTTTTAAAAAGCTGGTGTATTGCTGATGCTCAAGTGCCTCATGAAAAATCTCCACTGCATAATCTGTAGTTCCCCCGCCGGGCGCTGATTTATAACTAATCAGCCCGGGATAACGCAGGCTTCTTACATCAACACCATAACGATGATAAAAATAATTACACCAAAACTCGCCTGCATATTTACTGATCCCATAAACCGTTGTTGGTTCGATGATCGTTTGCTGCGGGCAGTTTTTTTTGGGTGAGGTAGGCCCAAAAACAGCAATGCTGCTTGGCCAGTAAACCTTATCAAGTTTTTCTTCCCTCGCTATATCCAGGACATTCAGGAGGCTCTGCATATTAAGGCTCCAGGCGAGGTTCGGATTTTTTTCACCGGTGGCAGACAGTATGGCCGCGAGCAAATAAATCTGCGTCACGTTCTGGCGAATTACCTGCACATGCAACATCTCTTTGTTCATTACATCCAGGCTCACATAAGGACCAGTTCCTCTTAATAGTTCATTCTCTTCACGGAGGTCGGAAGCGATCACATTATTATTTCCATAGATACTTCGCAGTGCAATCGTTAGCTCAACACCGATCTGGCCAGAGGCGCCAATAACTAAAATTCTATCTTTTGCCATAATGTTAAAGTGGAAATTCAAAAGTAAAAATTCAAAACTAATCATCCCTTTTTAGTTTTGAATTTTGACTAAG
>JAQBNK010000019.1 GCA_028288595.1 Chitinophagaceae bacterium
TTAGGATAGCAATATTCAACAAGGGTCAACAAATTAAAGTAACGAAAGAAGTGACTTGAAACACTTGAATAATAGTATTCTTTTGTTCCTTGTATCTCCATTAAATTATTTCATAACACATCTTATGAATAGTGATAGCGGCAAGTGGATCATAGTAACAGGAGTACTGATTGTGGCGGTTGGCGTGGTTATTTATTTTTTCCATGATAAGCTTCACTGGCTGGGACGCCTTCCTGGCGACATACGTGTTGAAAAAGAAAATTTCCGTTTCTATTTCCCGGTTACAACCATGATAATTGTAAGCGTCGCACTCACGCTTTTAATGTGGGTATTACGAAAACTTTTCTGATTTAGTTTGGCAAGTAAATTCTTAGTATCGTTCACATTTAACAAACCCCTGCCAGGAGATTGTCTATTTTGCTCAAACATTCTATTATGAAAGAAAAATTTACTCCTGCAATAATTGCATTACTGGTATTAGTATTTTCTTTCTCCTGCTATTCCCAGGCGAAGCATCCTTCGAAAAAGAAAAAGACTCAGCATTCTCATAGAAAAAATAATCACAATAAAAAAGCGGTAAGACTTGTTGATTCATCGTGGAAAAAAGATGCCGACCTACCACGCTGGGAGCCTGTATAGTATAAGCCTGCTTTATCAAATCAGGAAGAAAAAAAACACTTTCATCCAGCGAATGCTGCACATCATCAGAAATATTTTTTTATAACTATTGCAGCAGGCACCTTGCACCCAATCTTCATATTGGGTTTTTCTTAACTCTTTACCGGAGTAGTTTTATCAAACCTAACCAGCTAACCATGAGAAAGATCCTGTTATCTTCTATTATCCTGTCTATAGCGTTTTCATCCTACTCACAGGCTCCGCTTAAACAAAGAATTAAATTATTTGTAGACTGTCCGAATGCTTATTGTGATATCAGTTATATCAAAACAGAAATAAATTTTGTTGATTTCGTGCTGGATAATAAAGCTGCAGATGTTCATGCCCTGATAACGCAGCAAAATAATGGCGGCGGCGGAAGTGCATATCAACTGATATTCTTTGGCCAGAATAGTTTTAAAGATCAGTCAGACACGTTGCGGTTTAATACCAAAGCTACCAATACAGATTTTGAAGTAAGGGCGATGTTATCGAAATATCTTCAGTTAGGATTGATCCCTTTCGTAAGTAAAACAACCTCTATTGAAAACATTAGTTTTCAAATGAAAGAAAATACTTCCGGCGATTCTGCAGTAAAACCTGCGGTAACCAAGGACCCATGGAATTATTGGGTTTTTAGAATAAGTACCAATGGAAATATCAATGCTGATAAAGTATACAAAGGATTTCGTTACTCAGGAAATTTCTCGGTGAACAGGATTACGGATAAACTAAAAGTGTCTTTCAATTTTAATTTCAGTAAAAATAAAAACTCTTATGAATTTGATGATGGTTCCGGCGGCATAGATAAGATAGAAGTAAACAATGAAAACTATTATTTATCCCATCAAATAGTAAAAAGTCTTACGGACCATTGGTCTGTTGGTTATGATGTGAATGCATCCCGCAGCACTTTCAATAATTATAAGTTCCTGGGAGTTTTTAAACCGGCTATCGAGTATAATGTATTCCCATATAAAAGCGTAAACACTAAACTCTTAACCATCAGGTATGGCGTTGATGTTTCTGAAAGTCATTATTTTGATACAACACTTTATGACCAGACACGACAAACATTGTTCGGACAGGGAGTTGATGTGGCACTTACCTACAATCAAAAATGGGGAACAATAAATATGTCTGGTAACTATCACAGTTATCTAAACAATCCAAAATATTATAATGTTGGTATGGGCGGAGGTGTTAATATCAGGGTAACAGGCGGATTATCTTTTAATGTTTATGTTTTCGGAAGTATCCTCAGGGACCAGCTTTATCTTCCAAAAGGGCAAGCCACATCACAGGATATTCTAACACGTCAAAGGCAGATTTCTACGAATTACAATTTGTATAGCTTCTTTGGTATCTCTTATCGCTTCGGTTCTAAACTAAATAATTTCGTTAATCCCAGATTCGAAGGAGGAGGAGGAAATTTTTATTTTTAATCACGGATCACTGAACCAATTTTTCAGGAGTTACTAAAGATATTTTCTTCCTTCCGTTTAAAGCCATCGTTAGCGTTGCGCCACCACCATTTGGTACATAATAGGGGCTGAATGAAACCGCATTTGCATTTTTATTTTTTATGCGAAAAAATTCGGGGACGAGAATACCCGATGTAGCGCCGGCAATAAAACCGGTTAACACATCAGTTTTAAAATGCCTTCCGGCCTCAACCCTGTAATATCCAACAACTGTTGGTGGAACGGCCGCGACTGCATACATCAGTATTCTTCGCAAACCTTTCACCTGGTGATAATCTGTATAAACTTTTACAAGAAAAAAAGTGGCTGTGGAACTAAAAGAAACGTGACCACTGAAAAAAGATTTGCTCATACCTACACCTGTTCTGTCACCCATAGGAAGGCCGGTATTGTATGCTCTTGGCCGTGGTCGGCGCACAGCGGCAATAGAAGTAAAATAGAGTACATTATCAAAGGCTTGCGAAGCCATGTATAACGTAACAAGATCGACCCAGTCTTTACGGATAGTTTTATCAAACCCTAATAATGCAGGACTTAGAACGGAAAAATTTAAGAGGAAGTCGCCTTTACCTTCGGCTTTTTTAAAACCTGACGGATCTCTTAAAGCCGTAGGCCTGTCGAAAGCATTAATATCATTAGGATTCAGCTTCAGAACATCCGCCTCCGTAAGTGTAGCATTCTTATCGAGTGCATGAAATCCCTGGGTTGACACAAGAATAAAAGCACCCGCCGCCGGAAGCTGCCATTTCGGATGCATATTATAGATCCTTGCACGGGTAGAATCTCGCTGTGCAGAAATAGTAAATGTTAGAAGTAAACAGGTAAAAGCAATTATTATTTGTCGCATGATATTAACAGGAGAAAAATCATGCCAGTTGGTTGAGGCTGGGGCTATTGCGTCTAAAAAACACTAAAACTATTTTGCATTTACCAGGTCCCGAAATTCATCCTTGCTTAATCTTACTCTTTTTATGACAGAAGTATAAGGATCGCCTGGAGCTGACGACTCCAGGCTCATGTGCCAGTGATATCTGGCGATCCAGGCATTTCCCCGCAAAGGCATCCAGCCATAATATTTGTGATTGAATACTTTTTGAAGTGCAGTAGTATAGCATTTTTCGCAGCCCATCCGGTTAATTTCTGTATCGCATTTTCCATTGCCGTCAAAATGATAAATGGAGTCCCGGGGCAACACGCTCGTGTCACGTATCAAAAAAGTTAATGTATTGTCTGTTTCCTGGAAAATTGTATGATACCTATGCTTGACATAATAATGGGTGACAGCATTCCTGATCCTGCTTCCTGACCTGCTGATGAATCGCTGAGAGAAAAGCAATGAAGAGTACAGTATTAAACTAATGCAGAAAATAAATTTGATCATGATGAAAAGCTATTAATGTTTAGTAAGGCCGCATTTTTTGGCACGTCTTCAAAAAAGTTTACTTTGCTTTCAGCCACATAGGTTTTGCCTTCAATACTATCTTGTATATTTTACAATCCGGTGAATGTGCGCCATCCAGGTACCCGATGCTCATTAAAAATTCATTTACTATTTCTCCTCCAGTAAATTTAAAAGTCTGTTTAAACAACTTCACCCATTCTTGTTTTGTTTTTGGATGATGCTGCTGAAGCCAGTTTTCAAATGAACCGAATTCTTTTTGGATCTGCCTGATAGTTTTAGCGTTTTCAATTGCAGCATTTATTTTTAACCGGTTTCGGATAATTCCTGCATCAAGTAAAAGTCTCTCTCTGTCAGCTTCAGTATAAGCAGCAACTTTCCTGATATTGAAATTGTGATATGCTTTTCTAAATGTTTTTTCTTTCTTCAATATTGTTTCCCAGCTCAAGCCGGCCTGGTTAATTTCTAAAACGAGCCGGCAAAATAATTCGTTATCATCGTGAATTGGAAAACCATAAAGTTTATCATGGTAATTTTTGTGCAGAATTTTCCTTTCTGCCTGCATAGTTTCAATTGCGCTGCAATACGACATGATATTAGTATGAAGGTTTTTTAAGAGTAAGCCGAAGATACAATCTTACAGGAGTGTGTTTCGCTTTTTGACTCTGCCTGCCTCATCAATTTTAATATAGCCGCCTGCATCAACACCCGAATTATCTTTTTAAATTTATTATTCACCACCTATTTAAAACTTGTTATATGAAAAACACCACAACTCCCTCAAGGGCATTGTTTGCTGTTGCTCTAACTTTTTTGCTCCTCCTTCCTTCCTGTAAAAAAACCATGACCACCGAAGTGCAGCCCGGCATCGGGTATGTAAATGCGCAATCTTCATCAGCAGTCACCTACGAATACAACAACCTCGTATGGTCAGATGAATTTAGCGGTACCACAGTAAATACCGGCAACTGGGTTTTTGAAACCGGCGGTGGCGGATGGGGAAATAATGAAAAGCAATATTACCAGGCTTCCAATGCCACAGTCTCTAATGGTACACTTGTCATCACCGCTAAAAAACAACAGGTAGGCAGTAACGCTTACACATCTGCACGCATGAAAACTGCTGGAAAGCACCAGTTCACTTATGGCAGAATTGAGGCCCGCATTAAACTTCCATTAGGACAAGGCTTATGGCCCGCATTCTGGATGCTGGGTGCAAACATTGGTACAGTAGGCTGGCCCCAGTGCGGTGAAACAGATATTATGGAGCACATCAATACAGACAACATTATTCATGGAACTATTCACTGGTACAATAACGGCCACGCCAGTTACAGCGGAACGATATCGTCAACGCCTGCTAATTATCATGTCTACACAGTCGAGTGGGATTCGGCCGCTATCCGTTGGTATGTAGATGGCGTTAAATATCATGAAGCGAATATTCTAAACAACATCAACGGTACAGATGAATTTCATAAACCATTTTTCATCCTGTTGAACATGGCCGTTGGCGGCGACTGGCCCGGACAAACAATTGATAACACAAAATTACCTGCGAGCATGTATGTAGATTATGTGAGAGTATATCAATAGAAAGTTTTCTATTATAAAGCTGGCAGACAATTCTTCTATGGAAGATTTTGTTTGCCGGCTTTTTTTATGGCATCAGCGTATGTTCTTTGTGTAATTTTCTTCGTGCCCTTGTTCTTAGACATTGGCGTAACCAAGTGTCTGAATATCCCCAATGCTTTTAGTCAGGTGCGTCTTTCCATCAGTAAGTAAATACAAACTGTCGGAAATGGTTGTGATATGTCTAAACAGATGATCAGTTATTAGCATGCCCTTGTTTTGCTTTTCGTTATTAAGCAGTTGTTGCACTTTTTCTATTTGAATAGGATTTAAATGCGTGAATGGCTCATCAAGCATAACAAACTGCGATTTGGATTTTATAATAACATAGAGTTCCACGAGGCGATGCTCGCCTCCGGATAAACTATTTATGGACGATTTATATTTGGTTTTAAATTCCGGGAACATCACTTCAAAAGATGAGTAGTCTAATTTAAAATCCTTAAATATTCTTTTTAGAGAAAGTGCCTTTGGAATAAAATTAAACTGGGGAAGATAAAGCAATAGATCGGGGCGTTTAAATGATTCATGCTGCGCAACATTATCAAAGCGAACAGATCTCTCGCATTTTAAACTTCCGTAAATAATTTTCATAAGGCAGGATTTTCCTTGCCCGTTTCTGCCTAACAGACCTATGATGTTACCCGTCTCGCATTTAATATAAACGTCAGACAATATTTTTCTGCCATTAAATTCCAGCTGAATACTGTCTGCTTCCAGTTTATGATTCATTTGAATTTATAAGTCTGAATAATAAGAAAGATAAATAAAGCGAAATCAAAACCCAGGGTTACAGTCCAAAGTATAATTTTGGAAACACCCAGGTTTTGATAGTAGTAATATTCTTTACTCTTATACTCATTAATAAAATAGTAAGTAAGTGCGAGGGTTGTAAACTTGAACCAAAACAACCCGGCGAAAATGGTTAAACCATATTCCCAAAATAAACCGAGACAACAACCTGTAATAATTAAAGATATTAAAAGGAAACTTTTATAAAAGGTGCAGAGGAGTCGTATGGTTTTAAATAGTTGCATTAGTGATATAAATAAGATGATCATCATCCTCCTCTTGCTCATTGGCGGCACCACTAATTTCAGCGAAATAAACGAAGATTTAAAAGATTCTCACGGAAAGCGTCGAATACATGGAATTTTCATCCTGAAATTTCCGCGGTTTCCGTGAGTTCCGCGAGAAAATATCTCTTTGTAGCAAGGTAAAATAATATTGAGTTATCCTGTGTTCTTGTGGTTAGATAGCTCAATAATTACAAAAGAAGCCGCATAAAATATGCGGCTTCTTTTATTATAGATATAGATCTTGCTTTATTTATGCAGCGTAATTGTTGGGATTTTTGTATCGTCTTTTATGTTAACTACTATATTAGATAAGGTTGTATCGCGATAATTGTTTGCTGTAGCATGGGCCACCACTTTATAAGATCCAGACCTTAGTCCGTGAATTTTAAATTCTCCTCCATTTTCTGGCTTAGCAGTAGAAGTATCAGTTCCGTTAATAGCCATTACAATTGCTTTCGCATCTGCTGGTAAAACGCTTCCTTCTATTCCACCGGATTTTTCTTTGCTGAATGATTTTATTTTGCAATCCAGTTCAAAACTACTTCCACGTTTGCTGATTGAACGGCCTGCATCGAAATCGAGCCAGATCTTAACCTGGTCAACACCGTTAAGTTGTGTAACAGACTCATCCAGTTTAACTACCACGATATTCTTTTTAGCGACAAGCGGGAAGGTCACGCCGTTAAATACAACACTATTATTATTACCGAGTGTTATCCTCGCTCTTTTTATAGACTTGAGCGAACTGAATGTTCCAGTTGCAAAAAGTGTATCAAGTCCGTTCCTGAATTTTAAGATATCATAAGTGCCTGGTTTTATGTTGAGATTGATCCATCCACCTGATTGATCGCCTTTCTCATCTTTTGCATCATGATCTCCTTCATGTTCTTTTTCATCTTTTAGCTCCAAGCTGTCTTCTGCTTTTATCTCAACTTTTTGAATATCAAGATATACATTATCAAAAACCAATGAAGGATCATCGGTTAGAAATACGCTGACAGATTTATCGCCTGAGTCAGCATTGTTCTTACGGCAGGCAACTGTAATTACAGAAGCAAAGAAAACAAACAGGGCTAGTTTCAGTAAAGGAAAACGCACGTTTTTCATAACAGACTGGTTTTTAGTAATAAATGATTTTTCGGAAGTAAAAATGAAAATGTAAGTCAGCGCACATTAGCAAAACGCATTCCGTTATACCAAACGTATTGCTAAAAAAAACTTAAAGAATTTTTAAGAGGTGGATAATAAATAAGACCCATCTAAAACGGGATATAGTATAATACGATTGTATCTATTATATTAGTTGCCTGATGAAAATCTTTTTTTTCTTTTTTCTTTTTTTATATGCGGATTGCTTTGCTCAGAAAGAAGCACCGCCCGGAACATTTTTTTTGCGGGATGGGCTTTATATGGACAAGAATCCAGTAGCTAACATTAATTATGTTGAATTTCTTGTATCAATACAAAACTTCTGGTCGCCTGAAATAAGTGACAGCATTCAAAAGCTTCCGCTATATGGACTTGATCGCCGTGAAGTATATCGTCAAAAAGATAACAGCTGGTATTTTAAGAACAGTGCATTTATTGAAAGTATGCGAAGACCCCTGTTATTTTATGAAGGACTTGATACTACGCCTGGTCCCAAAAAATACCAGGTGCCAGAAAAAATTCGCTATTTACCGGTTTTAGGAATAACCTATGAGCAAGCCGCTATGTTTTGTAAATGGCGTACTGACATAGTAAAGCTAAACAACAGCGTACGCACAGAAACCGAAAGAAGTAAATACTATTCTCATATTAATTACCGCCTGCCAACAGAAGAAGAATGGAAGTATGCTTTTAACCGGAAAGCAGTGATAAAAAAATCACTCCCATTTTTTAAAGAGCCATCAAAAAAGAAAACATTTACTGTATATGATTCTATCGTCAGCGAATTTTTAAATACCAGGAAAACAGTTATTGGGTATAAAATAAATACAGTGAAAGTTGAAAGTTTGGATGACCCGCTTAGATCTTCTTCCGGAATTGGTTTTCGTTGTGTCTGCGAAGTAAAATAGAATTATCAGAAAAGGAATTATACTTTTTTATTCAACCATCGCCTGATGGGTTGATCATATAATTTCAGGCAGGCATAAGCAACAATATTACACGAGATAAAAACAAGCAATGCAACGGGCCATCCGTTTTGCAATGAGACTTTATTTTTAAACACCCATGCAGTGTATAAGTAAATGAAAGGATAGTGAGTGATATAAATGGGATAAGAGATGTCTCCCAAAAACTTACATGCCCGTGATGCATATCTGCCTGCGATGTTACCGCTTGCACCCATGTATACTATCAGCGGAAAAATAAAAATAACGATGCCGGAATCATAAAGGCCGTTCATCCACAAATGTTTGCTGCCGCCTATTCTCGGCATTGCCAATACAACAATTATTAAGAGACTGCACCACAGAAAAGCGTTTTTAATACTCGCCAGTTTACCAATGCGAAACAGTAATAGCCCTGCAAAGAAAGGATACAGAACACGGGCAAAACCAATATGCAGTTGTGCCGGTTCAAGAGACCAGCCGCCAACGATATTACCCTGCGGACTTGTTACGGCAAGATGTACCAGGAAACACGCCGCGAAAAATACCAGGATGAGAAGTGCTTTTTTAGAAAACTTTCTTACCCCCAAAGCATAGAGCAGGTTTACGATATATTCAAAGAAAAGCGTCCAGCCCGGACCATTCAAAGGGTACATTTCCTGCCATCCCCTGATATCCATCGCCTGCGGAACAGGGATCATTGTAAAACCTATCAGCATAACGATCAGCACTTTCCAAACAGGAACCGTATGTATCATTGGCCATAAGCCAGAACCCTGGAAGTAAAAACATATAGCACCTATAAGCATACCCATAATAACCATGGGTTGAAGTCTTATGAGACGCCGCCTGATAAAACCTCCAACGCTCATTTTATTCCAGCGGTCGTCGTATGCGTAACCAATAACAAAACCAGATAGCAGGAAGAAAAAATCAACAGCGAGATAACCGTGATTGATCACCTGGTCAAGATAATTTGTAGCATGTGCTTCACAAAGATGAAAGGCCACTACCATTAACGCGGCAACACCACGCAATCCATCAAGTATGGGATAATGTGGTTTTGATTGCAAAGAATCTTGCTTCATGTGTGGGTTATTTAGTAGGGTTGTTATCCTATTTACTTTTGCACGCTCAGCTAATTTCAGTGAAATAAATGAGGATATGAAATTGCTGTGGTAAAGTGTAAAAATAAAAAAGGGGAAACAGCCTCCCATTCCCTTTTAATAAAAATTTTTCGCTAGTTCTTTATAATCATTTTCGAATACTTGTTTGTTCCGGCGATAATTTTGAAGTACATACTGACCTGGAGGCATGTTTTGAAATTCTTAAAAATTATTATGAGAGGTGCCAGCCGGTATATGTATTTTCTTCCCTGCTAATTTTCTTCCATCCATATTTAGTAATAAAATCTCTGCATCGGTTTCCTTCGATGATTGAATTTGAATATCTATTTTTTCTTTATAAGGATTATGCGAAAGTTGAAAAAGAAAAATCTGAACCTTTGATAACTGGTACACTAACAACATTGCTGTAAAAATCTGCATTGCTTTTACCAGTTGTTTTTATGAGATGTTGCTTTCTCATAAGATATACCGGGGCTTAAAAATGTTGCAGTTGTAATGTCACGAACACTTGTGTCTTTATGCTGCGATAAGCACTAAAGTTAAAGGCCGAAAAAATAAAAAAAAGGGAAACAGTTTCCCGTTTCCCTTTTGCAAGTAGTGTAAAATCTTTATTATCCTACAGCGACTCTTTTAAATTCTGTCACTTTCAGATCTCCGTTATTTTTTAAATATTGTTCAACAGTTAAGCTGGTATCTTTTACAAAAGCCTGTGCTGTTAACGTGTTCTCTTTAAAGAAAGCATTCAGTTTTCCTTCAGCGATCTTGCCGATCATTTCATCTGGCTTGCCTGCCATTTTAGGATCTGCTTTCATAGTATCAACAATAATGTTTCTTTCTCTTTCCACTGTTTCTGCAGGAACACTATTCGCATCTACTGCAACAGGATTCATTGCAGCAATTTGCATAGCAATGTCTTTTCCTGCTTCAGGAGCGTCCTTGCTGAACCCAACAAGAACACCCATGCGGTATGCACCATGAATATAAGAAGCAACATAAGGAGCTTCTACTCTTTCAAAACGGGCTACGCCAATTTTTTCGCCGATAGAAGCCAGTTTATCATTGATCATGTCAGAAACTTTAGAACCATTGATGTCAATGTTGTTCAGTTCTTCTGCACTTTTTACATTATTATTTACAGCAGCGTCTGCAATGCTTTGTGCGAATGCAACGAAGTCTGCATTCTTTGAAACGAAATCTGTTTCACAACTGATGGTAATAATAAAACCGGTTTTGTTGTCAGCAGTTGTCTTTGCGATAACAACGCCTTCTTTGGCTTCACGGTCACTGCGTTTTGCAGCTACTTTCTGACCTTGTTTTCTTAACCAGTCAATGGCGGCTTCAAAGTCTCCATTGGTTTCTGTTAATGCTTTGCGGCAGTCCATCATACCGGCGCCTGTTGCCTGGCGAAGTTTATTGATTTCAGCTGCGGTTATTGTTGCTGTAGACATGATTTAAACAATTTGACAATTAAACAATTTGACAATTCGGCAATTGTGAATCACAGGATGCCGGAGTTTCGTAGGGTGAAGTTGAAGTATGCACTGCAGTACAAGAGTGCGACGCCACTGAAGCCCAAGAGTGTTATAAAGTTGGGACAATAATCATCTCGTTTTCAAAATGACTATTGTCCCATGACTTAATGACTAATATTATCTTCCACCACCGGGCCTGCGGCTTGCACCACCGGGTACGCGACGCTTAGGTCCGCCACCGGGAGCACCACCACCAGCGTTACCACGGCCTCTGCCACCACGGCCACCTTCTGCTTCTGCTTCTGCTAATAAACGGGCTGCTTTTTTCTCAGCTTCGTTATCGGTTTCTTCTACTTCTTCATCTTTAGAAGCGAGGCGTTCTGCCAAACCTTCTGCGATTGCAGCAGTGATGTAATTAGTGATGATGGCAATTGATTTGGTAGCATCATCATTAGAAGGAATAGAGTAATCAACTTTGTTAGGATCGCTGTTGGTATCTACCATTCCGAATGTTGTAATGCCCAAACGTTTTGCTTCTGCAAGAGCAATGTGCTCGTGTCCAATATCTACCAGGAACAAAGCGGCAGGAAGGCGTCCCAGTTGTGAGATACCACCTAAAACTTTTTCCATTTTTTCTTTATCACGTGTTAAGGTGAGACGCTCTTTTTTAGTAAGGCTCTCAGCGCTTCCGTCTGCCAGCATTTTTTCTATGCTCTGCATTTTCTTCACGCTCTTACGAACGGTGTTGAAGTTGGTTAACATACCACCTAACCAACGCTCTGTTGCATAAGGCATGTTTACACGCTGTGCACACTCGGTAACGATCTCTTTCGCCTGCTTTTTGGTAGCAACGAACATGATCTTTTTACCGCTTTTAGCGATCTGCTTCATAGCTGCAGCAGTTTCCTGCAGGCCATCAACAGTTTTATTGAGGTCTATGATGTGTATACCTTTCTTCTCGGCGAAGATGTATGGCAGCATCTTAGGATTCCACTTCTTTTTAAGGTGACCAAAGTGTACACCTGCCTCGAGCAATTGCTGTTGTAAAGAAGGAGTTTGTTCCATTTATTATGATTTGAAGTTTTGAATATTGTTTGAAGTTGAAAGTTGAAAGTTGTCGGTTGGCTTTGCCAACTATCAACCGCCAACTGCCAACCGTTTTATCTCTTACTGAACTGGAAGCTCTTTCTCGCTTTCTTATGACCGAATTTCTTACGCTCAACACCTCGAGGGTCACGCTTAAGATAACCGGCTGCTTTTAACGTAGGGCGCAGATCAGGATTTACCTCGAGCAATGCACGGGCAATACCAAGTTTAGCCGCTTCAGCCTGTCCTTTTAATCCACCACCGGTAGCGTTAATGACAATATCGAATTTGTCTGTAAGCTCGGCAGTTTTTAAAGGTGCTTCTAACTGGTTCTGCAGGTATACCAGCGGAAAATATTCTTTATAACTTTTGTTGTTTACTGTGATCTTGCCTTCGCCTTTGCTGAGGAACACGCGTGTTACAGCTTCTTTACGGCGACCAATGGCATTTTTTTGCTTTTCCATTTATTTGGAATTAGAATTTAAGTAATTAGAATTTTAATTCTTTAGGCTGCTGTGCAGTATGCGGGTGCTTATCGCCGGCGTACACAAATAATTTTTTGATCATTTTGCGGCCGAGGCGGTTTTTAGGAAGCATACCTTTTACGGCTCTTTCCATTACTACTTCAGGGCGACGCTTTAAAAGATCCTGTGCAACCTCTTGTTTCTGACCACCAGGATAACCTGAATAGTTGAGGTAGATCTTTTCTTCCATTTTGTTACCGGTGAAGGTTACTTTGTCTGCGTTGATGATAACTACGAAATCTCCGCAATCTACGTGCGGGGTGTAGTAGGCCTTGTTCTTACCACGAAGAACAGCGGCGATGCGTGAAGCGATGCGTCCAACGGTTTGATTAGTACCGTCTACAACATACCAGTTGCGTTGAACGGTAGCCTCGTTAGCATGCTTTGTTGTGAAATGAAGTTTGCTCATTGTTTTTTTGTTTAGTGATACCGGCGCTATCCCGCGGGTATAAAATGGTCCCGAAAAATTCGGAGGGCGAAGGTGAGACGATTGAATGGATAAAACAAGGGTTTGAGGAATAAATTTGTATTGAACCTTTGTAAATCACTGATTTACAATAAAATTTTTGATTGATTTAAGAAATACTCTATTAATTTAACTGGCAGGGCGGAATAAAACCGAGCGATTTTTTCTTCATTTGCTAATTTGCTAATTAACTAATCTGCTAATCTTCGTGCTCCATCTTACATTATTATATATATACTTGCGCTCCTTTAATTACAACTATGTCTAAAGAGTTCTTCATTGCACTTGCCTTCCTTGCCGGGGTGGCTATCACCTTTCAGTCAGGTATTAATGCTGAGTTAAACACGCTCACCAAGAACCCGATCGTGGCTACACTAATCTCGTTTTTAGCCGGCATGCTGATATTAATATTAATAATAGGAGTAACCAACCCGGCGGGGTTTAAACAAATACCTGTGCCCACTGGCACTAACTGGTGGAAATTTATCGGGGGCTTCCTGGGTGCACTTTACGTGTGCACAGTAATTGTCACTTTCCCGAAGCTGGGAGCTGCGACCACTTTAAGTTTAATTATCGCGGGTCAGCTGATCTCTGCTGTGATCTTTGATCATTACGGCTTTTTGGGATTTGCGGTGAAGACTATTAATATATACCGCATTATTGGGATTGCGATGATCATTGGAGGAGTGCTGCTGGTGAGGAAATTCTGATGGGTTACCACATAGGCACATAGAAAAGGTATTTCAGCTTAAAAACCTATTTTCTTAATTACATTCTATGTGCCTATGTGGTAATATTCCTTTGATAAACCTCCGGGTCATGTTTCTGCATAAATCTGCCCACCTGCGCTTCCGGTAAAAGCGTCCACCCAAATTGTTCATATAACTTATGTGCATCTCTTGTACCCAGTAACCATCTTCTTAAGCCCTGTAGTTCGGGGTGATCATGTATAACTTTCATCAGCCATTTAGACAATCCTTTTCCTCTTTCAGCGTCTATAATAAACACATCTGCCAGGTAAGCAAAAGTTGCTTTATCTGTTACTATCCTGGAGAAACCAATTTGGCGATCATTTTTATAAATGCAAAAACACATCGAGTTTTCAATTGCCCGAATAACGACTTCTTTAGGGATGTTCTTCGACCAGTAAGATTCATTACTCAAATAATCATGCACCATATCAACATCTATCTTTTGTTTGTCTGTTGAAATAAGGTATTCATCTTTTGCTGATTCAAAAACATTACTCATAAAATAATTTTTTGTAAATGTCTTTTTGGTTTATGGCAATCATATCTCCCGGCTGCATATTTTCTATTGTGAGTGATTCGATGCGGTAACGAACCAAACGTAAAGTTGGACATCCTACCTTAGCCGTCATTTTTCTAACCTGCCGGTTCTTCCCTTCAATCAAAATTAATTTAACCCAGGGCGCTGGAATTTCTTTTCTAAACCTGATTGGAGGATTTCTTGCCGGAAGTATTGGTTCAGCTTTAAAGATCTCTGCCCTGGCCGGTTTGGTTCTGTAAAGTTTACCATCAAGATTTATTTCAACTCCCTTTGATAATTCTTCTATTGCAGATGGCGTGATATTTCCATCCACCTGTACCCAGTATTCTCTTTCATGTTTGAATGAAGGATCAAGCAACCGGTGATTTATTTGTTTGTCGTTGGTAAGAATTAATAATCCTTCGCTGTCATAATCTAATCTTCCAACAGGATAAACGTCTTTAGGCACATCACAAAAATCGGCTAATGTTTGCTTCCCGTCTTCGGCAGAAAATTGTGATAAAACAAGATATGGTTTGTATATGATGAAGTAAGAATGCATGAATATGAGTTGATGAAATTTCGCCGCTTTGCAATTTTTAAAATGTATGAATGACTGCAAAAAGAAAATCCCGCAGAAGCGGGATTTCGTTATATGGATGGGTTAGTAAGTACGGGAAAACATATTTCCCATCACAATATTAAAAATAGTTTTTCCTAATGCAAAAAATTTTTTAATAAATTTTATTCACATTTTTTTTCGGGGTGTGGATTAAGGTAAAATTAAGTACACATTAAATGGAGAAAAGAGCAACAAATAGTCAGCGCTTTCTTCAAGTAATTAATGCATCAACTCTCTGCACAATGTTACCTTTGCAACATAAAATATTTCACGAATGAAATTTCCATCACCCGTTTCTATCGCAACGATAGCAGAAATGATAAACGCTGAAACCATTGGTAACACTGCGTTACAGGCGACAGGCATCAACGAGATAAATCGTGTTGAAGCAGGTGATCTCGTTTTTGTTGATCATCCAAAATATTATGAGAAGTGTTTGAAAAGTAATGCGACACACATTATTATCAACACAAAAAATGTTGAACTTCCTGAAGGAAAAACCTTGCTGATTGTTGCCGAACCCTTCGAAGCCTACCTTAAAATAATTAATTTCTTCAGACCCTTCAAAAAGCCCGAAAATGCCTTAAGTGACAGTTTTGAGGCTGGCGAGGGCACCGTGATCATGCCCAACGTATTTATCGGTGAGCATGTAAAAATTGGTAAACACTGCATCATTCATCCCGGAGTTGTGTTGCATGATTATACAGAAATAGGTGATCATGTTATCATACAGGCAGGAACAATAATTGGCAGCGACGCATTTTATTATAACACAAAAAAGAACCGTGATGTATGGTATAAAAAAATGGCAAGCTGCGGTAATGTTGTGATTGAAGATGATGTTGAAATTGGAGCGGGCTGTACGATAGATCGCGGTGTTACTTCAACGACAAGATTGAGAAGAGGAACAAAACTGGATAACTTAATTCATATAGGCCATGATACGATTGTGGGAAAGAATTGTTTAATCGCTGCACAGGTCGTAATTGCAGGAGCAGTTACAATAGAAGATGGCGTTGTTATATGGGGCCAGGCCGCAGTAAATAAAACATTAACCATAGGAGAAAATGCAGTAATTCTTGGCAAGACGGGTGTTGTTGCATCAATAGCGGGAAATAAAGTTTACTGGGGCACACCCGCAGTTGAAGCATCAGCCAAAAAAAGAGAACTGGTTTGGATAAAACGAATTCCCGAACTGTGGAACAAAGTAATGGGAGAATAAATCAGTTGTGTCTTTCTATAAGTTGCCTGCAAATAATTCCTATACTCTCTGATACGGGGGAGTATTGAAAAGAAGGGAACAGCTTCAAAAACTTACTATTATCAAAATATACTTTTGCCTGTGCAGTTCTTGCAGTTTCTTTAGTAAGTAAAGGTTTCTTTCCTGTCATCTTTGCCTTAATAGCTTCTGCTCTCCAAACTATTTCAGCCAGGACAGGTGTTACTTTTTTGTAAGGCGGTTTTTTGTCAAAGGCTGTCGCCATCATGGTAAATAACTGCCTGAAAGAAATATTTTCTGCGCTTAGAATAAATCGCTGCGCTTCGATGTCGCTGTTCATTAATAATATCATAGCCTTTACTACATCTGCCACATCTACAAAACCGCTTACGCCTTCCGTATACCAGGCGAACTCATTATAAGCAGACTTGAATAATGCAGTGGAGCTATTGTTCCAGTCACTCTCACCCAAAACCATAACAGGGTTTACGATCACGGCTTTCAATCCTTCACCGATAGCTCTCCACACTTCCATTTCTGCCAGGTATTTCGAGCGGCCATATTCACTGTTATTCGTTTTTGGCGACCATTGCATGTTTTCATTTATCGGCCCGTCTTCTCTTATTCTTCCGATAGCAGCGACAGAGCTTACAAAAAGTAATTTATCAATGCCCGCATCCAGCGCAGTATTTACAACGTTCGCAGTTCCCTGTACGTTTACACTCAGCAATTCCTCTTTTTGCGAAGGGTGAAAAGAGACCATCGCAGCGCAATGGTACACCTGCCGTTTATTCCTCATTGCTCCTGTTAAAGAGCCAGGATCCAGGATATCGCCTTTGATCCATTCCACTTTTTCGAAGCCTTCAAATTCTGGAATCGTTTTCCTGTATAAGGCACTTACAGGTGTATCCTGCAAAAGGAGTGCTTTGATAAGATGAGAACCGATTAAACCCGTTCCGCCTGTTACTAGTATCATTGAGTATGGATCAGTATTGATAAAATCCGTTGCCTGTTTTTCTCCCTAACCGGCCTGTGGTTACTTTTTCTTGCTGCAGTGCAGATGGCTTTAACCGTTCAGGTTGCCCCAATGCATTCCAGACAATTTCACTCACAGCATAATTAATGTCGAGTCCTATCAGGTCCATTAATTTAAAGGGCCCCATTTTAAAACCGGCTGATTCTAAAGTTTTATCCGCTTCTTCCATGCTGATAAGACTCCGCTCAACCATAAACATGGTTTCAAGATAGTAATGTCTTGCTACCCGGTTTACAATAAAGCCCGGAGAATCTTTACAGGTCACAGGCGTCTTTCCCATTCTTTCGGCTACTTCTTTCAATGATTGAAGGACTTTTTTATCAGTATAAGGGGTGTAAATAATTTCAACCAGTTTCATTACCGGGGCCGGATTAAAAAAATGCAGTCCTGCCAGTCTCTCAGGCCTGTATACTGCTTCCGCGATTGCAGTAACCGGGAGAGAAGATGTATTAGTTACGAAAATAGTTTCCGGGAGATTAATTTCTGCTAACTGGTTAAACAGCCCCGTCTTTGCCTCTTTGTTTTCAACGATTGCTTCAATCACGAGGTCCGCCTTACAATCCTCCACCTTATTTGAAAACCTGAGCCGCTGCAGCGACTCATTTTTTGCTGTCTCATCGATCTTTCCTTTGGTAACGAGATGTATTAAATTATTTTGTATTGATGTTTCTCCTTTTTTGAGAATTTCATCATTCAGATCATACAGAATTGTTCTAAAACCGGCCTGTGCAGCTACTTGTGCAATGCCGCTTCCCATGGTACCTGCGCCACACACAACTATCGAATTAACCATTGCTGAAGTTTATACAAAACTAAGCGATACTTACATCTTATCCACTTTTGTAAACGCATGCAAAACATGGCAGGAGGTTTTATATTTTTACACTATGCGACAATTGGATCTTTTCGGAATGCCTGTAAAAACAGATGAAGAAACAACTGTTACTGAAACAGCCATTCAACCAGGCTTATCGGCTAATGAAAATTTTGAAGCCGAACCCGAAATAATTACTCCGCAGGCGATTGAAAGGGAAGGAAGTGATACCATTATTTCTCCTGATGAATCTTCTCTGAATATTTTTCCGGCTGAAGATGATGGTCACGAATTACGGGAAGAAATACTTGTAAACAATGAAGTATTTAATGTAGAAGAGATTGTTCCCGTATACCCCCGTCTTACTGAACCTATTAAAAAAAGGGGAAGGAAATCTTTCAGGGAAATGGATGCAGAACTCGACCTGATTGAAATCCCTGAAGATGATATCCTTTTTCAAAAACAATATTATGCTATCAGTGAAGTGGCTCAATGGTTTAAAGTAAACACTTCACTCCTGCGTTTCTGGGAAACCGAATTCGATGTGTTGAAGCCCAGGAAAAATCGCAAAGGCGACAGGCTGTTCAGGCCCGAAGATGTAAAAAGCCTGCAAGTTATTTATTACTTATTGCGCAACCGCAAGTTTACAATAGAAGGAGCTAAAGAATACCTGAAAACCAACAGAAAAAAAGCAGAAGGAAACGTACAGGTTATTCAATCTTTAACAAAGTTCCGAAGCTTTCTTGTTGAGCTGAGAGCTAACTTAGACTAATAAAGTTGGCGTTTGATTGTTAGCAATTGACAATCACTCTCTCCCAAAACAATTAATAACCAGTTTTAATGATGAAAAATTTAATAGCGGTAGTCCTCTTAGGTATTTTGTTCGCATCATGCGGTGTACGGAATGCACAGTCAGTCGCAGCATCCAATTACCAGGTGTCTGATGATAATGGTGTAAAAATTTTAAAAGGTGTGATCAATCGCTCACTGATTGAAAATGATACTTCCTTCAAATGGTTTAAAGAAAATATGCGCTATGGGCAGGCCGATCCTGTGGCGGTAGAAGCATTTAAAAACAATAAAGATAAATTCAGCCTTATTGTTTTTGGTGGAACATGGTGTCATGATACACAAAACCTGCTCCCTGGTTTTTATCGGTTGATTGATAAAAGCAGTTATCCCGAAAGAAAGATCACACTTATTGGTGTTGACAGGGCAAAAACAAGTTTAGATAACCTTCATACAAAATATAATATTACCCGGGTGCCAACTTTTATTGTAATGCATGATGGAAAGGAAGTTGGCCGTGTAGTTGAATATGGTAAATATGGAACGGCTGATAAAGAGTTGGGTGAGATAGTGAATAATATTAAATAAATCGAAAGTGGAAAGTTGAAAATCGGAAATGAATACAGGTTAAATTACTTTTTTAACCGCAGCTTTGGCCAGCTTATCGTTTTGCATATTTGAAACCAGGTTAATCCCTGGTTTTTTTCCTTTTACAAATGATCCCAATTTATCACTCATATCCAGCGCTACAGCTCCATTTAAGGTTGCCCATTTTAAAAGTGTTGCTGCTCCAATCTGAGGGAAATTAGATTGTATAACTTTCATTTCGGAAAGGATATCAAGACTATCATTGCTTGCAAGACTATCCGTCCCCAATACAATATCGCAACCATTTTTCAGAAGTAACTCGATAGGTGGAATTGCGTTTTCAATGTAAAGATTCGCTTTTATACACAGGCAAAAGAAAACACCAGGAGATTGGGCTTTCTTATTTCTTTCCCGGATAAATTCTATATCGCTTTGCGTTGTAAAACTATTATGAACAAGCAGCACATTCTTAGCAGTTGATAGATTGGGGTAATAACACTGCACGCTGCTGCAACCGGGCGGAGTAAAAAAAGAATCATCAATATTCATCTTTTTATAAAGGTCCCTGAATGCGCCCGTGCCTTTAAAAAAAAGCTCATCCTCGGCAGCCGTTTCCTGGTTATGGATAGAGATCACTTTCCCCGCAAAGCCTGGCTGCAATAACTTCCACAACTCTGCAGAAACAGAATAGGGTGCATGGGGAATAATTGAATTATGCTGAATGTTAAATGTTGAATGTTGAATGAAGGTTCCGTAAATCTGTTTTGATCTTTCAAAACGCATTTCAGCAATACCAGGCAGCCATCCGCTGGCTTCAATAAAATTATAATACGCCAGCCTGTTTTTTATTTTCTGTTGAAGAGTGAGCGTATTATTACAAATATCTCCCACCGCAACAATTCCATTTCCGAGCATTTCATTTTCTGCTGTTTCAATAGCGTTTAGTATTAGCTCTTCATCGAAATATCTTTGGGTTACAACGTTTAATACAAAGTCAGTGAGGCCAGTTTTCTCTGGTATCAATCCCTTCATATGGCTCAGTTCCAAATGGCAATGGCAATTAATAAATCCGGGTGTAAGCATGCCTTCCATTCGCTCTATTCCATCGCCTGCATCAGAAACGGGGATCAGCGTTTCAATAAACCCATCCTCAGTTATAACCAGCACCTGGTTTTCAATAAATTTCTCTCCTGTAAATATTTGATCCGCTGTTAATTTCCTCAATCCCATTGTACAAAGTTAACGGCGATAGTAGTTTCGCTTGTTAAATCGCTTAATTTTGCAGCCCTGTATAGGGTTTTCGGTTTTCAGCATTCAGTTTTCGGTGTTTACAGTGTAGACACTAACCGAAATCCGAACACTATTATCTGAAAACCATCTACAGCTAATCAAAAAGTTTATGTTTGACCAGTTAGATTCTATAAAGGCTCGCTTTCAGCAGGTAGGGGTTGCACTAACTAATCCTGAGATCATCAACAATCAAAAAGAGTTTGGTAAACTAAGCAAGGAATACAGGGACCTGGAAAAGGTCGTGCAGCCGTATGAAGAATATCAAAAAATTTTGACCGATTATAATTTCGCTAAAGAGAGTTTTAATAGTGCCGACCCCGAAATGCGTGAACTCGCAAAAATGGAATTACCCGAACTGGAAACAAAAAAAACAGAGCTGGAAAAATTACTCACTAAACTTTTAATACCCAAAGATCCGCAGGATGACAAAAATGCTATCCTTGAAATAAGGGCAGGAACAGGTGGTGATGAAGCATCTCTTTTTGCCGGCGATCTTTTAGGAATGTACCTCCGTTATTGTTCAAAAAAAGGCTGGAAAACTTCGATCGTAAGTGAAAGTGAAGGAACTGTAGGTGGATATAAGGAAGTGATTGTAGAAGTGCATGGCGAGGACGTATATGGAACACTAAAGTTTGAAAGTGGTGTTCACCGGGTGCAACGGGTGCCTTCTACGGAAACACAGGGTCGTGTGCATACATCGGCGGCGACAGTAGCCGTAATGCCTGAAGCAGAAGAAGTTGATTTTGAATTAAATCCAGCCGACGTAAAAATGGAAACGGCACGAAGCGGTGGCGCAGGTGGACAGAACGTAAATAAAGTAGAGACTAAAGTAATGCTTACCCACGTGCCCACCGGCGTAGTTGTTATTTGCCAGACAGAACGCAGCCAGTTAGGTAATCGTGAAAAAGCAATGACCATGCTTCGTACCAGGCTTTATGATGAAGAGGTTCGTAAGCATGAAGAGGAAATTGCACGCCATCGTAAAACGCTTGTAAGTACAGGTGACAGAAGTGCCAAGATCAGGACATATAACTGGCCGCAGGGACGCGTTACCGATCACCGCATTGGCCTTACGTCTTATAATTTAGATGCGGTTATCAATGGGGAAATCGAGGAATTTATTGAAGCCCTCCAGGTGGCGGAGAATGCAGAAAAAATGTCGGCAAAAAATAATTAATACGCTATAACGCGCCGCTGAATTGTTTTAAGAAGCGAATATCATTTTGCGAGTATAGCCGAAGATCATTTACGCGATATTTTAATTGCGTGATCCGTTCTATACCCATTCCAAAAGCAAAGCCGGTAAAGGTATCGGCATCGATATTAAAATTGGCTAACACTTTAGGGTGAACCATACCACTTCCAAGTATTTCTACCCAGCCTGTATGTTTACAAACAGGGCAGCCATCGCCCTTGCATATCAAACAACTGATATCCATCTCTGCACTGGGTTCTGTAAAAGGAAAATAACTGGGCCTGAAACGGACCTTTACATCCTTACCAAACATCTCCTGCACAAAAAAGTAAAGCGTTTGTTTCAGGTCGGCAAAGCTTACATTTTTATCAATGTATAAACCTTCTACCTGGTGAAAAAAGCAATGCGCTCTGGCACTGATCGTTTCATTCCGGTAAACTCTTCCGGGGCAGATAACACGTATTGGTGGTTTTTGTTTTTCCATTACCCGGGCCTGCACGCTGCTTGTATGAGTGCGTAAAAGCCACGCCGCGCCGCCTGTTACGGCGGGATCGTTGATGTAAAACGTATCCTGCATATCTCTCGCCGGATGATCTTCAGGTAAGTTCATTGCGCCGAAGTTGTGCCAGTCATCTTCAATCTCCGGGCCTTCCGCTACTGCAAAACCGAGTCTTCCAAAAATGGAAACAATTTGATTACGTACAATATTCAACGGATGCCGGTTACCCAATTGAATATCATCGCCTGGTAAGCTAAAATCAATCGCTTCTTTTTTCGTAGAAGAACCTGTTCCTGCATTTTGTTTTAGCTGTTCGTATTTTTCTTCAGCAAGTTGCTTGAAGGCATTCAGTGTTAACCCGAATTCTTTTTTCTTTTCATTCGGCACATTCTTCATTTCACCCATCACTGCTTTTACAATGCCCTTAGTACCGAGGTATTTAATTCTGAATGCCTCCGCTTCCTCTGCATTTACCGCAGTAGCGGCAGTTATTTCCAATTGGTAAGATTCTATTTTTTGCAGCAACTCTTCCATGCGGCGAAGATAAAAAGCCAATTCGACAATCCGGCAATTGAAGTACGGGCTAACTTTCAATAAGCCTGAGGCCGTACCCACTGAAAGATGATCCCTTCATTATAGTCCGGCGGCTATACGGCTTTAGTCTTTTGCCAGGAAGTTTCAATCAAAAAAATCAGCCACAAAAATGTGGCTGACAGTGGGTTTTGTGGGGTTGTAAATATTTAAGAAACAAACCTGTATCCAACTCCCTTTATCGTAATAATCTCAATTGCAGGATCTTCTTTTAAATAACTCCTGATCTTGGTAATGTAAACATCCAGGTTCCTGCTGTTAAAAAAAGAATCGTTTCCCCAGATCACATTCAATACATCTCTCCTGTCTATTATATCGCCTCTGTTCAACCAAAGATACTTCAATAATTCAGTTTCACGGTACGACAACTTTCTATCCTGAGAATCGATTGATAAAACCTGCCGGTTTAAATTAAACTGGTATTTGCCAAGGCTGATAATATCCTGGTTGATAGTATTCACTCCATTTTCCTTGTGAACCCTTAAAGCATTTTCTATCCTAACGATCAGTTCTTCCATGCTAAAAGGTTTACGGATGTAATCGTTGGCACCCAGCCTGAAACCCTTTATCACATCTTCAGTTTGTGTTTTAGCAGTGAGAAAAATAATAGGAATATCGTCATTGATCTTACGGATGTCTTCGGCTATTTCAAAACCATTCCTGTTCGGCAGCATAATATCGAGGATGCAGATATCAGGATTACATTCTTTAAAAAGGGGAGCTACCTGCGCTCCATCTGTTTCCATCTCTACTTCAAAACCCCGGCCTTCTAACGTTTCTTTTACAATTTTACCAAGAAAGAGTTCATCTTCTGCATATAAGACTTTTATCCGGCTCATGATTGGATGGGTAATTTAATGGTGAAAGTACTCCCTTTACCCGGCTCGCTTTGCACCTCAACTTTTCCGTCATGTTTTTCTACCACCTGGCAAACGTAACTAAGACCCAGTCCATATCCTTTTATATTATGATGATCGTTTGTTGGCACCCTAAAAAATTTCTCAAACACTTTGTGATGATAATCTGCGGGAATACCAATGCCATTATCCGCAACAGAAAAATATAACTGGCCTTCAACAGACCGCAAACTGATATTTATCACAGGGTTCGAAGGACTATACTTTAAAGCATTATCCAAAAGATTATAGATCACACTGGTGATGTGCATTTTATCGCCAACGATGATAAAAGTTTCACCTTCTGAAGTGCTAATTATTTTTGCATGCGCTTTTTCAAACTGCAGGCGCATTGTACTTGTTACTTCTTCAACAAGAGTGCGCATGTCGAACCGCTCTTTTCTTAATTCGACTTCTTTATTCTCGAACATGGATAGTTTCAGCACCTTATCAACCAGCAACGATAACCGCTGTAATTCGGAAGCAGAGATATCGAGATATTCTTTTGTTCTTGCAGGATCATGTATCGCATTAAAATTTTTCAGCGCTTCTATAGCCACACTTACCGTTGCGATCGGTGTTTTTAATTCGTGTGTGATGTTGCTGATGAATTCATTTTTTATCGCTCCCAGTTTTCTCTGGAATAATAAATTCCGATACATGGAAAAAAATGAAACAACAGTAATTGCTATCAGTGCAAAAGCAACTACTATCGGCAACGTAAGTTTACCTAAGATATAAGCGAAAGGATTGGCAAAGCTTGCCTGGTAACCAAATGGTTTATCAAACCCAATCAGCGCATAGCTGGTTACGAGTTTGTCAGCAGGCACCGAATCGATTGCTTTATTATTAGTATCAAATTTTTTAAGATGCAGTTTCCAGGGTAGTTTAATTCCTTCTTTTTTTAATGCGATCCTGTATGCAGAATCAACTCTTTTTAAGGGAATTGAATCGGTAAGAGCGCTCCACTCAAATACCATACGTTTATAAAAATGATTGCTGTCTGATTTTGATTTCGGGTCTTTGGGATTGAAACTGATCAGCGTATCGCCAGTCATAGTTACTTTTTGGCGCCTTGGTTTTGGAACGCCCACCCTCACCATTTCAACACCATTCAATTCCTGGCGTGCCCTTCCCATTTCATAAGGCAGCCTGTCTTCTTTTTTTAATTTGCTGGTATCAGTCATAATAATTCTCACAAAACCTTTCCCCTTGTATGCGCTCATTACACTATCAAAAAATACTTTCCTGTTTCCGCCTGGCATCCTAACAGAGTCAACTGCCGTTCGGGGGAAGGCGATACCTTCAATGCTTCCCGGCCGTGTAAAGATCATTGCCTTTCCTTCCACGGGTTTTCTATTACCCGGAACGCCTTTTCGAAAAGGTAATTGAGGCGGGTTATCATGAAGTACCTCTATGCGGCTAACGCTTGTAGGCTTAAGCATGAAAGGACTTGAACGGATACGGGCAGTCTGTAACTGCTGAACCGTTTCTTTTAATAATACATCGGTTCTTTTCTTCAGGCCATTCCATTCATCATTGTACAGCTTGTTTAACCAGTAACCCTGGAAAGCAGCAATAATGGCAATCGTAACGATCATCGACCACCTGGAAACCTGTAGATTCTTCATCAAAGCAAAAATAACTATTGATCTTTTGCGATGGGCCCATTATTAACCTTAATTAACCATACACAAAGAATGGTTAACGAGCCCTGCACTTAGTTTTGATCAAAACAAAAAAGAATGAAAAAAATATTTTTGAGCCTGGCACTTATAACACTGCTTGTTTCAGCTCATGCGCAAACTTCGGGTACCGTAACGTATGACCGCGTAACTGACCGCTGGCGCCGTATTACGGATGAACAAATGAGGGCTATGATCCCGCAAATAGCCACCGCTAAATTTCAACTTGTTTTTAGTGAGAGTATGTCGGTTTACAAAATGATCCCGGACGATAATACACCGGACCCTTTTGCTTCAGGCGGCCCCAGGATTGTAATGCGCAACCCTGCTGATAATGCCATCGTTTTCAGAAATATTGCAGAATTGAAACAAATAGAACAGCGTGATATGGGAGATAATACTTACCTCGTAACTGATTCTATAAAACAACAACCCTGGAAGTTAACCGGCGAAACGAAAACTATACTGGGACATGTTTGCAAAAAAGCGACGATGGAAAACACAGTACCGGTACCTGTTATGAGAACGGTTACTTCAGGTAACGGAACGATTCGTTCTGGTGCTGATACTTCCAAAGGCCTGCCTCCCATGCAACAAATTGAAGTTGTGGCCTGGTATGCGGAAGATATGCCAAGCCCCGTTGGACCTGGTGTGTATGCAAGTCTCCCCGGCGTAATTTTACAGGTCGATGTAAACAAAGGAGAAACAGTTTTAACTGCAACAGCAATTAAACCTGCAGCAGATAAAAAAGACCTGGCCGAACCCAAAAAAGGCAAGAAGATCTCGAGAGAAGATTTTATAAAAAAGCAAAATGAAATGATGAGTAATTTCCAGGGGGGTAATATCAGGATAGGCGGATAAACCCTTCAACTTAAATATTTATTTAAACCCTGCTGCGGCAGGGTTTTTTTATTAAAATAACCTTTGCCAAAATGAAAATGAACTTAATGTTTGTGGTTTAACAGGATGATATTGAACACCTGGATACATTTACTGTCCAAAGAATAAATAATAATTGATCATGAAAACGCTGATAGATTTTTTACTCGGGAGATTTGGCAGGAAAAGCCCGGTGCTGGTACCGGTTAGAAATCAAAAAAGAATGAACTAACAATACCGTATCCATGACAGCAACAACTTCTTTAAAAGCCTGCGTAATAGACGATGATAATGTCTATGTTTTTGGCATGAAGAAGTTGTTACAGCTTGGAAACTTATCGAACAATATAGTGGAGTTTTATAGCGGGCTGGAAGCGATCACTTATTTCCGCGACACTACCAACCATGAAGAGCTGCCTGATGTAATTTTCCTTGATATTAATATGCCGGGAATGAATGGGTGGGAATTTTTAGATGCTTATTCGGCTCTGTCTTTTAAGAAGAACATTCCCATTTACATGGTGAGTTCATCCATCAATGAAGAAGACAAGATGAGGGCCCGGTCTTTTGATGTGATCAAAGAATATATTACCAAGCCGGTTACGCTGGCAGAATTAAAAGAGATATTTAGTATGCAATCCCCCAATTAAAAAACAAGAAAGCCCTGTGGAAACAGGGCTTTTCTATTTTTTGTTAAAACCTATGAGAAAACGTTACATAGTTCTGATCATAACATTACGTCCCACGCCACTGTTCAATCCTGATTTATTAATACTGTAAGTAAAACTCAGCAGGAAGTATCTTTTCAAAACGCTGTAGCGCTGATCAACAATAGAATTCTGACCCTGCGTTCTTGTTACTCCAACATTGCGGTTTAAAATATCGAAGGCGCTTAATTTAAATTCGCCTCTCCTGTTTTTCATAATACCTTTTGAAAGGGAAGCATTCCACAACGCTACGTTGGTATTAAATCCATCTGAACGGCCCGTGTTCACTGTATAGTCAAGCTGGTTATTGATGATAAGGCCCCATGGCAGATAGTTGGTCATGTCCGCGCTATAATTTTGCTGCCAGTAATCATTATCGAGATTCCTGTCTAATGTGTATTGCACCTTATTGTAGTTGTACCGGGCGGTTAAAAGAAGATCTATTTTATTGTCAATGCTAAAATTGTAATTCACTCTGGGACCGATCGTAATTGTTCTCACATCATTCAACTGGCCATTCAGGTAAGAAGAATTTTTGTTAATCATGATATTAGAAGAAAGATCCACCCGTGATTTTAAAGCTTTAACTGGGAAGCCTGTATTAACCGAACCGATTACATTGTAACTGGAGGGAGCGTTAACGGGTTGTGAGAACCGGATGCCGCCAGCTTTAATACTATCAGATGTAACTATCGGGCTGCTTGTGTAATTAAATGCCAGGTAAGCAAAAAAGTTTCTGCGTGTCTCCATCGAAGCACTGAAATAGTTTAAAGAGAGCGATTGGTTATACTGTCTTTTTAATGCCGGGTTGCCGCGTTGCTGGTTTAGCGGATCGCTGATATCAACCACTGGCTGCAATTGTGTTACAGAAGGCTGCGTAGTGGTTGTGCTGTAATCTAACCGCACATTTTTACTTGATTTTATCATGTACTGGAAACTGGCGTTTGGCAATACATCATTAAAATGCTGGTTTACATGAGAGCTGAAAGTATGGTTATCGCCTCGCAGGTTTGCCAGTTGTAATGCTGCTCCAACAGTATAATTAAACTTCGTTGTATTCTGCCTCACATTAAAGCTTCCGCCGATATAAGTATAGTTGCTGGTAAAATTGTTACTCAATAAATTATTAAATGCATCATGTTTACCGGAGATCGAATTATAGTCATACGTTTTTTTATCACTCTCGCCGATATTCTCACTATAATAACCGCTTAGCTGTAACAATGCGCCTTTCCATAATGGTTCGGTATAACTAAGATTACCATTGAAGTTTTTTGCAGTGGCATCTCTTTTATTCTTTTGATTAAGGATGGAATCTTTTGTTACCGGTACATAAAAAGTAGTTTTTGAATTGAGCGAACCATCAGAGGTACTGTGATTATAAGTCATATCCAGGTTAGCAGAGATCGTTCTTCCCTTCTTTGCGAATTTTTTACGGAACAATACATTGTTTGTAAAGTTCAGCGCATTGGAATGTGCAGATGATGTACTGGAGCCTTCATTTAATTTTGACTTGCCCGGCACCTCCGTTAAAAAGCTGTTAGAGCTGTTACTTTTCGTTTCCTGTAATGTAAGTGCCGGGGTTATTTTTACTGAAAATGAGCTGTCAATTTTCTGGTCGATGAACCCGTTAAAACGTTGCTGACTATTCTGACGAATACTGTGTGATGTATTGTAACGGTTAAAATTATTTCCCGGCAAAAGATTTTGAATTACACTTTCGCCACTTGTTTCCAGGTTCACATCGTTAGCCGTATAACTTGCATTTACATCTGTCTTGCGATGATTAAAAGTATTGTTGTAGTTCAATCCGCCAGCTAATGTGCGGGCAACTCCCTGCTGGTTCTGACCAAGCCCTGTTACCGGTAAGCCGCCATTATCAGAGCCGCCACCCATACGTATCGCTATTCCGCCCCCGCTGCGCATACCGCGGGATAATTCGCCGGAAAAATTCAATACATCACTGATAGAAAATCCTTGCCTGTTGGTATTGTTTGCCATACCGAGGAAAGAAGCCTGTTTATCACCTTTAAATTTATTGATGTTAGCCTGCCCATCGAACCTGCCGTCAGTACCACCACCAGCGGTAGCCTTCCCGAAGATGGCGTTATCCCTGTCTTTTTTTAGTTTAAGATTGATAGTCTTTTGCGAATTGCCGTCGTCTATCCCGGTTAATTCAGATTGATCACTTTTCTTATCATAGACCTGCACTTTATCAACGGCGTCTGCTGCTAAATTCTTAGTTGCCATTTTGGGATCGCCGGTAAAAAATTCACGACCATTCACCAATACCTTATTCACTTTTTGTCCATTCACTCTTACGGTTCCGTCTGGATCAACAACCACACCCGGCATTTTCTTCAGCATATCTTCAACAACAGCATTGGGCTGTGTTTTAAAATTTTCTGAGTTGAATTCCAGTGTATCGCCATTGATCACTACCGGTGGCCGTTTCGCCTGAACCGATACATCAGTAGCCGCAAACTTAACATCAGTCATATAAACATTTCCCGCATCAAATTGTGCTTCTCCTTTTGCAAGCTGAATATCTTTCCATACAGGAAGAAAGCCTACATAAGAAGTGGATATGAGATAATGTCCCGCATCAACATTATTAAAACGGAATTTACCTGTAGAATCTGCCCTTGAAAAGGTAACGAGGGTAGAGTCTTTTGCTTTTACCAGGGAAAGTGTTGCATAACCAAGACCTCTGTGCCCTACAGAATCGAAGACACGCCCGGTAATAGTTGTTTTTTGCGCCAGTGCGGCAGAAGCCATCACTAAGCAGATCATAAGCAGGAGAATGAACCTTTGCATACTATTTTGGTTTATGTAAGCAAATGTATCCGCCTCATAAGATAAAGACGGTTAACTAACTTGATTGAAACGTTAATGGATGTTAATGGTTGATGAGCGGCGACGGCATCTAAAAGCCTATAAGATCATACTGAAGATTCCGATTGACTTCTTAAAGAGATGAAGAAGGAAGATTTAAATAATGAAGCTTTCCAAAATATCTAACTATTAAATTGTCTTAGATGATGATCTGCATGTTTATAAACAAAATGTCCAATTTGCTCTTTTGTCATTTTACCGAAAAACCAATGCTCGAAGTTGTCATTCGAAAACTGTGCATATTCCTCAATTAGAGAAATCCATTTAGCTTTTTCAGCGGGTACATCCCCATTTTTTTCTTTTATTTTAAATTCGGGACTAGTAGGTGAATTGGGTTTTATAGGCGTTTCATCTTTCAGTAAATTTCTTAAACCCATCTTTCCGAACAAACGACCTATCAATGCCCTTTTATATTTTCTCTTTCCTAAATACATTTCTTCACATAACGTGCAATGCTTCAACATCTGGTAAATGTTCATTTTACCCCATTGAGGAGTGCTATTTTCATTTAGAGCATTAATTCTGTTAATCAAATCCTCTCTTATTGTTGTATCAAATACTGATTTCATTTTCGGTT
>JAQBNK010000022.1 GCA_028288595.1 Chitinophagaceae bacterium
AAGGCTGTAAAGCTTTTGCCAAAGATTTTTCATCTTTGAAAAATTCAACAGACTCATCAACGCTCATTTCGAGAACATCGTACACGCTTTTATTTTTATACTGCACTTCAAGCACTTCTTCTTTAAATCTTTTACCGCCGCACACTTCACATGTAAGATGTACATCAGCCAAAAATTGCATTTCAACTACCTGTTCGCCTTCTCCTTTGCATCCGTCGCATCTTCCTCCATCAACATTAAAAGAAAAATGTTTGGGTTGAAACCCTCTTATTTTGGACAGAGGCTGCGAAGCATATAATTCTCTTATCTGGTCATATGCCTTTATATAAGTAACAGGATTACTGCGAGAAGATTTTCCAATAGGATTTTGATCGATGAGTTCGACCTGGTTAATCAGATCGACATCTCCTGTTAGGTCCTTATGAAAGCCTACCTTATCAACAAAGTCACCTTTTAATTTTTTTAATGCAGGATATAAAACCTGTTTTACTAAAGTTGTTTTTCCGCTTCCGCTAACACCGCTTACCACACATAATAAATTCAGCGGAAATGAAACTGTGATGTCTTTTAAATTATTTTGTCTTGCATTTTCTACGGTGATGTGCCTGTTAGATTTTCTTCGCTTTGCAGGTGGCTCAATTTTAAATTTCCCTTTTAGATAATTGCCGGTAAGACTATTTTGATTTTTTATAATGGCGTCATAATCCCCTTCTGCAATTACTTCGCCGCCTAAATGCGATGCCAATGGACCCATGTCAATTATATGATCGGCTTCCCGCATCATCATCTCATCATGTTCAACAACAATCACCGTATTGCCGCCATCCCGCAATTGTTTTAAAACAGCAATAAGTCTTTTTGTATCTCTTGAATGCAAGCCAATAGAAGGTTCATCCAAAATATATAATGAATCTGTTAATGTACTGCCAAGGCTTCTTGTTAATTGAATACGCTGACTTTCTCCACCACTTAAGGAATTTGCAAGACGGTTTAAAGTAAGATATCCAAGACCCACATTTACCAATGTTTCTAAACGCTGATGTATCTCCAGCAAAACCCGTTTCGCAATTTGCATTTCATGCCCGCTCAACTTTATTTTTTTGAACCATTCCAGTAAATCTCTCGTTTGCATTTCACATAACTCGCCGATATGCTTCCCGTCAATCTTTATATAAAGCGCTTCTTTTCTTAAACGATACCCTTTGCATTCATAACACGTTGTACGACCTCTATACCTGCTTAACAAAACTCTGTATTGAACTTTATATAAGTTTTGCTCCACCTCTTTAAAAAAAGAATCGATACCATATACATGTTCATTCCCTTTCCAAAGAATCTCATATTGTTCTTTGGTTAGATCTGCGATTGATTTGTGTACAGGAAACTTAAACTTTGCCGCTCCTTTTACAAATCGTTCCCGCCAAAGTCCTAATTTCTCTCCTTTCCAGGGGGCCACAGCGCCATCATATACACTCAACCTTTTATCCGGAATTACCAGATCCTCATCAATCCCTAATACCTGGCTGAATCCTTCACATACAGGACAAGCACCAAAGGGATTATTAAATGAAAATAAATTGGGAACAGGTTCTTCAAATTGAATTCCATCCAGTTCAAACCGATTACTAAAATGTAATGGTGACTGATCATTTACTTCAATATAAACATCTCCTTCACCTTCATAAAAAGCAGTTTGAACAGAATCGGATAAACGATGAATATCTTCTTCATCAAAATCTTTTATTACAATTCTGTCAATTAAAACATAGGGTTGAGAGGCATCTTTAGAATTTTTAAAAAAAGCTGGTATGGCTTTATCACCACCTTCAAGTAAATCTTCGATTCTTTGTATCTGGCCGTTTTTGTACAATCTCGAAAAACCTTTTTGCAGGAGAATATTTAATTCTTCTTTTTCATCCCTGTTGGCATGTTGTTTAAATTTTACAAGAATGATAACTTTGGATTGATGTGGCAATTGTTTTATTTTATTAACCACGTCGCCCACATCATCTTTTTTTACCTCCTGCCCGCTAACTGGTGAAATGGTTCTTCCCACCCGTGCATATAATAGCCGTAAGTAATCATAGGCTTCCGTCATACTTCCTACGGTACTCCGGGGTGTACGGGTAATTACTTTTTGCTCGATGGCGATTGCGGGGCAAAGTCCTTTAATAAAATCAACATCGGGCTTCGCCATACGCGACATGAACTGGCGTGCATAAGCACTTAAACTTTCTGCATATTTTCGCTGTCCTTCTGCAAAAAGGGTATCAATTGTTAATGAAGATTTACCGCTACCGGAAACCCCGGTAACAACAATCAGCTTATTTCTGGGAAATCTGACCGAAATGTCTTTCAGGTTGTGCACCCTGGCCCCCTTAACAACGATTCCGTCATCCTTTTTTTCCTGTGCAGCTTGTACTACTTTCTTTTGTTTTGCCATATAAACCAGCGTCTTCCGCTGCAAAGCACCGTGTTTTTGATTAATTCACAAATTTTTTACATTTGCCATATACTGCGATTAATAGTTCTTACTAAATTCACAGTCTACAAAAACAATTTTGCCTATTATTTGAACCTTTACTCTAAACCTTTTGTGGAAAACGATGAATCAACAGCTCATCGTATGCAAACCCGGAAGGCCCATGCTTAATGAAAAGGTTCAACCAGAATTCCGACATCCAGCTGATCCACCTGTTTCAGCAAGGAAACCAGTATGCTCTTGAGTCTTTATTGGAGAGATATAAAGACAAAATCTTCACCTCGATTGTCTTCATGGTAAAAGACAAATACCTCGCCGAAGACCTGTTCCAGGAAACTTTTATTCGAATTATTGATACGATACGTGGTAAACGCTATAACGAGGAAGGAAAATTCCTGCCGTGGGCTATGCGTATTGCACATAACCTCTGTGTGGATCATTTTCGCAGGGTTAAACGAAATCCAACCATTGTTACCAGCGACAGCCAGGATATTTTTGAGCTGATTAATGTTGTTGAAGACAATGCAGAAAAGAAAATGATGCGCAACCAGTCCTATGACCGGGTGCACATGATGCTCCAGCTATTGCCTGATGATCAGCGGGAAGTGATCGTTTTAAGGCATTTTGGGGATATGAGTTTCAAAGAAATAGCAACCGTAACCAATTGCAGCATTAATACTGCGCTGGGAAGAATGCGTTACGGACTCATCAACCTGAGAAAAATGATGGCCGAAAAGCAGGTTGCGATCTAAAAAATGTTTTGGGTGATTGTTAAAACTTTATAAATTAGCCCTCTGAAACTAACAAACGATATTAAACTTCTTGTCATTCTGCCGTCCCTTTAAACATGCGCTTGCTTGCCATAAATTTTTAGGAACCCAGAATGACAACCAAATTGAATCCTCCTTTTAGGGGGATTTTTTATTGAAGGGTTGAGGTTGGTTGTTTAATTGTTTAATTGTTCAATTGTTGAATGGCTTACTAAACGACCTAACAATAAAACAATTGAACAATTAACATTAAACTTAAATACTCAGACGACCATCTGATAAATTACTTTCTTTTTAAAAATTCAGCTTTTACCTTTTTCATGTGCCGGATAAATTTTTCCTTATCGGAATCATATCCATATTTTATGTCACTTAATGGTTCACCTTTCAAATCAAGGAACATATAGAGTGGCTGTGCATTGAAACCAAACTTGGTGATTTCATAATCAAGATTTTTGTTACCCACTGTAGTTGCCTTCTCCCCTCTGCTATTAACGGATTGTTCATTTTCAGGCAATGCAGTTTCTTCATCAACATATAAACTCACCAAAACAAAATCATTTTTAATCCTGTTTAAAACTGCAGTATCGCTCCATACATATTCTTCCATCTTACGGCAGTTAGCACAGGAATGACCAGTGAAATCGAGCATCACAGGCTTATTCAATGCCTGCGCCGCAGCCAGTCCTTCGTCTAAATCAAAATAAGCCGTTAGGCCGAGGGGGGCATGAAGGATATCAGTATAACGCACAGGTGGCTTGGCATGCGAGGACGAAGATGCAACTGGTGTGCTGCTAAACTGAATTGTACTTAGATTGAAATCCTGTGTTGTTGCAGGTGGTACTAACCCACTTAAAGCTTTTAAAGGCGCACCCCACAAACCTGGTAAAAGATATAAGCCGAAACTTAGGGTGGCGATAGCAAAAAATAATCTTGGTATACTGATATAAGGCAGGTCGCTGTCATGCGAAAATTTCAACTTGCCCAGCAGGTATAAACTAAGTAAAAAAGCGATCACAATCCAAAGAACAAGAAATACTTCGCGGTCCAGTAATCTCCAGTGATAAATGAGATCGACATTGGAAAGAAACTTTAAAGCTAGGGCCAGCTCAATAAAACCAAAGCAAACTTTTACGCTGTTAAGCCAGCCTCCGCTTCTTGGTAAAGATTGAAGGAGTGAGGGGAAAAACGCAAATAATGAAAATGGTAAAGCGAGCCCTAAACTGAAGCCCAGCATCCCCAGTACAGGTGCAAGGCTGAGGCCCTGACTACTGGTTTGCCCGAGCAATGTACCAACGATAGGGCCTGTACAGGAAAACGAAACTATAACAAGTGTAAGCGCCATGAAAAAAATCCCTGTCAGCCCCCCCTTACCAGCTTTACCATCTGCTTTGTTAGCCCAGCTATTGGGTAATGTAAGTTCGAATGCACCAAAGAAAGAAATAGCAAAAACAATAAAGATCAAAAAGAAAATCAGGTTAGAAACGGCACTGGTGGAAATATGATATAAAACCTTATCACCAAAAATCAAAGTAAGCAGTAGGGTTGGGATAGTATAAATTAAGATGATTGAAAGCGAATACCACAATGCATTTCGTATACCTTCCTGTCGTGTTTTAGAGCGCTTAAGAAAAAAACTTACGGTAACCGGTATAAGGGGAAACACACAAGGCGTTATCACTGCTAATAACCCTGCAGCAAAGCAAATAAGAAAAATAGTTCGAAGCGACTGACCCGGTTTTAAGGGGATTTTTGCAGGCGAAAGCACCTGCCTTGCGGGGACGATCTTAACAGCAAAATTTTCTTCTCCATTTAAGAATTCAGTATTTGTTTTAGCGAGCCATGTGATCACTCCTTTCAGATTTACACTGTCCTTTTTACCAATATGAAAAGAAAGAATAAAGTTTACACTGTCTGTATATCCTCTTAATGTTCCTGCAGTTGAATCTGGTTTTGATACCAGTTTTCCCTGCTCGATTACATCGTGTGAGGTAAGCAATCTTACCGACGCTGAATCTGGTTGAATATCTGTATAGAAAGCTTCATCCGGCTTTTGTTTCTGGGTAGTAAGTAAAAGGGTGCCCTTGGCTATTACAGCTTTAATGATCACACGTTGAACGGAATCATTTACACGTTCTGAAGTAAAAGAAAACTGCACAGGTTTTTGCTCCTGTGCAGTGCTATAATAAATAAAAAAAATTCCGGCAAGTAAAGTAAGCAGCAGTTTTTTCATTGTAAGGTTGCAGTTATTGCAATTTAATATCGAAAGTTTTTGTCGTTGGGGGCAGGCATTGCGAATCATCGCAAACCATGTATTCAACTGTTCCGCCAATATTTGTTTTTATATTTCCTTTTAATTTAACTGCCTGGATAAATTCAATCCTGTCACTATAATATTTCACATCAATACCAAAAACATTATCTTTTTCCACTTTCAATTTACCATTCTCTTTCAACTTACCCTCAAGTGTTAAGAGCGGGTTCTTCTTAAAGTTGATCTTTGTAGGCCTAGGCCCCCCCTTAGGTGTTGACATTGAATAAATATGCCACGGTTGCTCCAGCATACCTGTGATTACAATTTCATACACATTATTTGCTTTCTTTTTTGCGGCATAGCTCCATTGAACAGGATCCTGTATCTGGGCCATAACAGAGCAAACTGCAAAAAGGGTTATTATTGAAAGCATTATTTTTTTCATATTCAACATTTAATCCTGCAAAGTATTATAACAGACGCGTTAATTTGTTAATTGAGTCCTAAGATTGAGAACACCTTTATGCCGTCTGTATTATTTAACAAAGAAGAAGTGGCTCTTTCAGGATGCGGCATCATTCCAAACACATTACCCGCTTTGTTTCGAATACCTGCAATATATCTGCATGCTCCGTTGGGGTTACAAAAATCATCCTCCGATCCGCTTTCATTACAATAAGTAAAAATCACCTGCCCATTTTCCTGAAGTTCATCCAATAATTCATCAGAAGCATAATACCTGCCCTCACCATGTGCAATGGGTATAGTAAGAACCTCGTTATCGTTCGTTTTTAAGTGCACATTTTTACAGACAAATTGCTGGCTCTCATTCTGAAGTAAAGTTCCCGGCAACAGGCCTGCTTCGCAAAGGACCTGGAAGCCATTACAAACACCTAATACTTTACCGCCTTTGTTCGCAAAATCGATAACCGATTGCATCATCGGGCTAAAACGGGCAATAGCACCGCAACGGAGGTAATCTCCAAAAGAAAATCCTCCGGGAAGTATGATGCAATCTTCAGTCGTAAACATAGACAAATCTTTGTCTTTATGCCAGAGCATAATTACTTCTTTACCAAGATCATTCTGCAATGACTGCTGCATATCCCTGTCGCAGTTAGATCCGGGAAAAACGACAACGCCAAATTTCATAGTAAATTTTTGAAAACGCAAAGTTAGCTGATAACCAAAAGCGAATTGAAAATTTATGCAAACCAGTTGTTGAAAACTATTACCACTGTAAGCAGCCAGAAAAGTATAGAGGGTACCAGGTTTTTGCGAGGATAGAGAAATACATTGGACCCAAAGGCTGCAACTGGTATTACCGAGAGAAAAGCGACGCTTATCCACTCATTACTGTTAATGAAAAGAATAGGAATGATCAAAATAAATAACAGTAAAAGTACCCCCCAGTTCTTACGAGCCTGTATTAGCATTCTGCCTGTTTGCCTTTGCCAGATCGAAAAACCTGCTAACACAAGTATTATTATTATTCCGAGATTAACCCAATAGATGGTCTCATGATAAAAATTAAGCGAGGCGAAATGTACCTGCGGAAGATAACTGCCCATATCGTCCAGGTGATCAGTTAGAAAAAGCGCAATGGCTAAAAAATAACAAGGAGTAATGATGCCGAGTATCATTGTTATCAGCTCATTCAAAGAAAAGGGACGAAGGATAAGAAGCGCAAAAAAGCATAAAGCAACTAAAATAGCGGCGGGATAATATAAAAGCATCATCAACCCGGCTATCAGGCCAATGTTATAAATAAGGGTTTTCGGATTGTTATTATTATACAGCCTGGCCAGTTTACTATACAACCATAAAATAATAATATGCATGATGAGTGGCTCTGTAATATTGCTCCATTGCTTAAACAAGGCAGAGAGCATCACATAGGTCATACCTGTGGTGAAAGCCTGCGCTTGCATCATTTTTAAATCATTCAGGATATAATTCAGGCGGATAGCAATAATAAGAATCACAAAATGATAGATGAGTACACGTGCTATCCCGGGAAGACCTTTAAGGGGTTCAAGGAGAAAATATAATAATCCATCCCTTTGTACGGTAATAACTTCCGGCGCATCTTTTATAAAATGCGCATGAATTCCTATGCTCAGCATGATGAGCCAGAATATACTGGACGCCCATTTATCCCGGAAGAAAGAAACCACTGATTTATTTTAATATTCAATTTTTGCGAAGCAAATATAGTTTCTATACTGGCAGGGAATAATCATTTCCCGGGCACTAACCTGCTTGCCAAAGCGGGGCATAAAATCAAACCCTTTATCCAAATTTTTAAACACTGGTTTTCTTTCCAGTTGCCCGTTTGCTAATATCGCCTGGTCATTTAAAAGGAGAGTTCTTTTTTCGAGCATATTAAACAGAAAATCCAATTCGTTACCGAGGTTCATAGTAGTAAAGCCAATGAAATTATCCGTGTTATCATCATACTGCGATTTATGAATCACATTGCTCCATTCTATTTTAGATGACGGATCGAAAGAGAGTACGAGAATGTCATCTGCATAATAACGGGTAACAGAATTATTGCTGAATGTACCGCCCCGCCAGAAAGGATAATAACTTCGGAAATAATAATAATCAAGCGGATTAAGATACGGTGTAGGATAAACATTATCCCAGCGGTTAAAAGCATTTCCCCTGGATGAAGTATAATTAGCTTCGCTTACAACCAGGAAGCCGCCATCGTTGCGCATGACTATTTTCTGAAGGAAGTAATCATTAAAAGCGGCTTTGTCTGCATTCTCGCCCCTTGCTTCATTTCTCAAATCATTATTAAATACATTCAGAGAGTTGGAAACAGTTTTCAGATTGCGTTTATCTACCAGGTAATTAAAGAGACCCTCAATATTACCGCGGCGTAGTTTTGCAAAAAATGAGCTAACCAGATATTGCCCGTTAGCATTATTTATTTTCACCTGCACATCATCGAGAAAAACATTTTCAATAGGTATAGGAGTGAATGATACCATGTCTGAGCCCTTTGGCTGGGTAAGCAGTGTAACTTTATTTATATTATCATTTTGAGATGTCCCGGAATTGCGCAGAAATACAAGTCCGCCATCATTATCAACATTGAATTCGGTCAAAAAATCATTACGCTCAGGCATTGGGATACCGATCTGTGTTTTGTGCACAAGCTGTAATGAGCGGTCATATAAAGCATTTCCAATAATATAATTCTTGTCGTTCCTTGAATTTATTTTCAGTACAGAGATATACTGTTTGTTCTCACTCGGACTTATGGAATATATTTTATTACTCGCAAAAAAATTGATGTTGGTTGTATCCAGTATTTGTGGTTCGCCCATTAATTTTCCCGAAGCATCCATTTTAGCCGCCATCGCATAAACGATGTTTCTTTTCTGGTACTGGAAGAACAGATAAAAAAAATCAGGGTAAGCGAGATACTCCGTATTAATCACCCTGTCTGGCATAAATGATAATTTATGCTTGCTAACCATCTTCATGTCATTGTCATATAAAGACATGTAATGATTATCCCGAATGCTTTTATAAATAAGGTACTGACCATTCATTTTGCCGATGATCTCAAAATTCAATGTCCTCAGATCCTCTTTATCGGGTTCGGCATATGTTACTTTTTGAGCCTGGATACGGGAAGCCGCGAAAAGGCATATCATCATTAAAAAGAAAGCGGTTTTTTTTAGCGGACTTGCTGGTTTAATCGTCAGATCGAATTTCATTTCCTTTATGCTTTTCTAATAATCAAATGTAAGGAGTGGGTTTTACACCCGTTAATTTACTAATAAACGCTCATTTTGCTTAAAAACATATCTGTTGCGCTAATCATTTTCATTATACATTTGTCGAGGAATTCATTCGAGAAACAATTTTAAAAATTTGTGGGCAAGCACATAAACAGGGTCTCTTCTGCTGGTTTATTAATCGCACTGGGAATTATCTACGGAGACATAGGAACTTCGCCTTTATATGTTTTAAACGCCATCATCAGGGGCAGAATTATTAATGATGAACTGATCCTTGGCTCACTTTCCTGCATTATCTGGACGCTCACTCTTCAAACCACGGTTAAGTACGTTATCCTTACATTAAAGGCTGATAATAAAGGGGAAGGCGGCATTTTTAGTTTATATGCATTGGTTCGCCGGCAGAAGAAATGGTTTGTAATGCCTGCTATGATAGGCGGCGCCGCTCTTTTGGCTGATGGAATAATTACACCCCCGATCACTGTTACTTCTGCCATAGAGGGTCTCAGGCAGATCACGCTTTTTAAGGGGATTGAAACGCAAACCATTGTCATAATTGTTTTAGGAATTATCACCCTTCTTTTTTTCATGCAGCAGTTCGGTACTATGTCGATCGGCCGTCTTTTCGGCCCAATCATGCTCGTCTTTTTTAGCATGATGGCTGTGCTTGGAATAGCGCATATTTTAGGTCACTGGCATGTTTTGCACGCACTTAATCCCTATTACGCCATTCGCTTGCTGGTACATTATCCCAATGGTTTTTGGCTGTTAGGAGCGGTCTTTCTCTGTACGACCGGGGCCGAGGCGCTGTACTCAGACCTGGGTCATTGCGGCCGCAGCAATATTCGCATCTCATGGATATTTGTAAAGAGCTGCCTCATACTTAATTATTTAGGGCAGGGAGCCTGGTTGTTATCTAATTATAACGGCCATCAAATTCAATCTGTACTTGCCGCTTCGTTTAATCCTTTCTATGGTATTATGCCTGAATGGTTTAAACTGATAGGAATTATCATCGCTACATCGGCAGCAGTTATCGCCAGCCAGGCATTGATCTCCGGCTCTTTTACGCTGATCTCTGAAGCCATGCGTTTAAATCTATGGCCGAAGATGAAGATCAATTATCCTACTGAAGAAAAGGGACAGGCATATATACCGGGAATCAGTTTGCTCCTCTATCTCGGCTGCGTCGGAATTGTATTGTTTTTTAGAAAGTCTGATAACATGGAAGCTGCATATGGCCTTGCAATAACTATGTGCATGATCAGTACGTCTATGTTATTTGCAAATTATCTTGTTAGCCGGCGGGTGCCGTCTTTTTGGATCTATGTTTATCTGGTCGTCTATCTCGCTATAGAAATTTCTTTCCTGATCGCTAATCTTGAAAAATTTGCTCATGGTGGTTATGTAACACTCATCGTTGGAGGCGCATTATTCTCTGTTATGTTTACCTGGTTCAGAAGCCGGAAAATCAAAAACCGTTACGTGGAATTTGTAAGGCTTGAACATTATATTCCCATGATCCAGGAACTGAGTAACGACAGAACAGTTCCTAAATATGCGACGCATCTTGTTTATATGACGAGCGCTAATAACCCCAAAGAGATAGAGCATAAGATCATTTATTCCATTCTTAATAAAAAGCCGAAACGTGCAGACATTTATTGGTTCGTGCATGTAGATGTACTCGATGACCCCTATACCTGCGAATATATTGTTGAGCATATTATCCCGAATGATATTATACGCATCGAATTCAGGCTCGGGTTCAGGGTGGAACAGAAAGTAAACCTCATGTTCAGAAAAGTGGTGGCAGACCTGGTAACGAATAAAGAAGTAAATATTACGAGCCGCTATGAAAGTCTTGAACGTAATAATATTACGGGTGACTTCCAGTTTATCGTAATGGAAAAATATTTATCGAGTGATAATGAACTTCCATTCCTTGAAAGGATCGTAATGAAATTATACTTCTGGCTGAAAGAAATTTCGTTGAGCGAAGAAAGAGGTTTCGGGCTTGATCCAAGTAATGTTACGGTTGAGAAATTCCCATTGATCATTTCTCCTGTTACTTCCGTTCCTTTAAAGAGGATATTTGGCGAAGACTATACTTAGCAGAATAAGTACTTCATTCTAACTCACCTTAAAAGCAACAAAATAATAATTATTGGCAGCTGCTATCGGCTGCAGCTTCATATAATAAGACCCGATAAAATCGAGGTACGCTTTAAACTCGTGCATGGGTACTACAAACTCATCAAAAAAAACAAGATCACCTTTTTTTAGATAAGGAGCTAAAACAGTGAGCACAAATAATGTGGAAGAATATAAATCGGCATCCATCATTATTACATTTCTTTTCGTTTTATCAAATGTGCTGATGAATTCAGGTAATGTTTGCTGAAAAAGACCGGTATAAAATTTCGTTCTTTCATCTTCCACATCCGGCATTACATTGCCAGTGCTCATAGATCCTTTTTTAAATGGTCCCCAGTCTTCCGGCAATCCCGTGAAAGTATCAAAGCCGTAAAAGCGGCTGCCTGCATCTGTATTTTTTCGGGTCCACCATTTAAAAGATTGTCCTGTTGCTACTCCAAACTCCAGGTAATTAACCGGTCCGCTTAATTCTTCGCTTTTAAAGACATGTTCATAAAGAAGATATCTTTTTTCATAATTCCATTTCGAAGGGAAATCGTTATAAACAAAAGCTGGTTTATTTTCTTTTACCCATTGGGAGAACTCGCTTAAATAAGCAAGATTTTGCAAACCTTTATTAAAGTATTTCACCACCCCGTGAAGCCTGAGCCAGATAAATAAAAGTTTTGTATACCTAATCAAAAATAATTTCATGCTAATTCTTTTAAAACCGTTTTCTCTTTTGTGATTACCAGATTATATTGCTGCCCTATTTTAAGCGCATAGTTTTCTTTCTCATGACTTACCGGGAAATTAAAGCACACCGGGTAATGATAATTTTTTACTTTATCATTCAGCACGTCATAAATATCCTGTCCGAAACTGGTGGTGGTATCTTTCATATCTGTAAAACCCCCGATGATCAGCGCTTTTAAATTTTCCAGTTGTCCACTTCGCTGCAGTTGTATCAGCATTCTGTCAACATTGTACAAGTACTCACCAACATCTTCCATAAATAATATTTTATTTTTTGTGTTGATGGATGATTCGCTTCCCGTAAGATGTGCCAGCAAGGATAAATTTCCACCGACGAGTTCTCCTGTAATATTCCCTTCTTTATTGTATGGATGTGATGAACATGAATAATCAGCAGCTTCACCCGTTAGCGCAGTTCTCATTGACTGAACGAATGGATTTTTATATTCTTCATCATTAAAAGCTGCTGCCATAGGAGAATGTAAAGAAGCAATATTGAATTTTGTATAGATATGGGAATGCAGTACCGTGATGTCGCTGAATCCTATAATCCATTTTGGATTTTTTTGGAATGAAGTAAAGTCAAGATGGTCTATTATCCGTGAAACACCATAACCACCACGACCGCATAGAACCGCCTGAACAGAATCATCATTAAGCATCTGCTGGAAGTCTGTTAAACGCTCTTCATCTGTTCCGGAAAAATAATTGAATTGACTACCCAGGGTTTTACCAACTTTTACTTTAAACCCCCACTCCTGCAATATTTTAATGCAGGTTTCCGCTTTTTCCAATGGCAGGAAACCAGCTGGACAGGTGATACCGATCGTATCTCCTGGTTTTAAATATGGTGGAAGTATAGCCATGCGGCAATATAAAAACTTCTGCCCGCACTTGCGTATTTTTGCGGCATAGTCGCCATATATACAGGTGTACAAGTGTGCGACGCAACAAAGATCATCAAAGAACAAAAAGCTGGTTACCAAAAATTGATTCAACCAAATAGATATTTAATTACCTCGGCGCTTCCTTATGCGAACGGCCTTAAACATATTGGTCACCTCGCAGGCGCTTATCTGCCTGCAGATATTTATGTGCGTTACCTGAAAGCGCAGAAACGTGATGTAGTATTTGTATGCGGCAGTGATGAGCACGGTACCGCCATTCCTATACAGGCGATGAAGGAAGGAACAACTGCCCAGGCGATCATCGATAAGTATCACCCTATCATGGAGCAGAATTTTAAGGACCTGGGAATTGAATTTGATATTTACCATCGCACCAGTGCTCCTTTGCATCATGAAACAGCACAGGAATTTTTTACTGCGTTAAATAATAATGGTGACCTGGAAATAAAAGAAACTGAGCAGTACTACGATGAGGAGACTAAAACATTTTTAGCCGATCGCTTTATTAAAGGCACATGTCCTAACTGCGGATATGAAAATGCTTATGGCGATCAGTGTGAAAAATGCGGACGAACATTAAGCCCGGATGAACTGATCAATCCTGTAAGTACATTAAGCGGGAAACCGCCGATAAAAAAACTAACCAAACATTGGTACCTGCCATTAAATAAACACGAAGATTTTTTACGTGAATGGATATTGAAAGAACATGCAAAAGACTGGAGAGGAACCGTAGTTGGCCAGTGTAAAAGCTGGATAGATGGCGGGCTGCTGCCAAGAGCCGTTACCCGTGATCTTGACTGGGGCGTAAAAGTACCCCTGCCAAATGAAGAGGGTAAAGTATTATATGTTTGGTTTGATGCGCCTATCGGTTATGTAAGCGCTACAAAACAATGGGCCATCGATAACAATAAAGACTGGAAACCTTACTGGCAGGATAAAGAGACGAAGCTTGTTCATTTTGTAGGAAAGGATAATATTGTTTTCCATTGTATCATTTTTCCCGTGATGCTGAAACTGCATGGATATATTGTTCCTGAAAACGTTCCGGCAAATGAATTCATGAATTTAGAAGGTGATAAGATGAGTACCAGCCGCGGATGGAGCATTGAAATGGATGATTATATCAACGACTGGATTAAAAAAGAAAATGGCGGGTCGCAATTAGCAGATTCGCTCCGGTATTATTTAACGCAGATAGCGCCTGAAACAAAAGACAGTGAATTTACCTGGAAAGGTTTCCAGGATGCAAATAATAGTGAACTGGGTTCCATCTTCGGCAATTTCGTTAACAGGGCATTTGTGCTGATGCATAAATTATGCAATGGGAAAGTTCCGCCACTTCACACGGAGGAAATGGATTCAAAGGATGATATTTTAGTGAAGGAAATCGAAAATGGGAAATCGAAAATCGAAAATTTAATAGAGAATTATAAATTCAGGGATGCATTGTTTGAAGTGATAGAGCTTGCACGTAAGGGTAACAAATACATGCAGGAAAAAGAACCCTGGATACTTGCCAAAAATTTAGAACAAAATCCGGATGCACAAAAATTAATTGATAACTGTTTGCATTTATGTTTACAATTATGCGCTAACCTGGCCATTTTAATTAATCCTTTCCTTCCTTTTACGGCAAAGAAAATGTTGTACATGATGAAAGTGGTTGATAAGATGCTTGACTGGGATAATGCCGGAAAAATAAAATTGTTGAGTGTTGGTTATAGTTTAAGAGCACCGGAATTATTATTCAGAAAAATAGAAGATAGCGAGATAGCTGAGCAGATGGAGAAGTTAAAAATCAAAAGCCAAAAATCAAAAGACAAAAACGTGGAAAACCTAAACGCTGAAAAGAATAGTGCTGGTTCAGAGCCAACCGCCAATAGTCAACTACCAACTTTAATAAAGCCCGAAATTGTTTATGACGATTTCGCTAAACTCGATATTAAAGTAGGAACGATTACCGCGGCCGAAAAAGTTGCAAAGGCGGATAAACTTTTAAAACTGGAAGTGGATCTTGGTTTTGAAAAAAGAACAATCATTTCCGGCATTGCTTTACATTTTACGCCGGAAGAAATTGTTGGACAGCAGGTCACCGTTGTTACGAACCTTGCTCCCAGAAAATTAAAGGGAATTGAAAGCAATGGAATGATATTAACCGCTGAAGATGCAAGTGGTAAACTGCATTTGATGCAGCCACAGAATAAAGTGGATAATGGAAGCGGCGTGAGTTAGTATTTTTCTCGCGCGGAATACACGGAAACCGCGGAAAAAAACTCCGCTTTCTCTGAAGTATATTTTATAAATGCCTGCCAACTAAAATGGCAGGTTTCTTTTTTGAGATTGAAGAAAATTCCGAACATTTCAGTGAATGGTATCTCACCATTTACTTTCTAACTTCCTACTAAGGAGATAATAATAAATTTTGTTCTTCTATTTTTTATGAACGGTTGGAATAAAATGCTGTTTTATTCTATCTTGACATTATTCAAATCAAGCCCCCTGGAAAAAAACAAAACAGTAAAACCTCACCGTCCCGACAAATTGCATGTTTGTCCAAATTGTCATAACAAGTTTTATGGTAAAATATGCAATCATTGCGGGGAAAAGGTTTTTCATGATTCGCAACTGAGTGCAAAACATTTCATTCATCAAACAATAGATGTCTTTACCCATTTTGAAAATAAAGTGGTAAAAACTATTTGGCTGCTTTTATCAAAGCCAGGCTTTGTTACAAAAGAAAATCTTAGAGGCGTAAGAGTCCCCTATGCAAAACCGGTGCAGGTATTCGTCATCGTGAACTTATTTTTTTATATGATGATCCAGTACCTGCACATAACCGATTATACACCTTCGTCGCAGGATGGCGCCAGTTCGTATATCAGCGATAAGCCGGGACTTGGATGGATGAGGCCCGTTGATAAAACCATCATGCTGAGTCTGAAAAATCTGCGTTCTAAAAAATTAGCGGCATATGAAAAAAGAACCGCGGCTGATACCACTGCTGAAGCAAAAAAAGAGTGGAGCGATGTTCCTGGTCATTTTGTTCATTACTATAATGATCAGCTTTTTATCAATACTTATAATCAGAAAGTTTCATTCTACTCCAAAACTTTAATATTTATTCTTATCCCGGTTTTTGCAGCCATTTTTTATTTGGTCTTTTATAAAAAGCTGCAGTACTATGGATCGGCGCTGATTCTGTCAACTCATTTTGTATCCTTCAATCTTTTATTCTATAGTCTTCTTTCTGGGATAATAATGCTTCCATATAAATGGTTTCACAGCAGAACTTTTTACAACCTTCCCGGCAAAGCCATGAAGCTTTTATATAATGATAAATTACGCGATTTTTCTAATGCTACATTCGGGATATATGAGGGATTTGAAGCACTGCATGTAATATTTTTCGGTGCCTGGTTATTTTTTGCTTTCAGAAGATTATTTAACCTGCACTGGTTACCGAATCTTATTGCCAGTTATTTACTCGGCCGCATTTTTTTTATTCTTATTTTTTGCCTCTATAAAAAATTGGTTATTGCTTTTACCTTATGGAGCATGTAATCATTAACGGGCGCTGGTTAAAATTGTTCAGCTAGTTTTCTTTTCAGTTCATTAAACTCTTTCTTATCATATAGCCTGGTAAGAAAAATAATTTTTCCATTCCGGTCTATTAAAACATTGCGGGTTACGCCAGACTTTTTATCAGCGAAGCGACCAAATATATCTGCACCGGGATCAAGCGCCAGCGGGTAAGAAATCTTCATATCCCTTCTGAATTTTTGTACAACATCCATCGGTTCATCCCTGTCAATCCCAATCATTATAAAGCCTTTATCTTTATATTTTTTCCAGATATCCGCTTCCAGGTGCGGCATTTCCTTACGACAAACAGAACACCAGCTTGCAGTAAATTGTAAGAGAACAATTTTACCTTTCAAATCATCCAGGTTATATTTTTTACCGTTAGTTAATATGAGTGTATAATCCGATGGTGCTATATCTCCCGGCTTTACGATATAGCCACGGTCGCCTGGCATAAATGAAGTAAGTATAACTACAAAAGAGAGCAGACTAAGTATTGATACGGCACATTTAAAAGATTTCATAATAGAATTTATCCTACAAATTTAGTGGGCCTTTTATTTACAGGAAGAAATAATTTTACTGAAGTGATTTATCAATATGCTGCAGGAATAAAATCATTAACTTCGAAAATAGTTGCATTGCTAACTAATATTTCTCCAATGAAACGAATTATAAAAAAAGTTGCAGTTCTTGGTAGTGGTGTGATGGGCTCTCGTATTGCTTGTCATTTTGCAGGAGTTGGGCTCCAGGTTTTATTACTTGACATTGTTCCCAACGATGCTAAAGAAAATACTAATCCTGCTGCCAGGAATAAATTAGTGAATGATGCTCTGCAGGCAGCAATCAAATCAAATCCTTCTCCTTTATATACAAAGGATGCAGTCAAAAGAATCACTACCGGCAACTTCGATGATAATATGAAAGATATTGTCACCTACGACTGGATCATTGAAGTAGTTGTAGAAAGATTGGATATTAAGCAACAGGTCTTTGAGAAAGTAGAACAATTCAGAAAGCCCGGCACCCTTATCACTTCGAATACTTCAGGCATTCCTATTCACATGTTATCAGAAGGGAGAAGCGAAGATTTTAAAAAGAATTTTTGCGGAACGCATTTCTTTAATCCCCCCAGGTACTTACGCTTGCTTGAAATAATTCCTACAAAAGATACGGACCCTTCGGTTGTGGATTTCCTAATGCACTATGGCGATCTCCATCTTGGAAAAACAACGGTGCTGGCTAAAGACACCCCCGCTTTTATTGCTAACCGTGTTGGTGTATTTAGCATTATGAGCATCTTTCACATTATAGATGAATTAGGGTTAACGATTGATGAAGTAGACGCTCTAACCGGCCCCATCATTGGCCGGCCCAAGTCAGCAACTTTTAGAACAGCGGATGTCGTTGGCATTGATACATTGGTAAAAGTGGCCAAAGGCGTTGCTGATAATTGCCCGGATGATGAAGCCAAAAACATTTTTACAATTCCTGCATGGCTGGATAAAGTAGTTGCCAGCAACTGGCTGGGTGATAAAACCGGGCAGGGCTTTTTTAAAAAAATAAAATCTGCTTCAGGTAAAGAAATTCAAACACTGAATTTACAAACCATGGAATATGGTGCGAGGCAAAAACCAAAATTTGCTTCTATTGATGCCGCAAAACCTGTAGATGATTTAAAGGAGCGCATCAAAATGCTGAATAATGCAAATGATAAAGCGGGTGAGTTTTATCGCAAGTTTCATTATGCATTATTCTCTTACATCTCTTTTCGCATTCCCGAAATAAGCGACGAGCTCTATCGTCTTGATGATGCGATGATGGCCGGCTTCGGCTGGGAGATTGGCGCATTTGAAAGCTGGGACCTTTTGGGAGTGCAGGATACAGTGAAGAAGATGCAGGATGCAGGATATAAAATTGCGCCGTGGGTACAGGAAATGCTGAACACAGGATCCGCTTCTTTTTATAAAATTGAAAATGGCAAGCGGCTCTATTATGATGTTGCTTCAAAAAAATATAAACCACTACCCGGCGCGGAATCTTTTATTATTCTTTCCAATTACAAAGAAAAACTCGTCTGGAAAAGCAGCACCTGCAATCTGTATGATATCGGCGATGATGTTGTCGCGCTTCAATGGAACACGAAAATGAACAGTATCGGTGGAGAAGTGCTTGAAGGAATAAATAAATCCATTGCTATCGCTGAAGAAAAATTTAAGGGCCTTGTAATTGCAAATGACGGCCCTAATTTCAGCGCAGGCGCTAATGTGGGTATGATATTTATGTATGCGATTGAGCAGGAGTACGACGAGCTGGATATGGCGATCCGGTTTTTCCAGAGTACGATGATGCGTGTGCGCTATTCTTCTGTTCCTGTTGTTGTGGCACCTCATGGATTAACACTCGGTGGCGGTTGTGAAATGAATTTACATGCTGATAAAATTTGTGCCGCAGCAGAGACATATATTGGCCTGGTTGAATTGGGCGTTGGTTTAATTCCTGGCGGTGGCGGTACTAAAGAATTTATTCTGCGTGCCTCAGACGATATGCACGAAGACGAACCGGAAACCATCACTTTAAAAAATCGGTTCTTAACCATTGCTACAGCGAAAGTAGCCACATCGGGCTTTGAAGCTTACGACCTTGGAATATTAAGAAAAGGGCATGATGAAATTATATTAAACCAAAGCCGGCGCATTGCTGAAGCAAAACGTTCTGTTATTGAGATGACTGAAGAAGGTTATGTAATTCCGGTGCAGCGTAATGATATAAAAGTGCATGGCCGAAACCATCTTGGCGCTTTATACGCAGGCATAAATGGTATGTGGCGGGCAGGTTATGCAACGGATCATGATGTAGTAGTGGCAAAAAAACTGGCTTATGTAATGTGCGGTGGCGACCTTAGCGAACCTACTCTTGTAACCGAACAATATTTACTGGATTTAGAGAGAGAAGCCTTCCTGGGTCTTTGCGGAGAAAAGAAAACTTTAGAAAGAATACAGAGTGTATTGAAAAGCGGAAAGCCAGTGAGAAATTGATTAGCAAATTAGCTGATGTGTTGAATTAGATTATGATGATTATTGTGCTGATAGAAACAATTCCCATTTGCTAATCATCTAATCTGCTAATTTGCTAATTAAATAGCGACTTCCATTTCATTGTCAACTTTATTTTTCTCTAGCAAACTTGCCTGTGAGTTTTCGAAGATGTTTCCTTTAGAATTATATATTACCTGGAAAGAGGCTTCGATTCGTTCGGAAGATTCTTTTACATTATGAACGATAACTTTCTGTTTCATTGCGTTTTCAGCACCGGGAAATTTACTTAACTGTTTTGCATCGATCGTCTTTTCCCAGATAAGTTGTTTTTTATTACAGCTATACTTATAAACTGATAATTTAATCGCAGCCATTGCTGTATTATAAATTTGAAAGTTATAGTTGCTTCCCGCATGCACTGAAAACTGAACGATCTTATCGACTCTTTTTTCTGCTTTCCTGGTAGCCACAGGGAAAAGCAAGGCTGCGGTTAAAATGATAATGAGGGTGATGTACTTTTTCATAGTCTTTGTTTTACCATACAAAAATGATCACCAATCACGTTAACGAACATTAAAGGGGTGATGGATGGTAATGAGCTCTTATAAAAGGCGGAACACGGGTATAAAGAGCCTTTATTTATCAGCCTATATCCTTATTTTTAACCATGGTTAACAATCATCTACCCATCCTTTCAATTAATCACATCTCCAAAAACTATGGTTCGATAAAAGCATTGAATGATGTTTCATTCGAAGTACCAGAGGGATGTGTATTTGGCATACTGGGGCCAAATGGCAGTGGCAAGACCACCATGCTCGGTATTATCCTTGATGTTCTTCAACCCAAAACCGGCACTTTCGCATGGTTCGGTAAACCCGGATCCGCAGATACAAGAAAGCAGATCGGCTCATTATTAGAAACGCCGAACTTTTATCATTATCTCTCGGCAATAAATAATTTGAAGATCACGCAGGCTATCAGTAAACGGGGAACCCCGAAAGATATTGACAAAGTGCTGGAAGTGGTAAAACTGGATCATCGCAAAAACAGTAAGTTCAGTACATATAGTTTAGGGATGAAGCAGAGACTGGCGATCGGCGCTGCATTACTGGGCAATCCTCAAGTGCTGGTGTTTGATGAACCAACAAACGGGCTCGATCCTGTAGGTATAGCCGAGATAAGAGAACTGATCAAGGAATTATCAAGACAGGGTAAGACCATTATTATGGCAAGTCATCTGCTCGATGAGGTAGAAAAAGTTTGTACCCATGTCGCTATTCTTAAACGCGGCGAATTAATTACCGCAGGAAATGTAGATGAGGTATTAAGCAATGAAGACATTGTTGAAGTATCCGCAAATGATCTAACAGCATTACAAACTGTGATAGAGAAATTAGGTGCTTATACAACAATGAAAAGAGAACATAATACACTCCAGATATTTTATCCAGTTAATACAGCCAATATGGAAAATATTAACAGGCATTGTTTTGAAAATGGTATCGTACTCAGTCAGCTCCAGCTGAAGAAGAAGAGCCTGGAAACGAAATTTTTTGAACTGACTAACAACTAAACCCTGCAAAATGTTTGAACTTATAAAGATTGAATGGATGAAGATCCGCAAGTATTCCGCTTTCTGGTGGATGCTTGGTATTGTAGCACTCAGCTATCCAGCGATCAATTATCTTTTTTATAATATTTACCTGAATATCATTTCTCATAAGGGAACAACGGGGGCGCTTGCCAAAGCACTGATAGGAAATCCTTTTAGCTTTCCTGAGACATGGCATTCTGTGGCTTATTTCTCGTCTTATTTTATTATGATCCCTTCTATACTGGTGATCATGCTGATGACAAATGAATACCAGTTTAAAACACTTCGTCAGAATATTATTGACGGATGGAGCAAGAACCAGTTCATGACGGCTAAACTATGTGATGTAATAATTATCACTTTCATTGTAACACTTGCCTACTCAACAATAGCACTTGTATTTGGGTTTACAGTTTCTGAGGACACCAGCGGATGGAGTAATCAGCTTCAGTATATTCCTCTTTTCATGCTACAAACGTTTGCACAGTTGTCTATTGCTTTCTTACTTGGATTTATGGTGAGAAAAGCATTTATAGCTTTAGGGATTTTTATTTTCTATTATCTCATCGTTGAAAATATTGGGGTGAATTATTTTAAATTCAAGCAACACGATGAAGGGAAATTTTTGCCATTTGAGCTTTCTGACAGGCTGATACCTTATCCTAAATTCCTCGGCAAGATAGATACGGCTGCCTATGACAAATCGCTTAATGCCATTAATGAGCATATTGTATATACCCTTGTCTTAACTGCTTTAATCTGGTGGTTATGTTATTATCTAAATAAAAAAAGAGATTTATAATCCTTCTTAAAGAATAAATCAAATACACTGTATCAATGCAGCTTCAAGGCCTGGATATAAAAAAGTAAAACCAGCGGCTTTTATTTTTTCAGAACTTACTGTAACACTTTTCAAAACTTCTGCCGCCATCTCACCAATTGCGAGTCGCAGAAACAAACCCGGTATATGAACCGGGATAAAAAAATTATTCCTTAGTAATTTAGCAAGGTTAATCACCAGCTTTTTATTTGTTGTAACCCCTGGAGAAACCGCATTGTATATCCCTTGGATATTTTCATTTTCAATGGCGAACAAATACATCCTGCAAAGATCAGTAAGCTGTATCCAGCTCACTCTTTGATCGCCACCACCTAAGATAACAGCAAGTCCTGCACTCAAAGGCTTTTTAAATTTTTCCAGTGCACCACCAGATTTACTCAGGACGATTCCTGTTCTCAATTTTACCAAACGTATTGCTTTTTCACTTACAGGTTCTATACTGCTCTCCCATGTTTTACACACATTAGCCAGGAAATCATTTGCCGCCGGCGCATCTTCTGAAAAACCAATATTGTCAGGTTTATTTTCATCCTTCCCATACCATCCAATCGCTGATGAACTGATTACAGATTTCACATGATGGGATGTTTCTTTTAATGCACTTAATAATAATTCACTGCTTTTTATTCTGCTTTGTAAGATGTCCAGCTTTCTTGTCTTGCTCCACTTTTTATCGCCAATGCCGGCTCCGGCGAGGTGAATAATATGATCCGCTTTAGCAATAGCAGTCTTATCGACTCTTTGTTCATCGATATTCCAGCCGGCATATTGAACAGAATTATCGTCAGCAGAATAATCATCGGCATGCCGTGTTAATATAATAACCCTGTAACCCCTTTGCAGCAGCAGACCTGTTAGAGCAGTTCCTATCATCCCGGTTCCGCCGGTAATTAATACAGTTGGCATAAAGCAATTTAGTAAAGATGTTAAAGTAAAGTATCAGGCCAAATACAAAGGTAAAAATTCATGCCTGCTGGTTCGTCTACCTGCAGCATGGCATTATCGTTGTTGCCCAAGTAATTTTTAAAGAAAGCATTATGCAAATTGACAAAGACCGTAATTACCAGTGGAACAAAATTCCGCAGCTTACCCTTTTATTCTGGATCATGAAAATCACTGCCACGACGTTAGGTGAAACGGGTGGTGATCTGCTGGCACAAACATTAAATGTTGGTTATGCTACAAGTACCCTTATATTTTTTGCATTCTTTATCATCATGCTGATCTGCCAGCTTATTTCGAAGCGTTATATACCGGCAATATATTGGGCAGTTATTGTAGCAACCAGCACTGCCGGCACTACCATGTCTGATTATATGGACCGCACTCTTAAATTGGGTTACACAACAGGTACAATAATATTGGTGAGCATATTAATTATTGTCCTGGTTATTTGGAGACTTACAGAAAAGTCGTTGTCTGTAACAGAAATCAGGTCACGCAGAGGTGAGATCTTTTACTGGACAGCTATATTATTTTCTAATACACTTGGTACGGCTTTGGGAGATTTTCTTGCAGATGATTCGGGGCTGGGTTTTGGCGGAAGTGCTTTATTAATTTCCGGAGTTCTTGCCTTGATAATTCTTGCTTATTATTTCACTAAAATCTCGAGGATCATCCTGTTCTGGATCGCATTCGTTTTAACGCGTCCTTTTGGCGCAACGTTCGGAGACCTGCTTACAAAATCGAAAGAAAAAGGTGGAATGGATTATGGAACCAAAGGAGCTTCTCTCATTCTTTTTATCCTGCTTATTATACTGGGGATTTATGAATCAATCAGGTTAAAACGGGAGAGCCAAAGAAAATTGGATGCTGAGTCTGCAATAAAAAAGACTGTTTGAGACTGAGCACAAATAACAGCCTCACTCATTGCCAAGATTTTCTTTTCGTTCTTTCTTGCGAAGCCGGACGGATATTTTCTGCAGCATTTTACCTGAACGGGGTTTCATGGTAATGTCTTCACCCAGTAATATTCCCCATGGATAAAATACGGTAACACTGTCAAATATAACTTTAACGATAGCTGTAAAAGGAATAGCTAAAAACATTCCTTTTACACCCCAGACAAGACTGCCAACAACCACACTTAAAATAGTTACCAGTGCATTGATCTTAACCTTTGACCCAACTATTCTCGGTAGTAAAAAATTACTGTCAATAAGATGAACTGCATATAAGGTAATAGCAACACCGGCCACTGTGCCCCCTGAATCTGTTGTTGTCATTGTAATTAATACACTTAAAATACAGGCAGCAAAAATACCGAGATAGGGAATCACATTCATTAGTGCAGCCATGATACCCAGCAACAAAGCATATTTAACACCAAGAATCAAAAAGCTGGTGCAATTCAATAATGCTACAATAGACATTTCAATGAACAATCCGGTTACGTAACTTTTAATAACATACCTGATTTGCGAGAGAATATCTTTTACCAGTGGCGTAAAAGTCTCATCAAAACATTTAATAAAGAACTGAACTACCAGCCCCCTGTATAAAAGCAACAGGAATGTATAAATAATAACAAGCAAAATTTCAAGCAATGTTCCTGAAAGAAAATTAAACGTGTTGGTGATCAAAGAAGAAGTATCCGGCATAGCAGTCGAAGTCGTTGCCTGGATAGCTTTTTTTACATTTGCCCGGCGCATGCTAAAATTCCTGTGAAGCCAGTCGCCAATATTTGTTAAAATGTCCTGCAACTGCTTAACCAGTGAGGGCCATTCATCTTTCAACCTCAATATCTGTGAAGAAATAAAATAAAAGACTACTGCTAAAATAATTACCGAAAGCAGCACAGTAATAAGTGATGCTGCGATCCTTCCTAATCCACGTTTTTCAAGATAATCTCCGGGCGACATTAAAAGAATCGCAAACAGCATACTAAACGCAAGCGGCTCCAGTACTTCCTGCCCAAAGTGAAGAATGACTCCCAATAAAACAACAGAAAGAAGTATGTGGCTTGTTTTTTCGTAAAAAGGTTTCGCCTGGGACATTTATGTAATTATGAAAGATTATTAAAGATGTTGCTATAAATGTACCAATTAATACAAGGATTCATTCTTCTGTAATATCAGAATATCATAAAAAAATCTCCCGCTTAAAAGCGGGAGATAACAACTAAAACATCTATAAAACAGAGCTTACTAATCCGGCTTCTTTCCATCCAGGAAAGTATTAATGGATGATATGTGCGTATCGTTATTCTCATCTTTTTTTACTGTGTACTTACTATAAAAGTTTTCGGCTGAAGTAAGCGTATTACCAAATAATTCCATATTCTTCCTGATATATGCAGGTACCGCTTCGAATTCGTTGTTGTGTGGGTCATTCGAATTCATGTTGAATGAAAGGTTTCTCAACTTCTGAATTCTTTCTGCTGCCCTTCGCTTTTGATCTTCTTCTTCATCCTGGATATCGATCTGGGAAGCCATCGGCTGCTGAGTTACCGGCTCTTCATCTTTAAATACCAGGCTGAATTCTACCGGCTCCTCTTCTGCTTTGGTTGGTGCAGTTGGTAGTTGGGCGCTGGTGGCTGGTGGCTGGTGTCCACTCATTGTTGCATTAACATTGGCAGGAGGCTGAGCATACACGTTTGCAGGTTTATTTAAAAAGCCGCCCTTTATATAACTTTCTGCAGGTCTTTCTATGAGCTTCATTCCCGGTTCAGAAGTTTCTTTCACTGGTTCTTTAACAGGAATAGTGTTTGTTATTTCAGGTGATAATTCAAAATGAATAACCGAATTATCTTCCTGAACAGGCATAGGCATTTCATTGTATGCCGGCTGGTTCTCTTCAGAAGAGGGTTCAGATAAACTTGGTGCAAAAGGATCTTTTTCTTCAAACGTCAAAGATTGCTGTTGTGGTTTTTCTATTTTGCTTTCTTCTCCATCAACTGCTAATGTCATCACGATTTTTTCGGGCTTTATTTCTGCTTGCTTTTTAGCAGGCGAAGCCTGTTTAAAAGGATCTTTATGATCAAACCCCGTCGCAATAACAGTAATACCAATTTTATCATTCAGCGTATTATCATAACCCATACCCACTATCACATCGCTGAATTCACCGGCCTGCAAACGAAGATGACCATTAATGATCTCCAGTTCATCCATTGTACATTCATGTTCTCCCTCAGCGCTATTGATATTGATGAGTATCCATTTGGCACCGCGAATATCACTGTCATTCAATAACGGCGAAGCAAGTGCTTCTTCTATTGCCCGCTGCGCTCTCTCTTCGCCCGAAACTGCAGCGCTTCCTAAAATAGCTACACCACCATTTTTCATCACAGTACATACATCAGCAAAGTCCACTATGATATGGCCGCGGCTATTAATAATATCGGTGATACATTTTGCAGCAGTAGCTAATACATTATCAGCTTTACCAAATGCTTCTTTCATTTTAAGATTGCCATACTGCATGCGTAATTTATCATTACTGATCACGAGTAAAGTATCTACATAGGGAGCGATAGCCGCAATGCCTAGTTCAGCCTGCTGATGTCTGCGGGGTCCTTCAAAACCGAAAGGTGTCGTAACAATTCCGACTGTAAGAATTCCTAAGTCGCGACAAATTTTAGAAATGATGGGTGCACCCCCTGTTCCTGTACCTCCGCCCATACCTGCGCAGATGAACGCCATCTTTGTATTCACTTCTAAAATTCTTTTTATTTCTTCGAGTGATTCTTCAACAGCCTGTTTACCTATTTCAGGATTGGCACCAGCACCAAGACCTTGGGTCAAATGCGGCCCAAGCTGAATTTTATTAGGTACACGGCTTTGTTCTAAAGCCTTCGCATCCGTATTGCAAATTATAAAGTCAACGCCCTCGATATTCTCATTGAACATATAATTCACCGCGTTGCTTCCGCCGCCGCCCACACCCAGCACTTTAATGATGGATGACTTTTGTTTAGGCAGATCAAAATGTATCATACTTGTTTGTTTAGATGGGTTAATATTTTGAATTATGAATTTGGAATTATGAATTTGCAATTAAGTCACTCATCATTCATAACTCATAATTCATAATTAGTTTATCGCATTTCATGGTCACTCTCTTCTTTGAAAAGATCAATGATTCCGTCTTTAAATTTATCCCAGAAACCATTGAGACCTTTTCTTTTTCGCATGTCCACAGATTCATCCAAAACATCCCCTGCTGCTACCGTTTCTAAAACTTCTTCTTTCTTCAAACTATCAGGTACGGCCACTCTTACAAATTTGTGATCGAATTCTTTCCGCTTGTGTTCGAAGTCACTGTAACCTTTTAGAATTAAACCGATACAAGTTGAATACATGGGCTTTTTCAACTCATCAATATGATTAGCGGCGAGGTGCTCGTTAGGATAACCGATCCGTGCATTCA
>JAQBNK010000048.1 GCA_028288595.1 Chitinophagaceae bacterium
TGTGGAAAAAGAATTTCCGGGATTTTCTTGTTTTTTTCTTAAAAAATAATATTTAACTTGTTGTCCCCCAAAAAACTAAACTGCTTATGCTCGCAATTCAACCACAAGCCTTTAGTGTAAACATGGACAACGACTTCCTGTTTATTCAGCTAAACGATTCAAAATTCCAGTTCACACCAGTGGAATACACTATTTATTCTTCAGATCATACACCGATGCGAAAGGGCCGCTTCTCCGGTAAAGTTGTCCAATTGCGATTGGCACATTTACCCCTGGGTCAATACGGAATAGAGATTGAACTGGCAGGCTCGTCTGTTAATTATTCTTTTAGCAGGAGCTAAAATCAGAGCGTCTTTATTTTAATATTCCTGAACCATACTTCATCTCCATGATCCTGTAAGGCAAATTTTCCTGTTTTAAAATTTCCAAAACCGGGCATTGTTTTAAACTTACTTCCGGCAACCATTTTCCTCCAGTTCTCATCCCACATTGTTGTATGCAAAACGTTTTCTCCGTTTAAAATAAATTGGAGATCGCCATTGTTAGAAATTATTTCAGCCTGGTTCCACTCACCTACCGGTCTTACCGTTTCTTTTGAAACTTTGATTAAATCATAAAGATCACCGGCACGATGTTTAATAATTTTTCCATCAGGATGACCATCGTTATCTAATACCTGCATTTCAGGACCCGTGTTATAAGTATTCTTGTATTTCACGGTGTCTTCCTTCACATAAAAGATCAAACCACTATTTCCTTTAGGAGAAATTTTCCATTCATATTTAAAATCAAAATTCCCAAACTCTTCATTGGTTACCAGATCACCTCCACCAAAAGTTTTCCTGTCATTCATGTCTACATATAATGCGCCCTCACCAGCATGCCATGCACCCGGTGAGCCCGGCTTTCCGTAGATGTGCCAGCCCATTAATGTTTTGCCATCGAAAAGCATTCGCCAGCCTGCATTTTTTTCAGCAACAGTAAGTCCGTTACCATTAACAGTACGGGTAACTGTTTTACTTGTGGTGTGACAGGCCATTAGCAGTACAAAAGCGAATAAAATTCCCGTGGTTATTCTTTTCATAATTATTTTTTTAAGGACATGATATATTTAAGCATTGCTTTCGCATCTTCTTTAGATAAGGTTGGATGTGGGGTCATTGGAATTTGTCCCCAATGTCCCGCGCCACCGGTAATGATCTTATTTGATAAACTATCAATTGTATTATCATCATTCGGATATTTTGCAGCAACATCCTGGTAAGCAGGTCCGGTGGAGGCTTCAGTATTTTTATGACAAGTGAAACAGTCGCTTTTTGCGATCATTTCAAGTCCTTTCTCTGCTTCGGGATCTTTTTTAGGTTCTGCCGTTACAGCCTGTGAATTGTCAGCAGTTTTTTTATTGCTGTCATTATTATTGCCGCAACTCATTATGAAAATGATAAGCGCCAGCCCGACTAAAGTTTTTTTCATGTGAATTAATTTCAGTTATTGATTGTTGAGCCCTAAGATACTGCGATTGAATTGTTCATCACTCCCTGTATTCGCAAAATCGTCAAAAGCTTTTTCTGTAACCCGTATAATATTGTTTTTAATGAAAGCCGCTCCTTCTTTCGCACCGTCCTCAGGATGTTTCAAACAACACTCCCATTCCATCACGGCCCAGCCCGGGTAATCATAAGCAGTTAGTTTGCTGAATATCGCTTTAAAATTTACCTGTCCGTCGCCCGGGGAACGGAAACGCCCTGCCCTGTTCACCCAGCTTTGATATCCTCCATACACACCTTGTTTTCCTGTTGGATTAAATTCTGCATCCTTCACATGAAATGCCCTGATGCGCTCATGGTAATGATCGATATAAGCGAGATAATCAAGACACTGTAAAATAAAATGTGAGGGATCATATAACAAACATGCCCTTGCATGATTATTTACTTTCTCTAAAAACATTTCATAAGTAACTCCATCAAACAGATCTTCCCCCGGATGTATCTCGTAACAAAGATCAACGCCGCATTCATCAAACACATTTAAAATGGGAAGCCATCTTTTTGCAAGTTCTGTAAATCCTGTTTCAACAAGCCCGGCCGGTCTTTGCGGCCAGGGATTAAATGTGTGCCATAATAAAGCGCCGCTGAATGTTGCGCAGGCATTCAATCCTAAATTCTGCGACGCTTTTGCAGCATACTTTACTTGTTGCACTGCCCATTCCGTTCTTGCTTTTGGATTATTGCGATATGCTTCAGGTGCAAAACCGTCAAACATAATATCGTAAGCAGGATGCGATGCAACCAGTTGCCCCTGTAAATGCGTTGATAGTTCTGTGATCTCCAGCCCGCAATCATTAACTAATCCTTTCAGTTCATCTGCATAAGTTTTGCTTTCTGCGGCCTTTTGCAAATCAATACACCTTGGATCCCATGTAGGAATTTGCACACCGATAAATCCTAAACTTTTCGCCCATCTGCAAATACTTTCAAGAGAATTAAATGGTGGCTTATCACCTAAAAACTGCGCAAGAAAAATACCGGGGCCTTTGATGGTTCGCATATCGTAAGAATTTGAGATTGCTAAATTATAGAGTTTATCAATAGTCAATTGTCATTGGTCAATAGTCATTAGTCATTAGTCAAAAGCGCCAACTTCCAACTAACAACCGCCAACTATATATTCAGCCACTTCTCCTCCGACTTCCCGCTCTCAATTACTTTTTCAATAAACAACATCCCTCTAACACCTTCTTCGGCCTTTGGAAAATCGAGCCACTCAGGCTTTGGTTGTCCATTGCTTAACTGTGCCTGCACACATAAAATAAAATTGCGGTAGAGATTGGCGAATGCTTCTAAATATCCTTCAGGATGGCCCGAAGGCGTGCGTGTATTATGTTGTGCGAACGAAGATAAATATCCATTTCCTGCACGCCATATTTCAGCGGGTTTATCAAGGTGGCGAATGATCAAACTGTTCGCTTCGGTATGCCGCCATTCAAGTCCGCCGTTTTCGCCATACACTTTTATATGAAGATCATTTTCTTCACCGGCCATTATTTGAGACGCCATCAGCACACCGCTTGCACCATTATTGAATTTCAAAAGAACCGCCCCGTCATCATCTAATTTGCGGCCTTCTACAACGATATTAATATCAGCACAAAGTTTTGTTGCCTGCAAACCTGTTATATATTCTGCAAGGTTAAAAGCATGTGTACCAATATCGCCCATCGCTCCTGCAATACCACTGCGTGAAGGATCGGTTCTCCATGCGGCCTGTTTCTGATCACTTCCCTCTAAAAAATCACTGAGCCATCCCTGCGGGTAACTGACAAATATTTTCCTGATCTTACCGAGCTTACCAGCAGCTATTTGTTGTTTCGCTTCTTTCACCATCGGGTAACCCGTGTATGTATGTGTAAGGCAGAAATATTTTCCGGAAGCATCGGCGATCTTTTTTAGTTCTTCTGCTTCTTTCAGATTGAAGGTCATGGGTTTGTCGAGCACTACATGAAAACCATTTTCAAGTGCCAGCTTAGCGGGTTCAAAATGAAGATGGTTGGGTGTAACGATGCTAATGAAATCTATCCGCTCATTTTCAGGAAGTGATTTTTCTTTTTCTATCATTTCTTTATAAGAGCCATAGACACGGCTTTCAGAAAGATTAAGGTCATGCCCGGTTTGAGCGGATTTTGCAGGATCTGAACTGAAAGCACCTGCAACTAATTCTGTTAGTCCGTCCATTGATGCTGCAATTCTGTGAACCGCCCCTATAAACGCACCCGGCCCGCCGCCGATCATTCCCATTCGTAGTTTTCTCATAAGTGTAGTTTTCAGAAATCAATGGAAAGATAATATAGCATTGAAATAAAACGCTTCTCATTTTTTGCTTTTTTTTGTTGAGAGAATTTTTTTGCCGTTCGATGATAAAATGTGTACTTTATACCCGTTATAAAATTGTACGATTGCCTGAGAAAAATCCTGTTTACCACCGGCACTTTCTATCAGCCAGTCAGATAAATTAAACAACTGCCAATGAAGCCCGCCATCCGCATTCAGTTATCTGTAATGATGTTCTTCAACTTTTTTATCTGGGGTGCCTGGTTCGTAACGATGGGGACTTATTTAAAATCTATCAACGCCACAGATGTACAGGTGGGTGTAGCCTATGGTACACAATCTTTAGGTGCCATTATCGCTCCGTTTATTATTGGTTTGATCGCAGACCGTTTTTTTGCAGCGCAAAAGATACTAGCGATCCTGCATATTCTTGGTGCGGGTTTACTTTATTATATAACTACCATTCACGACTTCAATACTTTCTACCCTGTTCTGTTGATCTATATGATCCTGTTCATGCCAACGCTTGCATTGGTGAACGCTGTATCATTTAAACAATTGAATAGTCCTGAAAAAGAGTTTGCCAATATTCGTGTATGGGGAACCATCGGGTGGATCGTTGCTGGATTAATTATCGGGTGGATGGCCTGGGAAAAGAATGCTTCTCTCGAAAATACTTTCCGGCTGGCGGCAATCGTATCGCTGGTGCTGGGGCTTTTCAGTTTCACATTACCGAATACGCCTCCTCCTAAAAGAGGTTCGAAAACATCAGTTGGAGAAATTCTCGGACTGGATGCTATCGGTTTATTAAAGGACCGTAACTTTTTGGTTTTCTTTCTTTCCTCTTTACTCATTTGTATCCCGCTTGCTTTCTATTACCAGGAAACGAATATTTATTTAAATGAAATAGGTGTTGATGCCGCTGCAGGAAAAATGGCATTCGGACAAATGTCGGAAATGATCTTTCTCTTCCTGATGCCATTCTTTTTTGCCCGCTGGGGTGTTAAAAAAATGCTGCTGATCGGAATGGCCGCATGGGTATTGCGTTACCTGTGTTTCGGATTCGGCGATGCAGGTTCCGGCATGTGGATGTTATATGCAGGGATTATTTTACATGGCGTGTGTTATGATTTCTTCTTTGTTACAGGACAGGTATACACCGATGCAAGGGCCGGGGAACGCATTCGTGCATCAGCACAGGGAATGATCACACTCGCAACTTACGGCGTGGGTATGCTGATCGGTTTCTGGATAGCTGGTATGGTCGCGGAGAAAAACACATTGGGTAAAGGGCATGACTGGAAAAATATATGGATGGTTCCGGCGATCATTGCATTTATTGTTATGCTCATATTCCTCGTATTCTTCAAAGGAAAAAAACCGATAGTCGCAGATAAAAATGTTGATACCGGGCTCGCGGGAAGTCCGCTTGCTTAAAAGTTATAATAAGAAATGGCACAACAAACCTCCAGGCGAAAACTATTAAAGAACCTCTTACTAAGCGGGTCGGCTGTAATGGCCGTGCCTTCCATTGCATTCAGTAATTGTACAGATGAAAAAAAATCAATGCAGCTTAAAGGAAACATAAATCATTCTGTCTGCAGGTGGACATACAGCCAGTTGTCAGTTGAAGAACTATGCAAAGTGGTAAAGGATCTGGGTTTTTCTGCTATGGATCTTGTTGGGCCCAAAGACTGGGATACGCTTAAACAATATGGCATTTATTCATCCATGTGTAATGGCGCTGAAATAAATTTAGTGAATGGTTGGAACGATAAACAATATCATCCCACACTCATAAAAAACTACACGGAACATATTGATCTTGTTGCCAAAGCAGGATATAAAAACCTGATCTGCTTTAGCGGGAACAGGAATGGAATGGATGATGAAACAGGAATGAAAAATTGTGTTGATGGATTAAAGCAGATCCTTCCGCTTGCTGAAAAAAGAGGTGTAACGATTCAAATGGAACTACTAAACAGCAAAGTGAATCATAAAGATTATATGTGCGACCGTTCGCCCTGGGGTATTGAACTGGTGAAGCGGCTTGGATCAGAAAATTTTAAATTATTGTATGATATTTATCACATGCAGATCGATGAGGGTGATGTGATCAGGAGCATACAAACCAATCATCAATATTTTGGTCATTATCACACCGGTGGAAATCCCGGCAGGCATGAGATCGATGAAACACAGGAACTGAATTATCCTGCAATCATGAAAGCGATAGTGGAAACAGGTTTCAAAGGTTTTGTGGCCCAGGAATTTATTCCGGCAAGAACAGATAAAGTGGCTTCATTAAGACAGGCAATTTCATTATGCGACGTTTAATATTTTTTGTCATCAATCCTAAAATAAAAATTACACATGGCGAACAACACTTATGACGCGATTGTTGTGGGTTCAGGTATCAGCGGCGGATGGGCGGCTAAGGAACTAACAGAGAAAGGCTTAAAAGTTTTATTACTTGAAAGAGGAGAAAACATCGAGCACATTAAAGGTTATGTGAACGCGAACAAAAATCCCTGGGAGTTTCCTCACCGTGGCGGAAGAACACAGCAGATGATAAAAGATTATCCTGTGCTGAAAAGAGATTACCCCCTTAACGAAACCAATCTTAATTATTGGGTTAAGGATACGGAGAGTCCTTACACAGAAGTAAAAAGATTCGACTGGTATCGCGGCTATCATGTAGGCGGACGCTCACTCATGTGGGGAAGACAAAGCTATCGCTGGAGTGATTTCGATTTCGAGGCCAATGCTAAAGATGGCATCGCTATCGACTGGCCCATTCGTTATAAAGACATTGCGCCATGGTATGATTATGCAGAGAAATTCGCAGGCATCAGCGGTAACCGCGACGGCCTGGCACAACTCCCCGATGGACAGTTCATGCCGGCGATGGAAATGAACTGCGTTGAAAAAGATGTATCGGCAAGAATTAAAGAACATTATAAAGGCCTGCGCCAGATGATCATAGGGCGCACAGCGAATATTACTGTTGCACACAATGACAGAACCAATTGCCAGTACAGAAATAAGTGCTGGCTGGGTTGTCCTTTCGGTGCTTATTTCAGTACACAATCTGCCACACTTCCTGCAGCAATGAAAACAGGTAACTTAACACTAAGACCTTTTTCAATTGTAAAAGAACTGATCTACGATAAGGATACTAAAAAAGCGAAAGGCGTAAGAATACTGGATGCGGAAACAAATAAGACCTACGATTATTTTTCGAAGATCGTTTTTGTAAACGCCTCCACATTAAACAGCGCATGGGTGCTGATGAACACAGCTACTGATATATGGCCCGATGGTTTGGGCAGCAGCAGCGGTGAACTCGGACATAATTTAATGGATCACCATTTCCGTTGCGGCGCCTCAGGTAAAGCAGAAGGTTACGATGATAAATATTACTACGGTAAAAGACCGAATGGTATTTATGTTCCGCGTTTCAGGAATTTGTTTGGTGATAAAAGAGACTACATCCGTGGCTTCGGTTACCAGGGCAGTGCGAGCCGCGATGGATGGGCAAGAGAAGTTGCTGAAATGAATATCGGCGGTGAATATAAAGATGCATTGGCAGAACCCGGCGACTGGAACATAGGTCTCGGTGGATTTGGTGAAATGCTTCCATACCATGAGAATAAAATAACGCTGGATAAAACTAAAAAAGATAAATGGGGTCTTCCTGTTTTAGCAATCGATGCGGAAATAAAAGACAATGAAAGAAAAATGCGTAAGGATATGATGGCTGATGCCCAGGAAATGCTGGAAGCAGCGGGCATCAAGAATGTTCATACGCATGATAATGATTATTACCCCGGCATGGGCATTCACGAAATGGGAACTGCGCGTATGGGCAAAGATCCAAAGACTTCTGTACTGAATGAACATAACCAGGTATGGGATGCAAAAAATGTATTCGTAACAGATGGTTCATGTATGGTATCTGCCGCTTGCGTTAACCCGTCGCTTACTTATATGGCGTTAACAGCAAGAGCAGCAGATTTTGCAGTGAGTGAATTGAAAAAAGGAAATCTGTAGAATTAAGAATTATGAATTAAGAATTATGAATGCAGCTTATTCTTACTATTCATTTTTAATTCTTAACGAAGTAATTCATAATTCTGAATTCATAATTCTTAATTCTTAATTGAAAAAAAAATGTCAGAAGAAAAAAAGACCACCCCTACTGCAGATACGAGCAGGCGGAATTTTTTAAGAGACACAACATTGGCAGCAGCCGGATTTATGATCATTCCCAGGCATGTACTGGGAAGAGGATATGTTGCGCCGAGTGACAGGCTTATCGTTGCCGGTATAGGCGCAGGCGGTAAAGGTGAAAGTGATATAGCCAACTTCTTCAAAAGCGGTAAAGCCGATATCGGATTTTTGGTTGATGTGGATGATCGCAGGGCCGCAAAAACTGTTGCAAACTTTCCTAAAGCGAAATATTACAAGGACTGGCGTGAACTGATGGATAAAGAGTCAAAAAACTTTGATGCAGTTTCTGTTTCCACGCCCGATCATAACCACGCGGTAATTGCACTTTCTGCTATGCAGTTAGGTAAGCACGTGTATGTACAAAAACCGCTTACGCATGATATCTATGAGGCAAGAGTATTAACCGCTGCAGAAAAAAAATATAAGGTCGTTACGCAAATGGGTAACCAGGGTTCTTCCGGAGATGGTGTAAGACAATTAAGAGAATGGTATGATGCTGGCATTATCGGCGACGTTCACACTGTTTATTGCTGGACGGATCGTCCCGTATGGCCACAGGGAATTCCCTGGTCTTCTACCCCTGCCCCGGTTCCTGCAGGTTTAGACTGGAATCTCTGGCTGGGTACGGCGCCTTATAAAGATTATGTTGAAAAATTAGTTCCCTTCAACTGGAGGGGCTGGTGGGATTATGGTACCGGCGCTTTAGGCGATATGGGTTGCCATATCATCGAACAGCCTTTCCGTGTACTCAATCTGCAATACGCAAATGATGTACAGGCAAGTGTGGGCAGCGTGTATGTAGATGAATTTAAACGCGGATATTTTCCTGAGAGCTGTCCTCCCTCAAGTCACGTTACTTTAACTTTCCCAAAAAGCGATAAAACAAACGGTCCTGTTACACTTCACTGGATGGATGGCGGTATTCAACCGGAAAGACCTGCAGAATTAGGCGCCAATGAAACTTTTGGTGATGGTGGTAACGGTACCTTATTTATCGGCACAAAAGGAAAAATGATGTGCGGAACTTACGGTGCAAATCCAAGACTGCTTCCGTTAACACGTACAAAAGAAGTTTCTGTTCCTGTAACTATTCCACGTGTACCGGGTGGTGCAGACGGCCACTATGCACAGTGGGTTGAAGCGGCCATTGCAGGATATGGAAAGAAAGAAGTGAGCTCTCCATTCTCCATTGCAGGACCATTAACAGAAGCATTATTAATGGCCAATCTTGCGATCCGTGCTTATGATCTGAGGAAACCAAGGGCAACAGGTAATGGATTTGATTATCCCGGCCGTTATGTAAAATTATTATGGGATAACAACAACATGCGTGTTACAAACCTTGACGAAGTAAACCAGTTTGTAAAACGCCAGTATCGCGATGGATTCACTTTAAAAGTTTAACTATTAAAAAACTCAACTATGCATAGAAGAGAAGCAGTCCAGTACATCACGCTCCTTTTAGGTGGAACATTGATCGGCGGTGAAGCATTGCTCACAGGTTGCAAAACAAAAACCGGCGGACCAAAAGTTTATTCTGCTGATGATATCGCTTACCTGAATGAAATAGCAGATACTATTTTACCTGCGACCAGCACCCCCGGGGCGAAAGCCGCTAATGTGGGCCAGTTTATGACGACAATGGTGAATGATTCTTATACTGATGAGGATCAAAAAGTATTTAACGACGGCATGGACAATTTAAATAAGGAAGCCAATAAGCAATTCAAAGATGATTTCATGAAACTGAACCCCCAGCAAAGGCATGACCTTTTAGTAAGGCTGGATAAAGAACAGAAAGATTACATGAAGAATAAGAAGAAAGAACAGCCCGGTCATTATTTCAGGATGATGAAAGAACTGACGCTGCTCGGATACTTTACTTCTGAAGTCGGCTGCACCAAAGCAAGAAGGTATACACCGGTACCGGGAAGGTTCGATGGTTGCATACCTTATAAGAAAGGAGATAAATCTTTTGCATAAGAAATTAAATTATGAATGTTGAATTATGAATGATGAATGAATACATTATTCTGCATTCAACATTCCTAATTCAACATTCATAATACATAATTCATAATTCATGACTTACCAACGCCGGGAATTTTTAAAACTCGCTTCTGCATTCGGTGCAGGATTAGCACTTACTTCCTGTACCAGTAAATTGATGGGCAACAATCTAAAAGGACGGCCCTACGGTTTACAATTGTATAGTTTAAGAGATGATCTTCCTAAAGACCCGAAAGGTGTTTTAAAACAAGTTGCCTCCTTCGGGTATAAACAGGTGGAAGGTTTTGAAGGATCGAAGGGCATGTTCTGGGGAATGACCAACACAGAATTTAAACGTTATATGGATGATCTTGGAATGAAGATCGTTTCCAGCCATTGTAACATCGACCAGAATTTTCAGCAGAAAGCTGACCAGGCCGCAGCGATTGGAATGAGTTATTTACTGGCTCCTTACCTGGGCCCGCAGAAAGAATTAGATGATTATAAAAGAGCGGCAGAGAAGTTTAACCAGCGTGGGGAAACCTGCAGAAAAGCCGGACTGAAGTTCGGTTACCACAACCACGATTATAGTTTTAAAGCAGTGAATGGCGTGTTTCCGCAGGACATTATGATGCAAAATACCGACCCTTCACTGGTTGATTTTGAAATGGATATTTACTGGGTAGTTACCGCAGGACAGGATCCCATCGCATGGATCAATAAATATCCTAACCGTTTTAAACTGGCACATATAAAAGACCGCCAAAAAAATGTGCCGCTCACAGAAAAGAAAAACGTTTCTGTTGTTTTAGGAACGGGAGAAATTAATTTTCCTGCAATTATTAAAGCAGGCAAAAGCCTCGATTACCTGATTGTTGAGCAGGAAGCTTATGAAGGCACCACCCCGCTTGCAGCAGCAAAAGGTGATGCTGAATACATGAAACGAATTTTATCCTGATTTTTTTATCACAAAGAACACAAAGAACACAAAGAAAAGACACAAGGAAATAACAGGATAACATAAAAATAACCGCAGAGTCGCTGCGAAGTCTCTGCGGTTATAAAAATTTCTGCGATTTCCGCGTGTTCTGCGAGACAACTAATTTTCTTTGTGTTCTTTGTGAAAGCCTTTGTGGGGCAGCTTGTGGTAATAAAAAACATCATCCACCTTTTAAAACCTGGTAACCAATTCTGCAATCCAGGCACCGCAGTTCATTACAATAATTTTTCTTTAAAAATAATAATGCCTGCGAGTCCTGCGCATTCGCATTTCTAACGCCGTTACCCGAAAATAATTTAGTGTATGCATTATTTTCCTGCGGTAATAATTGCATCCATTCGATTGCTCTATTTTTCAATTCTTCTTTCCCGTGGTAATGGCCGTAACCAAAGATCATAGGAACAATCGTATTGATTAAAATATTATTGATCATCTGGCTGCCTGCATTTTTTTCTTTAAATGCAGTTTCTTCATCAAACCGGTAATGATAATGCCAGTAATCATTGGCAGTAACATTTAGCATTTGTTCAGCCTGTTTAACATCCTTTACTTCCAGCATGGCCGCAAAAAGATGAGTGGCTTTATGTACCAGCATGGCTAGTTGCGCTAATCTTATTGTGGGAAAATTAGCGGGCCTCATTCTTAAAAATGCCGGGTACACTCCAATAGGTTTTAGCTGGTATTTCTTTTGAAGGAACCTGTATTCTCTTTGCAGTAATTGCGGATAACTTTCTTCAAAATCCTGGTTTAATAAATTCGCCTGGCCCATCAAAAGCGCTTCAAGTTGTATTACCTGCTTTTTATGTTTAGCTAAAATGTTTATATCCAACGAAGCGGCGACCGCTTCAAATAGTTCCGCATTTACAGGTAGTCCAAAATTTCTGGCGAGCCTGCACCAAAAGACCTGCTCCCAATGATTTTTGGATTCATGCAAAGCAGCCTCAATCTTTTCGTACTGCTGATGAAGCCGCTGTACACACAGGTTCTCTTTCCACGAAACCCATTGCAATTCATTCATTGCAGGTAAATGCGGCAGGCATGGCAGCCGGTTGGTGTTCTGCATCAAACCTTCATATTTATTCAATAAAGTTTTTGCCACAAGGGGCTGTAATTCTACAGTCGCAAATTTTTTTACAAGATCATGGGTAATCTCCAGGTCATTGATCCATACAACATGCAATATCACGGCATTGTATTGCGGGTCGGTATCATGCCGGTGCAGGAACCAGTCAGACGTTTTAATATGCAGCTCAATATTTCCTGCATACAAAGCATTATCAATCCTTATCAACCCATCAGAAAAATCCGGTCCCTGGTTATGATTAATTGTTCCGGGTTTAATTATGCTAACGGGGATATCATCAATCGTATGCAGGTCCTGTACACGATAATATTGAAACTGCCATAAGTACTGAAGCAACTTTTCATTGATCATCTTTGTGTTTTTTCAACCCTATATTACCAATAAATTATATGGCCCGTCATTCATTACTACCATTGTAGTTGGCACCATTATTATTGATAATCTGCGTGGTATTAAGTGATTGTAAAACGATAGCCAGCCGGCTATAAAAGATTTGTGGAATGAAGGAAACTGTTATTGCTTATCCCGGACGCCCCTACCCGCTCGGATCTATGTGGGATGGAGAAGGTGTAAATTTTTCTTTGTTCGCCGATAATGCTACCGGTGTTGACCTCTGTCTTTTTGACCAGGCAATGGGCGCTCCTGAAACTGCACGTATCAAAATGCAGGAACGGTCTTACCAGATGTGGCACTGCTATGTTCCTGAATTAAAGCCCGGGCAACTTTACGGCTACCGTGTATATGGCCCTTACGAACCTTCCAATGGTCATCGCTTCAACCCAAATAAATTACTGATAGATCCTTATGCAAAAGCGATCTCGGGAACGGTGGAATGGCACGATTCATTATTTGGCTACCAGGTAGGCGATCCTGCAGCAGACATGAGCTTTAGTGATTCTGATAGCGCTCCCTTCATTCCAAAATCTGTTGTAATAGATGAATCTTTTGACTGGGAAAATGATAAGAATCCGAAAATAGCTTATCACAACACCATCATCTACGAGACGCATATAAAAGGCTTTACGCAAATGCATCCCGGTATCCCGGAAGATATTAAAGGAAAGTATGCTGCATTTAGTCACCCTGCCGTTATCAGTTATTTAAAAGAGCTGGGAATAACGGCTGTAGAATTTATGCCTGTCCATCATTTTATAACAGACCGGTATTTGTTAGACAAAGGGCTGAACAATTACTGGGGATATAATACACTTGGATTTTTTGCACCGGATACCCGCTACTCTTCCTGGGGTTACCTCGGCGAACAGGTAAAAGAATTTAAACAGATGGTGAAGGACCTGCATAAAGCAGGAATCGAAGTGATCATGGACGTGGTGTACAATCACACAGGAGAAGGAAGCCAGTTAGGCCCCACTTTAAACTTCAGGGGGATTGATAATGCTTCTTACTACCGGCTTACTTCAGACCAGCGCTATTACATGGATTATACAGGAACAGGAAACACACTGAATGCTAATCTTCCGAATGTTTTGCGGCTCATCATGGATAGCCTGCGTTACTGGATACTGGATATGCATGTTGATGGTTTTCGTTTCGACCTTGCCGCTACACTCGCAAGAGAACTGCATGAAGTGGATCGCCTGAGTTCTTTCTTCGATATTATTTACCAGGACCCGGTTATATCGCAGGTAAAATTAATTGCAGAGCCCTGGGATATTGGTGAAGGTGGTTACCAGGTAGGAAACTTTCCGCCGGGCTGGTCTGAATGGAACGGAAAATATCGTGATTGCATCCGTGATTACTGGAGAGGCGCGGATAGTATACTCGCTGAATTCGGCGAAAGATTTACTGGCAGTTCTGATCTGTATAAAGATGATAACAGGAGGCCCACTGCCAGTATTAATTTTATTACGGCACATGACGGCTTCACACTGCATGATCTTGTTTCTTATAACGAAAAACATAATTATGCAAACGGTGAAAATAATAATGACGGTGAAACACATAACCGTTCTTGGAACTGTGGCGCAGAAGGCCCCACGGAAGATCCGGAGGTAATTGCATTAAGAGAAAAACAAAAGAGAAATTTTCTCACCACCTTATTTCTTTCGCAGGGTGTACCCATGATAGTGGCCGGTGATGAACTCGGCAAGACACAGATGGGAAATAATAATGCTTATTGCCAGGATAATGAAATATCCTGGATCAACTGGGCGACTGCTGATAAAAAATTATTGTCGTTCACGCAAAAACTCATCAGCCTAAGAAAAAATCATCCTGTATTCTGCCGCAGGCGCTGGTTCCAGGGGCAGCCGATAAAAGGGATCGGGGTTGAAGATATTGCCTGGTTTGTTTTAGACGGTACTGAAATGTCTGATGAAGACTGGACGAATGGCTTCGCTAAATCGCTGGCTGTATTTCTGAATGGCAAAGGATTACATACAACAGGTTGGAAAGGTGAATTGGTTTTGGATGATAGTTTTTATATCATTTTCAATGCTTATCACGAACTACTCACTTTCAAACTTCCATCAAAAAAATATGGTAACAGCTGGACAAAAATTTTAGATACCAGTGAATGTGAGATCGGTCCAACAAAAAAGTTCAGGGCCAGGAGCAATATCAAAGTTGAAGGAAGATCGATAGTTGTTTTACAGCAAATGCAGTTCCGTCCGTCGGCTAAACAGTCACGTCAAGTTGATCAAGATGCTGAAGAACACGGCTGACAGGCAGGCCCATCACATTATAAAAATCTCCTTTAATAGATTTAATACCCACCACGCCTATCCATTCCTGTATGGCATAAGCGCCGGCCTTATCAAAAGGTTTGTATTTATCAACGTAATAAATAATCTGGTCCGGTGTTATTGAATGGAAGGCCACTTCAGTGATATCAGTAAAAGAAATCTCTTTCTCTCCGTGCAGGATCGCTACGCCGGTTATTACTTTATGTGTATTGCCCGATAACTTCATCAGCATTGCAATTGCTTCATCCCTGGCGGTAGGTTTACCTAATATTTCATTCTGAAAATAAACAATGGTATCTGCGGCGAGCACAGGTGTTGTTGTGTATTGCCCGTGATAAGCCTCCTGTAAATGCTGTTTTGTTGAGAGTGCTTTTTGTTTAGCTATGTAAGCCGGAACTTCTTCCGCTTTCATATCAGGTGGAAAATTTTCTTCGGTATGACGGGTTACAATTTCAAATGGCACCTCGGCCCATTCCAATAATAATTTTCTTCGCGGAGAGGTAGATGCAAGGATGATATGCTGCATCATGCAAATGTAAGTGTTAGTAGAAAAGGAAGGAGATCATTGACAAAATTCCTGTTAGCATGATCAGTTTAATAAAGGAGCTGAGGCGATGAAAATCCTCCGCCGAATTGGCTTTCGATAATTTTTGCATCGCGGTAAAAAGCGGAATGATGATCAGCAATACACAATAAATAATACTGTACCACCATGCGAACTGCAGAATATAAAACTGCAGAATAAGAATAGTAACAAACAATACGACCATCCATACGCCCGTAAAAACCTTGCTTACATTAATGCCCCATGCGATGGGCATGGTACGGCAGCCATAGCGCCTGTCTCCTTCTACATCTTCCATATCTTTTATCACTTCACGGATCAGTGAAATAACAAAAGCAAAACCGCCGTATAAAAAACTGAGCCTGGTAATTTTCTCTGTAACTCCGGTATGACGAAGCGTCACAAGGTTATTTGTTTCACAATACGTTATCACCAGTACCGTCCATGCCGTTAATAAAGAGATAAGAATATTGCCGGCCAGTAATTTCTTTTTTAAAGAAATGGAATAGACGAATAATAAAATAACGCAGAGCATATTCAGCAAACCAAGAAAGCGGACATTGGTTTTATAATCGATATAAAATGAAATGACAATGCCTGCTATGCTTAAAATAAAATGCCAGGCGATCACCCATCTCCTGTTAATATATTTTTCAACAACTAATTTATCGGGCTTGTTTACCCTGTCGATATTCAGATCAAAATAATCATTGATGATATATCCGCCTGCTGCAATAAGTACTGAGGCAAGCGATAATAAGACGAGATAGCCATCATAAATATTAGGTTCAACATGTACAAAACGCAGAACCGGTATCATGATGCAATAACTGAACAGCCATTGCGCTAAAACAATGAAGACGAGGTTGGGCCAGCGTATTAGCCGGAAGAAAGCCGCAAGCTGTTTCAAGGGTGAGTATTTATTTAGATTTTACAGAAGTATCCATTTCCCAGTCATCTCTTAATTTCAGCACTTTTTCAATCACGTCTCTAACACATCCTTCGCCGCCTTTATGTGGTGAAGCATATTTTGATATATGCCTTATCTCCATTACCGCGTCTGAGGGGCAAGCCGGCAAACCCGAATGTTTAAGCATTTCATAATCCGGGATATCATCACCCATACAAAGTACTTCTTCCTTCGTTATTTTATGCTGTTGCATATAATCTTCCAGCAGCTTTAATTTATCCTGGACATCCATATATACATCGGTAATACCCAGCTTATTTAAACGGGTAACCACTTCATCAGAACTGCTGCCGGAAATAACCAACACACGATACCCTTTCTTTATCGCAAGCTGCAGAACATATCCATCTTTTACGCTCATGCGGCGGGCCATAGCATTCTGCACCAGGTAAACGGTACCATCGGTTAATACACCGTCTACATCAAAAACAAAGGTGGTGATATTCTTAAAATACTGCAATACGTTCATGGGCAGGGTTGTCTATTTCTGGTTATCTCTCCACTCGTATACCCAGGCGCTTTGTATCATTTCGAGATGGCCCTCGGTGGATTGTTCCCGTGTACCTGCAAACTTAGGAATTTGCAGCACCCATTCAAGCAGGTCGGTAAACCGGATCCTGTATATTTTGCTTTCGCCGAATTCATCGCCAAAACGCTCGTATAATTTCATCGCGATATCTTCATGATCGCTCCAGTTGATCGGGGGTTCAAACATTTCGGCCATAGTAGTTGCGGGTTATTCTCCTAAAAATTGTGTCTGGTCTGGTAAAGTAATTTCCACCTCGCCATCACCGTCCAGTAAAACGCTCTGGCAGCCTAGGCGGGAATTGATACGCGGATTCACGGCCCTGTCAATAAAATCTTCTTCTTTATCAGACAATTCCTCCAAAAAATCCATCCCTTTTTCGATGTAAATATGACAAGTGCTGCAGGCGCAAACGGCCCCGCAATTATGGTGCAGTTCTATGCCGTTATTCAGGCAAACCTCCACCATGGATTCTCCTGCCGAAACATTATTTAAAGTAACCGGTTGCTGGCCTTTTTGTTCAAAATTGATCTTGATCGTGTACATATCCTGTTATTCGGCAGCGAAATTAGGTCAAAACAGGCTGTGAGGGGTTACGATTTTGAATGTTTAGTTTGAATATTTTACCACATAGGCACATAGAAACATAGAAATACACCTAAATAGCAAGAAATCCACGCTCCTGTTAGATATTCTTCTATGTTCCTATGTGCCTATGTGGTAAAGATCTCTCCCCAATAGAATCATTATGCCCCGGTAACATTCGTGCTATCAACCGGTTTAGTCTTTCCGATCATAGAAAGCACATTATCCCAGGCATCTTTTGCGCTATCTGTCAGTTCATTATACAATTCAGGGTTTTTCTTCTGAAGGTAAAGGATCACACCTGCGCCGGCTGCGCCTACTACTGCTGCTGTAATGAGTAATGTTTTCATAATTTATTTTAAATAGTATAAGGCAAGCAGCGTACCAAAAAGCGAAATATTAAACTACCGCCAACAGTGTGTTTATAAAATGGTAGCTGGACGTTAAGCATTCAACCATAAATCACTATTTTGCTTTGAAGGTTAATAAAAACAGGCGTTTTTCAATTGCCACGATTCATAAACACTTTAACGTTAGGCGTCATTTCAAACAATCAATCAATAGGAGTGAAATATCTTTTCTTTTTATGTGTTCACATAGTTCTTATTTGGAACACGGTCATTGCCCAGCGCTATGAGAAAATCGTTGTAAACGCGAAGGACACTACATCAGGTTACTATTTAGCTGTCAAACCGCCGACAAGCACAATCAGTGGTGTACTGGTGTTGCTGGACGGATTTGGCGGTGCGCCTGAAAGCATCCCCATAGAATCAATGCTGCCAAACATAGCTTATGCAAATGGCATCTTAACTGTTGCAGCAACAATGGGACAGAAAGTGTATGCTGACAGTGCCGTGATTGGCAAACTCAATTTGCTTTTGCGTGATGTGATTAAACGTTATAATGTCTCACCTGATAAGTTTGTTATTGGCGGTTTTTCTGCTGGTGGAACTATTTCCCTTCGATACGTAGAGCTATGTAAAGAATCTCCTTCAAAATACCCTGTTTATCCGAGAGCGGTTTTCACTGTGGATTCACCCGTTGATCTAATTGACCTGTGGGGTCTTTTTGAAAAGCAAATAGAAAAGAACTATTCCGATGTTGCCGTCGGTGAAGCGAAGTTTGTATCAGCTGTGATGGAGCGGGAGCATGGCACACCAACGTCTAACTTACAAACATACAAATGGTTAACACCCTTCAATCACCTTGAGAAAGGAGATGGAAATGAAAAGTATCTGAAAGAAATACCTGTAAGAGTTTATCATGATGTAGATATTGTTTGGCGATTACAAAACCGAAGGCAGAGTGGTTACGAGGCTAATTATCTGAATTCGTCAGAAATGATTTTAAGGTTACTACTCTTGAAAAATAATGATGCAGAATTTGTGAAAGGAAGGACGGGATACCGCAGCAATGGAATGCGTCATCCTCACTCCTGGAACATTGTAGACGAAATTGAATTTATACAATGGATGAAGAAAATAATGGTAAAATAAACGAACGCACAACATGGTATTGCCAAAAGGATATGCACCCTTTTAAATTGACAAACACTACTGACCGATACTAAAAAATAAAACATGAAATCAAAAATATCAACCCTGATTTTAGCTATTGTATACATTGCCTTTAGCTCATGCAACAGATCGGAATGCAGGAATACAAACTTAATATTTGACAAATTCTCACCAGACACAAAAGAATATAAAACTGAATTGGCAAAACAAATACAAAATGTTGGAGCCGAAAATCTTTCTTATTGGCATGATAAATATCTAAAGAAAGACGGAGCAGAATATATAGTGATATACATTCAGGGACAAGGTCTTTGTGCTAAAGGAGAAATTCAAGTTACTGATTGGAGCAAAATTATTGGAATGAGGGGCGAAAGCAGTGGTTACAGGGGTGCAAAACTTGAAGGTTTAAATTTTAAAATAATTCAAGACTCCAGGGGAACAAACTTCCTCTACAAAGATATTGATAGAGTTGTCGACTAATACCTAGCCTCGTCGTAGTTTATCACACTTAACATTATTTTGGACTATCAAAAAGAAGCAGGGTAACTGCGCTCAGCGTAGCCACCACTACGCTTCACTTCATAGTAACTTGCAGCTACATGATTCACAAAGAACAGTCCCGACCATAGGTTGGGACAAGTGTGCGATCCCGACCTTCGGTTGGGACAAGCTGCAACGAAGCTCGGTCAATGGTCTGCTGCCGGGCTCATAAATAATATCCTTAAATTCAGTTGGATTTCTCACCGCCGCAGTCTCTAAAGTCAAATATTCGTCCGGCGGTTCGAAATGACGGAACGCAAACATTCGGGCAGCACAACTTCATAAACGATTTAATGTTGGGCACCATGATATTTTCAACTTCTTTGTACTTTTAAAATCTAATCAAGACTATCATGACTGTACAAACCATTATGACAGAATTAAAAGCAAAAGGAAATGATGGCGTGAAAAAAATATTGCTTAAACATGGAATTAAAGAACCATTTTTTGGTGTAAAGGTTGAAGATTTAAAAGTTATTCAAAAAAAAGTAAAGAAAGATTATCAATTATCTAAAGACCTGTATGCTACCGGGAATGCAGATGCTATGTACCTGGCCGGGCTGATTGCAGATGAGGATAAGATGACAAAAAAAGATTTGTCGGGATGGGTAAAGCAGGCACTTTCTACTAACATCAGTGAATATACAGTACCATGGATAGCCGCAGAAAGTAAATTTGGGTATGAACTGGCAATCGAATGGATTGATGCAAAGGAAGAATATATTGCCGCATGCGGATGGTCTACACTCTCTAGTGTAGTAGCCATCAGGCCGGATGATGAATTAGATATTCCATCTCTAAAAAAATTATTAGCGAGAGTAGAAAAAAATATTCATAAAGCTGACAATCGCGTTCGTCAAAAAATGAATGGTTTTATTATTGCCGTCGGTTCTTATGTAACATCGCTGACTGATGACGCCATAAAGACTGCTAAAAAGATAGGCGAAATAAAAGTTGATATGAATGGTACTGCTTGTAAATTACCTGATGCAGTACAATACATCGAGAAAATGAAGAGCAAAGGTGTCTTGGGGAAGAAGAAGAAAATGGCAAGATGCTAAAGCGATAAACACGAACCCGGCAATATCCCTGCTTCGGCGCACTCACGGTTACATTGCTGAGAACCCCAACTTATGACACCAGGAAATATTGACATTTTTAACAGACTGCTTAAAGGAGGCATTATTAAGAATGATGATCCGGTAATGGTTAAAGTCTGGGAAACTGTTTCCGAAACAATAAAGCTTTCTTCGGGACTTAATACTTCATCAGGTATTGAAGAGATAAGAGACCGGTTAAGCGAGATTATTGGAAAGCCCATCGATAAAACCACCACCATATTTGTTCCCTTCTATACAAATTTTGGTAAGCATATAACTATTGGAAAAAATGTATTTATCAATCATGCATGCAGCTTTTTAGATTTGGGAGGAATAACAATTGAAGACCATGTTCTGATTGGACCCCGGGTCAATCTGATTACCGAAAATCATCCCATCGATCCGTCACAAAGAAATTCACTTGTACTAAACCCTATCCTGGTAAAACGAAAAGCATGGATTGGAGCTGGAGTAACAATTTTGCCTGGCGTAACAATTGGCGAAAATTCAATTATCGCTGCTGGCGCTGTAGTTACAAAAAATGTCCCTGACAATACCATAGTCGGAGGTATCCCCGCAAAATTTATTAAATCAATTAGTGAAGCAGATTAAAAGGAGGAGGAAGCTTTCAATTCGCCGAAATGTTTTTTATCTTACCCTTCTCACCTACCGATTAATCGCAAGACATCTGCTGAGAGATGTAGGCGTAACAATTATTGCGACAGCTGCTAAACGGTATTTGATGGAAACATTTGACATTTAAACCACAAAATCATGATGTTAAAATGGTCTGTATTATTTTCTCTTATCCTTTGTTTAGTTACTAAATCGAACCAGGCTCAAACTGCAGTGGCTAAAATAGACAGTTTGCTGATTGGCACATGGAATGGCACTTCTATTTGCCAGGTAAAAAATTCGCCATGTCATGACGAGACGGTTGTATATCACATTTCAAAAAAAATGGGAGTCGACACCTTCTATATCAACGCAAGCAAAATCGTGAATGGCGTGGAAGAAGAAATGGGCATTTTACCTTTCATTTACAATAAAAAAACGAATCAACTCACCTCAACCGCGTATGGAATTTGGACTTTTAATATAGAAGGAATTAAAATGGAAGGGACTTTATTAGTCCGTGGTGATTTGTATAGAAAAATTCAACTTTATAAGCACTACTAATTCTAAAACGACGCCTTCGCCCAACAATAGGTTTTTGTCATGCGGCTTCCGAAAACATTTTCAATTTTTCCTTCTGCGTATGTACTCATCGAAGAATTGCAATTAACATGGCCTTCTTGTTGAACTATATTTCTAATGTCCAGTCTTTTCTGAATTGATTTAGTTTCTTAATTTGAAGGATTACCATAACGACTGAAATACATTGCAAGAACCCGAATTTCAAAAACATGACGAACAACAATATCACATTAGCTGAAACAGAAAAAGATGATCTAAACGCATTTTTTCAATTTCAGCTTAACAAAGAAGCAAGTTATTTAGCGGCTTTCACACCTAAAGACCCAAACGACAAGACTGCTTACATTGAAAAGTATACAAAGCATTTGGCTGACCCGGCAATAAATATGCGGACAATTAAAGTGAATGATGAAATAGCGGGTAGTATCGCAAAATTTGTTATGGAAAATGATGCTGAGATTACTTATTGGATCGACAGAAAATTTTGGGGACAGGGCATTGCCACAACTGCTCTTAAAGACTTTCTGAAAATTGAACAAACCAGGCCGATTTATGGACGTGTTGCATTTGACAATTATGGTTCGCAAAAAGTTTTAGAGAAATGCGGTTTTGTAAAAACAGGAAAGGATAAAGGATTTGCTAATGCCAGGCAGGCAGAAATTGAAGAGTTTATTTATAAACTTTCGGACTGACAACCTTAAGAGGTTTAACTTGAATCTTTAAATAATACAAATCCAGGTTATGAGATATTTCACCTTAGCCATTAGCTTCTTCTTTTTTATGTCGTTTTTGGTTGAGGCCAAACCTATCCGTGTAGGTATTGCTGGTATGACGCACAATCATATCAACCAGGTTTTTGATTACATCGGTAAGCAGGATGAGGTGGAAATAGTAGGATTTGCAGAGCCAAACCGGGCATTGGCTATGAAATTATTAAAACAACACCACTTACCCGAATCGCTTTGGTTTGCTACCCTGGATGAATTAATAAAAAAGACAAAACCGGAAGCTGTGTGTGCTTTTAATTCTATTTATGAGCATTTAGAGGTAGTCAAAATCTGTGCACCGAAAGGAATTAATGTGATTGTTGAAAAACCTTTAGCGGTAAACAATGATCACTTAAATCAAATGCGTGGCCTAGTAAAAAAATTTCACATTCAGCTTTTAACCAATTATGAAACTACCTGGTATCCCTCCCATGCTAAAGTTTGGGATATGGCAAAGAATGAAAAAAGCCTTGGAACAATTCGTAAAGTAGTCTTTAAGGATGGTCATAAAGGGCCTATCGAAATTGGATGTACACCGGAATTTACAGATTGGCTAACCGACCCCGTTAAAAATGGTGGCGGAGCATTAGTAGATTTTGGTTGTTACGGAGCAGATATAATGACCTGGTTGATGGATGCACAGAAACCTATATCTGTTACAGCCGTTACGCAGCATTTTAAGCCAAACGTATATCCGAAAGTAGAAGATGAAGCAAGTATTATTCTTACTTACCCAACTTGCCAGGCCATCATCCAGGCTTCGTGGAACTGGCCCTTCCAGGTAAAAGACACTGAAGTGTATGGAACTACCGGAATACTAATCGCCAATAAAGAAAATAAGATGAAATACATTATTGGAGACCAGGTTGGAAAAGAAACATGGCTTGATCTGTCTGCTCTTCCACGTGAGCGGTCAAATATATTTTCCTATCTGGCAGCAGTCATCAATGGTAAAATTGACCCTCAGCACGACTTGTCTTCATTTGCAGTTAATGAAATTGTTGTAGAAATTTTGTCGGCTGCAAAAGAGTCAGCAAAAACTGGTAAAACCATTTATTTGAATAAATAGTCCCCCAGCCTCTTCATAGTTTATCACAGTAACATTATCATCTCCTATCGAAAAGGTGCAAGGTGACTGCACCCGTAGCATCCGTTAGACTGTTCTTCATTTGTCATATTCAGCCACCATGATTGTCGCATTCACACTGCAATGATTCTATATTTGTTGACGAGATTTGACTAGGAATACAACAGAAACATTATGAGAAAAATAATTGTTTTATCAATGATCACATTGGATGGAGTGATGCAGGCGCCGGGTGGGCCGAAGGAAGATACCTCAGGCGGTTTCAAATATGGTGGGTGGACGGCATCGTATGGCGATGAAGTGTATAGTGAGGTGGTGCAAAAAGAGCTGCAACCTGCAGATTATCTTTTGGGCAGAAAAACATTTGAGATCTGGGCCGACTATTGGCCTGAACACGGAGACTTTTGGCCGGGTATTAATGAAGGAACAAAATATGTTTTTTCCAAAAACATGAAAAAGTCGGACCCAAGAGTTACCGGGTGGAAAAAATCAATAGTAATAAAAAACGTGGCCGATATTAAAAAACTCAAAAAAACAAAAGGGGCTGACATCCAGGTTTGGGGTAGCAGTAAGCTCGTTCAACTGTTGCTTAAAAATGATCTTGTTGACGAACTAAGACTCAAAATTCACCCACTGACTTTAGGCAAGGGAAAAAAGCTTTTTGACAAGGGAACGATTCCGGCTGCATTTACATTAACAGAGAGTATTATTACACCAGGCGGAGTTATTATTGCTACTTACACACGAGCTGGAAAAGTTAAGACAGGTACTGTTGGGGCTTAAGAAGAAATAAAAAGAATTAACTTGATCATCAGTAATTTTTGACCGGCTTTAGTTGCCCCCTATAAATCGCAGCACAGCAGCAAGCTTTGCCGTTAGCCCAGTTCAATTAACACAACCCCTAATAACTCATTATGGCAAATAAAATCAGTGCTTTTTTCTTTCCCGGTATTTTTCTACTTTTTGCACTCTCCGCAAATAGCCAGGTAACTTACAACTATGAAATAAAACAATTTGCGGTTTCGCTTTACAATTCGTTTGATAAGATGCAAAATATTTCGGGAAGACTTGATTTTAATGATACATCAAGACTTAAATGGAACAATCTTCCGGTAGGAATGAGACCAAGGGCAGGAACAAGTATAGGCAACATGACTGACGACCAAAGAAAACTTCTTCATCGTATACTTTCTGCTTCATTAAGTTCACAAGGCTATTTAAAGACAACCAGCATAATGCACTTAGACGATTTGCTGAATCGCTATTATGATAGTCTTTTTTACAAGAAAGAAATTGACGACAACACATATACGCTCGTAAAATCGTTGTTATGGTCACATAAAAATTACTACTTCGCCTTTTTTGGACAACCAACAGATGGTATCTGGGGATATAAATTAGAGGGACACCATTTATCGATCAATTTCACTTTCGTTAATGACAAGCTTTCAGTAACTCCATTTTTCATTGGTACGGATCCGGCCGAATATCAAAATTCTGAGTATGCAGGCTGGCGTGTTCTCGGGCAAGAAGAAGATTTAGGTATTAAGCTCATACAGCTATTAACACCTGCTCAGCAAAAGAAAGCAACAATGAGTTCTGCAGTTCCGAAAGATATAATAACAGCAGCAGAAAGTGGAAAACGCTTAGTTGACAATTGGGGTATTTTAGGAACTGAAATGACTGATAAACAAAAAGCCATTTTGCAATATATAATTCGGGAGTTTGTATTTAACCTTGAGTATGATAAAGCAGTTATTGAGTACAATAAAATTGTAAAGGCAAGGATTGATAAAATTTATTTTGGCTGGATTGGGGAATATGATGAAACGAAGCCGCATTATTATGTTCTAAATGGACCAACATTTATTATTGAGTTTGACAATAATGGCGGACCAAGAAATGGTGCGAATCATATCCATGCTATTTGGAGAGAAAAAGGTAATGAATATGGTGAAGATGTATTAAAAAATCACTACCTGCTGGAAAAACATTAACTGTAATAAAGCATGAACCGCTAACATGCAGTTTTGTGCTGTACTGGTGCGACGAAGTAATGGGCTTTTATACTGCTATCCGGCAGACGAATTTTTCAGCAACGGTGTGAAATTAAAATCAAACCCACAATAAATAACCTCAAAAACATTTGTTATGAGCAACAACAGCGTATCCCTGCACAGGGTTCTTAAAGCATCTCCTGAAAAAGTTTATCGTGCATTTACAGAGGCCATTGCGATTACATCCTGGTTACCTCCGTATGGCTTTTTATGTACGGTGCATGAAATGAACGTTAAAGTAGAAGGAACCTTCAGGATGTCATTTCACAATTTTTCTACAGGCAACGGCCATTCATTCGGAGGAAGATACCTCGAGGTTAAACCAAATGCATTTTTAAAGTATACAGATAAATTTGACGACCCTAACCTACCAGGTGAAATGATGACTTCTGTAGAGCTGAAAAAAGTTTTGGTTGGCACTGAAATAAAGATTTTTCAGGAGAATATTCCTTCCCAGATACCAGCAGAAATGTGTTATTTGGGCTGGCAGGAATCTTTAGAAAAATTGGCTAAGTTAGTTGAGCCGGAAATTCCGGATGCGTAAATGGGTTTAGCCATTTCCGGGGGATTGATTCTTGCTGTGCAGTGTGCCCTTTAATTCGGCGCAAGGATTTCCATCCTGCCTTCTCGCCTACCATAAAAAATGACAAATCAAATTCAATCCCAAAATTCTAATCGATGACTACCGTTAAACTTAACAGCATAGACGAGTATATCGCCAGTTTTCCCGGGGAAATTCGAAATGATTTGGAACAGATTCGTGCGGGAATTAAAGAAGCAGCACCGGATGCGGAAGAAAGTATTAGTTATGGAATGCCTGCATTTAAAATTCATGGAAAACCGTTGGTCTATTTTGCTGCTTTCAAAAACCACATTGGGTTTTATGCGACACCAACAGGACATTCGGAATTTGCAAAAGAACTTTCAAACTATAAACAAGGAAAAGGTTCAGTTCAATTTCCGCTAGACAAGCCTATGCCTTTAAATTTAATAACGAAAATTGTGAAGTTTAGGATAAATGAAAATTTGCAACGGGCAAAGAAGGAAAGGAACAAATGAACTCCGGAGTGTTTTATAATAATATTTCTTTCTTCAATTCATCCGCGACTGGTTCCCCTGGTAACCCATTGCTCCTATTCACTAAGCGAGAGAAAAACGCAAGTAATAACTATAGAGCAGCACTTGACATTAATAATAATTGGCACTACCTTGATCAATCAATTTGCTAATTAACACTAATAATATGAAAAAGCTGATCCTTGTTTTACCGGCGCTGCTTTTGTTTACATCCTTTTTATCTGCCCAATCAGCGCAACCAAATTATAAGGTTGTGTTCGACATTACGAGTAAAGATACTCTCGACCATAAAAATGTAATACGCTGGGTTAATGAGATATCAAAAGGTGATCCCGATGCAAAGATGGAAGTAGTTTTTTATGGCCAGTCACTCGACCTCGTAGTAAAAGATAAATCAATAATGCCGGGTATAATAAGCAGTCTTGCGGGCAACAAAAAAGTTTGTTTCAAAGTTTGTGAAGTGGCCATGAAAAATCATAACATCGATAAAAGCCAATTAATCGCCGGAGTGGAAACAGTCCCCGATGGTATCTATGAAATAATTACCAAACAAAGGCAGGGCTGGGGATACATTAAGGCCAGCCACTAAGCAAATGGCACATTTAAAAGAACATTGGTTTCCTTACCTCGTAGGACTGGTGGTGCTTATTGTTATTTTAGAAAAAATGCATTCCTGTAACGATAACAATTATAAAACCGTTCAGTTTGAGAGTGCATCTTTAGTGCCTGATATCAATGACCTTTCTGATTCTGAAGCAGATGACCTTATCCGTTATGGAAGAGAATTAATTCTGAATACTTCAAAATATTTCGGCCCACATGGAACCATAGCTCATATTACCAATGGCCTTAATTGCGGCAACTGTCACCTTGAATCGGGAACAAAATCTTTCACTAATAATTTTCTGGCGGTAGCCTCAACTTATCCCAGGTTCAGGGAAAGGAGCGGCTCAATGGAATCTGTAGAATTCCGGGTTAACGATTGCATGCAAAGAAGTCTTAACGGAAAAACAATTGACAGCCTCAGTAAAGAAATGAGAGCCATGGTTAGTTATATTAAATGGACAGGAAAAAATATAAGCAAAGAAAAAAAAGCCGATGAAGCAGGAAGCAAAGACATTGCTTTTTTAAACAGGGCCGCCGATCCCGAAAAAGGTAAAATAATTTACACCGCAAAATGCATTACCTGTCACATGGCAAATGGCGAAGGTGTCGTATCACCTGATTCTGCCGGTTATAAGTATCCTCCTTTATGGGGGAACAATAGTTATGCGGTAAGTGCAGGCATGTACAGGCTTACCAAAATTGCGTCATTTATAAAAAATAATATGCCCAACGGCGCATCCTTCACAAGCCCACAATTAACCGACGAAGAAGCATGGGATATAGCTGCGTATATCAACACACAGCCACATCCCAAAAAAATCTTTGCATACGACTGGCCCGTGCTTAGCACCAAGCCTGTAGATTATCCATTCGGACCTTACGCTGACAGGTTCAATGAAAAGCAACATAAATACGGACCTTTCCAGCCCATTAAAAACGCAAAAAAAGTCATTAAGCAGTTATAATCTTTTTACGTTTTTACATCAAAATATTATCCGGCAAAAATATAAGAGCAGCCATGTTCCTGTGCCCTGCCCAGTGCCCAAACCCCTGATGGCACTGGCTGCACACCAGGTAACAAACCAGACAGCCAGTCTTTTTTGACTTCCCCAGCATCCATTTTCATTTGTCCAGCCACTGCTGCACTATATACTGTCATGGCGACGTCGCATACGGCGAACATCACACCACTTTGCCTGTAGTTCATTGATCCCTATTGGGACGGCGCCGAACCCTGGTAATTTATATTCGCCTTCTTTTGGTTGCCAGAAAGGGTTTCTTACGCATGGTGCTTTTGTAAGAGGGTCATCCGTCTTAAACATTTCACCGAATTTATATTTTGCCCATATGCGATGTTCGAAAGCATAAGGTATCGCATCATGCCGCAATACAACCACTACGCTGGAATCTTTTTCGTTGGTGCCTGTAGCCTGGTTTGTCAGCAAAAAGACTCTTGGCCATGCAAAGGGCATCATCTCATGCGGCCGTGTAGCATCAAACACAACACGGTGCTTACCTTTTATTTGATTGAACCATTCGTCCGCATCATTTGGTTCACTAAAAAGCTGCGGTGCAGCCTTGATAGATGCAGGAACACTTAGCAAACCGATTGAAGCTGCACCTGCCGCGAATTTTCCCAGGAACTCACGACGGTGGGTGGTTGATTTTTTGTTGTTCATGACGGTAGTTTTTAATGAATAGATGTTGTGAAGGTTAATGGGGAGAAACAAAATACAGACAATTATTATTTTATGCAATATGCTTTTAACAATAGAATTAGTTCTTCGCAAGGTATCTTTCGTCTAAACTAACTGCACCGCCCTGGGTTTGCCACAATGCAGTCATCATATATTTCTAATTTAATGTGTTTGCAAAATTGGTATAGTTTCTTAAATTGGAAGGGGCACTATAATCCGCAATGGCCCTCCTATGCACAAGCATGGATCCGGGAGACTTTGAGGAAAACGCGAAAGCAGTAAACACTGGGGAACAACGTTGGCATGGCGGTTACAGTGAATGACTTTGCAATAAAACATAAAGCATGAAAACAACGCCTGAACACGATGAGCGAATAGCAAAACTTACCTTCGCTTCGGTTTATCCGCATTATATCAGAAAAGTTGAAAGTAAAAACAGAACAACACAAGAATTGCACCAGGTAATAAAGTGGCTGACTGGGTTTGATGAAAAAAAGCTGCAACAATTGATTGATGAGAAAGTGACTTTCAAAACATTTTTTCAAAAAGCTAAAGTCAATTCAAATGCACAACTTATTACAGGAGTAATTTGTGGCTACCGGGTAGAAGAAATTGAAAACCCTTTAACGAAGCAAGTAAGATATTTAGACAAGTTAGTAGACGAATTGGCGAAAGGCAGGAAGATGGAGAAGATATTAAGAAATGCGTAAATACTGTGTTTGCTGAATTGACTTAGTTTTCAAATTAATGATCATCAACTCCTGTAGTCTTGCACACGGGTAGCAAAGCAATAAAATTTAAATCCCACCTTATTTTTTATCACCCCATCAAACAAAAAAAAGACGCTCTTAAAGCGTCTTCCCATAAGCGAAAGCCTAATTCTTTGTTGCTGTCAATTGTCCCCGTACCTCGCCGCTGGCATTTGCAGCAGTGGCAATTGTGTAGTAAAGATTTCCCGCCAGCAATTGCGCTTCCTGGTCTGCTGAAAGAATCACGGAACCTGAAAACGATCCTGACACAGCTAGCCCTGCGCCTAATGCCCAGCTGTTAACAGGCGATCCCTCCTGGCCGGATCCGCCGGTATAAAACCCTGCTCCTGAAGGAACATCTGCAAGATTTACCCAAGTGCTTGTGTAGGTAAGTGCTTTGCTTTGCTGATCATACGTTCCCGTGAATACTGCCGAGCCGGTACTGTTGTTAGCTGGTACTACCTGCGAAGCATCAGCATTTCCTTTAATGGAAAATGTTACCATTGGCTGATCATTTTTCTTTGAGCAGGAGGACAAAGAATTAACCGCAACCAATAAGAGCAATGCCAATAATGCACGCATGGAAAAATGAAAGGTGTTTTTCATAATAGTTTTTTTAGAGGATCAAAAATGAAGTAACGATTAAATGATATGGGCAACTTTTATTTCGCTGCCTGAAGTGATTGAACGCATGATAAAATTTTTTTTATACAACAGTCTTAGAAGGGTACGTACAACTGGTATTATCTTGATTACTCCTAAAAAAAATATTTATCAAATCATGAACACGAAAACATAGCAGCATTCAACAGCTAACAGGTTAAAGGAGATCAAAATAATTTCTGAATAATTCCTTTCTGCCAACTATCAGAATTGTTATTCATTACAATAAATCTGGATCAACATGTATATTGTATTGTCATTATTATAAAACCAGCTAAAAAATGAAAGCCGCAGTCAGGTCAAAATATGGTTTGCCCGGAGATCTAACTATAAAAGATCTTGAAATACCAACTCCGAAAGAAGATGAGGTGCTGATTAAAGTTCATGCTACTACGGTAAACAGGAGTGATTGTCATGTACTATCAGGCAAACCTTTTGCCATGAGGCTTTTTACCGGATTATTTAAACCACGATCATCCGTTATAGGATCAGACTTTGCAGGAGAAATTGAATCAATAGGTTCAACTGTCCAATCGTTTAAACCCGGAGATAAGATCATGGGATTTGGTGGGGGTTTTGGCTGCGGTTCGCATGCACAATATTTTATTATTACCGAAACCAAAGCAAAAAAGATAATAGTTCCAATGTCTGCTAATATAACTTTTGACGAGGCAGCAGCTTGTCTTGAAGGTGCATATTATGCTGCTTCAGTTATCTTAGGCTTAAAACTAATCCCCGGGCAAAAAGCTTTAGTTTATGGCGCAACGGGAGCAATCGGTTCATCCTATGTTCAATTTCTAAAATACTATGGCGTTTATATTACTGCGGTATGTAGTGCTGAAAATACCGATTTGATAAAATCATTGGGAGCGGATAAGGTTATTGATTACAAAACGACTGATTTTACAAAAGACAATGAGAAATATGATTTTGTATTTGATGCCATTGGCAGAAGTAGTTTTCACAGGTGTAAACGACTGTTAAAGGAAAAAGGAATTTATACTTCTTCAGGCGGAGCTGAGAATCTTTTACTGATATTCATTACACCGTTTTTTGGCGGAAAAAAAGTTCTCTTTCCGCGTCCTAAAAGTATTTCAGCAGGTCTTCATTTTATTAAAGACCTGATTGAAACCGGAAACTTCAAACCGGTATTTGATAGAAAATATCCACTTGAAAAAATAGCAGAAGCATATACATACGTGGCAACTGGTCAAAAAATTGGTAGTGTAATCATTACAATGGATGCATGATCATAGTTAGAAAAAAATATTTAATCCTTACAATTTTATTATTTCTTATTGAAGTAATAATAGCCCTCTTTATTCACGACCAGTATATAAGGCCATACGTTGGCGATCTGTTAGTGGTCATCCTGATCTACTGTTTCATCCGCAGCTTTTTTAATGTTCCTGTGATGGGAACGGCTTTGGTAACACTGGTTTTTGCTTACACAATTGAAGTCCTGCAATATTTTAAACTGGTTGAATTACTGGGGCTGGGAGATTCTAAACTGGCCCGGATAATAATCGGCACTTCTTTCCAATGGATCGATATGGTGGCATATACGTTAGGAATATTAGTCGTTATTCTTACAGAAAGGATTCTGTCACTTCGGAAGATCAAAAAGCCGGGTACAAAATAGCTTTGCAAAAACCCTATAGGCAGTTCAGCAAAGTTTTATATTTTGTTGAAGGAATTTATAATATGATCAGCTATCCTGTTTCATACCCAATAACCCGGAACAAACAGCACCCCAATGCCAGAACCAAATCCAAATGCCCGCCTGGAAGCTTTTTGCGATGGCGTATTTGCCATTGCATTAACCTTACTGATCATCGACATTAAGATCCCATCGTCGGCGGAAATTAATAACGCTGCGGATCTGTGGCAGGCATTACTGCATATCACTCCTTCAATACTGGCCTTCGTTCTCAGCTTTATCATCATCCTGATCACCTGGGTTAATCACCACGCCAGTTTAAAACTCGGAGTCAGGTCATCCCCTTCTTTTATCTATGCGAACGGACTATTACTGCTAACAGTTGTCTTTCTGCCATTTCCTACTGCAATGATGGGTGAATATATTTTAACTAACCACGCTGCCCCTGCAGTGGTGCTGTACAATGCAACCGTAGCGTTCCAGGCAGTTGGCTGGATCATGATAGGTAAAACGGCCCTGAAGGATAAATTATATAAAAATGAAGAAGCAGCTTTGGTAGTTCATAAAAATATTAAATACGGGTATTTTGCATTTATACTTTATAGCCTGTTTGCGCTTATCGCATTCTGGTTTCCTTTTACGATCGCGATAATTACTATCTTAACCTGGATATTTTGGTTGATCTGGGGAATTAATATGAAGCATGAATAATCCATGAGTTTTACTATCGCTATATCAAAACAGAGAGTTGAGCTCAGGAGAAACCCCTGGCTATTCTTTTTTATTCTTGCATTTATTCTTGCATGGGCCAATTCACTTATAGGTACTACAGATGTTGCTAACTGGATGCTGGAAAACACCCTGACGTTTATTTTTATTTTCTTCCTCGTGCTGTCTTATAAAAAATACCAGTTCAGCGATCTTAGTTATTTACTGATTTGCATTTACCTGTGCCTGCATGTCTATGGATCGAAATATACTTATGCTGAAAACCCGTTTGGTTACTGGCTGAAGGATCTTTTTAATACCAGCAGAAACCACTATGACCGGATTGTACATTTTAGTTTCGGGTTCTTACTTGCCTACCCTATGCGGGAGATGTTTTTAAAATGGTTGAAATATCCGAGGTGGGTTGCGTGGTTATTGCCAATAGAAATAACACTTTCCGTAAGCGCTTTTTATGAATTAATTGAGTGGGCAGTTGCAGACTTCTTTTTTAAGGCCCATGGCGATTCTTACCTGGGAACACAGGGTGATATCTGGGATGCGCAAAAAGACATCTTTGTCGCATGTTGCGGTGCTATTATTGCAACTACAATTGTCTCCCTGGTAAAACGAATTTTTAAAATCTACGAAGAATAAAATTATTATTATGCCGGGTAACAATCTTATAGCAAAAGCAGAAATAGTAGTTAACGCACCTGTTGATAAAGCCTGGGACGCCTTGATAAACCCGGTCATGATAAAAAAATACATGTTTGGAACAACGGTTGTATCGGAATGGAAAGAAGGGAGTAAAATAATTTGGAAGGGAGAATGGAAAGGAAAGCCTTATGAAGACAAAGGTGAAATTCTAAAGATCATACCGGGTCAAAAATTACAATACACTCATTTTAGCCCGCTATCCGGCATGGATGATATTCCTGAAAATTATCACACTGTTACTATTGACCTGGCAGATAAAAATGGCCACGCATCTATTGTTTTATCACAGGACAAAAACGAAACTGAAGAGGCAAAGGCACATTCGGAAAAGAATTGGGGCATGGTGCTTTCTTCTTTTAAAAACTTACTCGAAGAAAACGACTAACCATGAATGATCTATCTCATCAAACCCTAAAACTTTTCATGGTATTGACAGGCTGCAAACCTTCCGGCAGGCATACTGAACAGCATGACATTTTTTTCGGTGTGGCAAATAAACTAAGTGAACTCGTTCCCGGTATTATTGCTTCGTGGCCCGAAACAAATAAAATACATGTGGACGCCTGGCGGGAAGTAACAGCCATCGATCAATATTCGGTAAAGGTGGTTCCTAAAATGAATGGCGGTGAAAAAACAAGCGGGCTTAAACTATTTTTTATAAATCTGGGCGGCTACAAAAGAAATGAGTTTGAAGAATATCATTACAAAATCATAGTTGCGGCTAAAGACCTGGCCGGTGCTATTCATCAATCAAAACAAACTGCTTTTTATAAACATACCGGTTTCGAAAATGCGCATTCGCATGTGGATGATAAATACGGCATAGATGTAGACGACGCTTACGAGATAGAAGACCTGTTGCCTCTTGCCATGAAAGAAAAATTTACTATTGAAGTGTCTGAACATGCATCAACGCCAGACACAATTCATTTAGGCTATTTTAAAATGACTAACATTTTAGAAAATTTCTGAGCTAAAGAAACACTGATCCATTCTTAATAATGCTTCATTACTAATATCACTTCATAGTTTAAATCATCGGCTCCCACCCTTTCTCATATTCTCTTCTCCATAATTTCATCGCATCCCTGTCATTTAAAATATGACCATTCGAAGGATCGCAATGCAAGGTCCGGCCGGTGCGCTGTGCAATATTTGCAAGATGACAAAGCAGTATTGACTTCTGCATTTCTGTAACCGGTGAATTGATCTTTGCATCACCACGGATGCCATCGATAAAGTTCTGGAAATGATAGAGTTCAAGATCGCCGCTGGCGCTTACCGGATTATTAGGGTCTGCCTTAATATCAGCCTTAATATCTTTCATCAGTTTCCTCGCAGTATCGAAGATCTTATAGTTACCGTTACCATCGTTTACCAGCGTCCCTTTATCACCATAAATAACAAAACCGCGACCCGAGCCTTCTACGGGAAAATTACTGCAACTGCGGCCCTCCCATGTGATAGTAGCTTTATCACCAAATTCAAAAGATGCATTTTGTGTATCGGGTGTTTCCCAGTCATCTTTAAAAGCATAACGTCCACCGGCAGAAGTAACTTTTGTCGGGTAATCTACTCCTAAGAACCAACGGCAGCAATCTACTTCGTGTGTTGCATTGTTGCATGTTTCAGAAGTACCCCAGTGCCAGAACCAGTGCCAGTTATAATGAACGAGATTGTCTTTGTATTCTCTTCGCGGAGCCGGCCCCTGCCAGAGATCAAAATCAAGCGTAGACGGTACGGGTATAACTTTTCCAATCCCGATCGATTTGCGGTTATTCGTATACCATGCTTTACCCATGTAAGCATTTCCTATAATACCGTTACGCACATCCAATGCAGCCTGCTGCAAGGTTGGAAATGAACGGCGCTGGTTACCCATCTGCACGAGTTTGTTATATTTCACCATGGCCTGCGAAAGCAACTCGCCTTCATAAGGATTATGCCCGCAGGGTTTTTCTACATACACATGTTTATCATGCGTAACACCTAATATGGCGGCGGGTGCGTGCCAGTGGTCAGGCGCTGCGATCACCAATGCATCAAAATCTTTTTGTGCAACCAGCTTACGAATATCTTTTACAACCGTTGGTTTTCTTGCAGCATTTGCAAAAGGCTTTAATCCATTCTTAATGGCGCCATCTTCTACATCGCAGATATAGGCGATCTCTACATTCTGCAATTTTGAAAATGATTCGGTGAGATAAGCGCCGCGGCTGTTTACTCCCATCATTGCTAAAACAACTTTGTTGCTCGGAGCATTTTTCCCGAAGACAGGAAAGTTGAGAATGGTTATCCCTGCAGTAGCGAGGGAAGTGTTTTTGATGAAGTCTCTTCTTTGCATGAGTTATTTTGTTTTCGCTAAAGGCTTGAAGAAGTCAAAATTCAAAATTAAAAAGTCAAAAAAATACAGGGAACCCTTTTGAATTTTTACTTTTGATTTTGCAGTGTTTTGATTTTAATATTTTTAAAGCTTACATCATGCCCGTGGTCCTGCAGTAAAATATATCCTGCCGGTGTTTCTCCAAAATCTTTTACATTTTTAAACTTGCTTAAAGCAACGACATCACGAAATGCCTGCGAGCCTCTTTCGTATTCAAGGACTTTTATTCCGTTTAAATAATGTTCTACATGATTGTTTGGATATACAACAACACGGCCCGTATTCCATTGTCCGATAGGATGAATAAAACGCTCCTGTTTTTTTGCCGGAATTAAATCATACAGTGAAGCAAGGGTTCTGTCACCATCACGGCCTAACTTTGCATCAGGATGCACTTTATCATCAAGCACCTGGAACTCTAGTCCCAATGCTGATCCCGGCTTATTATCTTCAACCGTAACAAAATATTTTAAACCGCTGTTGGCGCCTGTGCTCATTTTAAAATCGAATGAAAGATCGAACACTGAATACTTATCAGTAGTAATAATATCGCCGCCGCTGGGCTCATTTGTTCCTCCGGCAGATGCAACATTTAATGTTCCGTCTTTTACGGCCCAGCCCTTGGCAGGAAATACTTTTCTTCCTGCACTTACCCAGCCATTCGAAGTTTTCCCATCAAATAATAATTTCCATCCATCTCTTTTTTCATAACCGGTTAATGTGTTGGATACATTACTGAACACATAAATGCCGGGAGGAAAAGATGTTGGTTGCAAACCCGTGGTTTTAATTTTGATATTTTTATAATGAACTTTTTCGCCAGCGAATTTCGGGTTGCTGACGGCATGCACCTGTAAAGCGATAAACCCGGTTTTATCCATCGTATCAACCACATAAGCAACAGGGATATTATTGATCCATGTTTTCATTTCATTACCAATAACTTCCATTTTTATATGATTGTACTCTCCCACTCTAAAAGCATTCTGGCCCTTTGGATTATAAGAGGAAGGATATAACCAGTCACGCCGGCCCTCATCATAAATACCGCCGGACCATTTTCTTGAAGAGGGATCGATCTCGAACTGCTTCCCATAAACCAGTCCTTTACCTCCATGGCCGGCAGGATCATAATGACTTCTCACCTGAACGCCGGAGTTGCTGCTGGTATCCTCGATCTTTACATCCATCTCCAAAATAAAATCTTTGAATTCTTTTTCCGTAACTAAAAAAGTATTGCCTGGGTTGGTAACTGTTGTTCCTACAATTTCTCCGTTCTGCACCTGGTAATCCGCGGTACCTGCAAGTCGCTTCCAGCCGTTGAGTGTTTTACCGTCGAACAAATTTGTCCAGCCATTTTTTGACTGTGCATTAAGATGAGTGAGCGAAAAAGAAACGAGGAGAAAAAGACAAATGAGTTTTTTCATACAGCAGTGCATTAGCGTGGTAATTGGAAATAGTTATCTATAAATATAAGGACTTCCATGAAAGATTACAGAGTGGTTTTTTACCTTAGCGGTATGAATAATAATGCAATTTATATCCTGCTGGCTTTCTTTACAGGTGCATTGATACCTGTTCAGGCAGCCACTAACACCGCGTTTGGGAAAACCGTTGGCAGCCCTTTTATAACCGGCATCATGGTATTTATAGTGGCGCTTATTCTTACCAGTGCTTATTTGCTGATCACGAGGACACCGCTTCCCAGTCTTGCGCAATTAAGTAAAGCGCCGGCATTCAGCTATGCAGGCGGATTAGTAATGGCGTCCTATGTTATTATGATCACTTTTGTGGCGCCAAAATTAGGAGTTGGAAATGCGATTGCCTTAGTTGTAACAGGGCAAATATTTTCGGCGTTACTGATTGACCAATTTGGTTTATTTCATAGTACGATAAGAACAATTAATTTAACGAGACTTGCGGGTGCAGTAATGATGATAGCGGGAGTTTACTTAGTGATGAAAAGAAAATGAATTTTGATGTACCGTGTAATTTAATGTACGGTGTACGATGTACGACAGATCGAAAATCAGGGTAATTAAGCGCTTGTTAAGTTATCTTGCGGCGCACGTACATCGTACATCGCTACACCGCCGGTTCCTGCTGACTCAAACAATGAAAGCTGCCAAGGCCCCAGATCAGGTCTGTTGAATCAATGCCAACTACTTTCCTGCCTGAAAAACAAGACTGAATAATGTTAAGCGCTTTTTCATCGCGGCTGCATCGGAAAGTTGGAACGATCACAGACTTATTCGAAATATAGAAATTAGCATAAGAAGCAGGTAACCGCTGCTCTTCATAGGTTATACATTCGGGCATGGGAAGTTCAACAATATTTAATTGTTTCCCGTTTATCAGCCGCATCCTTTTTAATTGTTGGAGATTATCCTGCAGCAACTCAAAATTTTCATCATGCTTATCTTCTTCGATCACCGTGATCACCGTATCACTATTAACAAAGCGAACCGTATCATCGATATGGCCATCTGTATCATCACCGATGATTCCTTCATCAATCCATAATATTTGCGCTGCACCATAATAATCCATTAAATATTTTTCAACCTGGTCCTGGTTTAAATGAGGATTACGGTTTGGATTCAGCAGACAGGCAGTAGAAGTTAAAATAGTTCCTTCACCGTTAAATTCTACTGACCCTCCTTCCATGATAATACCGGGATAAAATACAGGAATATCATAGTGTTTTGCAATACTGGTAGGGATCACATCATCCAGGTCATACGGCGGATATTTATTTCCCCAGGCGTTATAATCCCAGTCAACAATTACTTTTTTTTGTTCTGCAGATGGATTGATCAAAAATGCGGGGCCATGATCCCGGCACCATGCATCGTTCGTTGGATGAAAATAAAAGTTAACGCGGTCCATATCAATATTAGCATCCTGTAAATGCTTTACGGCAAATGTTTTCATTGCCTCATCATTTACATTAATGCAAACCTTTTCGCTAAGGGTGAGTTCTTTTATAAATTCTACATAAGCCGGATAAATACTATGAATTTTTCCGGGCCATGAAGCTTCTTTATGGGGCCAGCTCAGCCAGGTCGCTTCATGCCTGGCAAATTCTGCAGGAAAGTAATAACCGAGTTCACGGGGCGTGGCAGGTGTGATCATTTTGCGTTGAAATTAAAAGTTAGATGGCAGCTAATCGCAAAATATTAATCAATATATCGCTTTGTGATCGGGTCGTAAGAATCGATGCGCCTGTCCCGGAGAAATGGCCAGTGGGTGCGATACCTGTCTGTTGCAGAAATATCCAATTCTTCAACATGTGTTTCTTCGTTATCATGAGAAGCCTGGTATAATATTTTACCGAAAGGATTTGCCACGAATGATCCGCCCCAGAACTTCATCGCACCATTTTGCTCAAAACCAGTACGGTTAACACTCACTACATGAATACCATTTGCGATGGCATGACTGCGCTGAATAGTTTGCCATGCATTGTATTGTTCCAGGTTTGTTCCTTCATCCTGTGCAGTGGCCCATCCAATAGCGGTTGGATAAAATAAAATCTCTGCCCCCATTAGCGCAGTGATCCTCGCAGCTTCAGGATACCATTGATCCCAGCAGATGAGCACACCAATATTTGCAAATTTTGTTTTGAATATTTTATAACCAAGATCGCCGGGAGTAAAGTAAAATTTCTCATAAAAAGCAGGATCATCAGGGATGTGCATCTTCCTGTATTTACCGAGGTAAGTTCCGTCTGCATCAATTACGGCGGTCGTATTATGATAAATACCCTGGGTTCTTTTTTCAAATAGTGAAGCAATGATTACCACTCCCAGTTCAGCCGCTACAGTACAAAGAGCATCCGTGGATGGCCCGGGAATGGACTCGGCCAGGTTAAAATTGTCGTAGTCTTCTGTATCGCAAAAATATAAAGATGTGAAAAGTTCCTGCAGGCAAATAACCTGTGCGCCTTTTGATGCAGCTTCTTTTATTTTCTGTATTGCCTTTTTTAAATTGGCAGCTTTATCCTGCTCACAACTCATTTGCACAAGACCCACTTTTACTTTGCTCATGGCGTAAAAATAAGCTGCAAAATTATAAGAGCTTAGTTATTTAACCTTGTTTTTCGCACTGGTAATGAATAAGCCAGTTTTGTTTCCATGTTTTGCCGCTATCTGTAGTCGCTTCCCATTGCCAGTCGAATGCATCGGCACTGGAATATTATTTTAGAAAAATGACTGATTAAAATGGTAATTTACCGTAAACCTCCGGACATGAAATATCTCCTATATTTTGCAATGGTAAGCTCAATAAGTTTAAGCTCAGTGGCCCAGTCTTCTCCCGAAGCAGCGCAGGATATTTTAAGATCTGCTTATAAACAAGCTGCAAAAGAAAATAAAAAAGTGTTCGTGATCTTTCATGCATCCTGGTGCGGCTGGTGCCATAAAATGGATACTGCGATGAACGATGAAAGCTGCAGAAAATTATTTAATGATAATTATGTGATCCGGCATTTGGATGTGATGGAAACCAATGAGAAAAAAGCGCTTGAGAATCCCGGCGCAATGGATATCATGAAAGAATATGGCGGCGATAATGGAGGTATTCCTTTCTGGCTGGTTTTTGATGAAGATGGGAAACTGCTCGCAGATTCGCACATGAAAGCCGGTGTAAATACAGGATGCCCGGCAAGTAAAGAAGAGATCGATTATTTTTTACAAGTCTTGCAAAAAACCTCTTCTTTAAACGACAGGCAACTGATTGCAATTAAAAAGCGGTTCTCAAAAATAAATGGCTTAACGGGTAATTAGACCAAATCTGTTTTATCCTCTCCTAACCGTGCGGTTTCACCTTCATCCAAATCATCATTCGGACTATGGATGCTGAGGTCAGCATCACCTGCAATATCTTTTTCTGACTGCTCCAACGCATGATTTATATGTTCAGGATCATTTGATTTATTATCCGGGCTTTCGTTCTTGCGTGGCTCTTTATACGTATACATAAATCTTGTTTCATTAAGAGGACAAAAATTTGTGCCAGTATTTTAATACCATGGTAATAATCGCCAGCCGGCTGGAAGAACAGACGAAGTAAAATAAAGGGAAGCGGAAGGTCTTACAATGAATTGAATTTCTGCCAGGGTTGAATAAAAAGCAGGCTGTGTTAAGGTAGCGTTTCCGAATTGAAATTGCAATACCCGTAATGATGTTTTTATTTTACCCTGCTGAAATTGATGATGCTTTCCGTAAGCTCCAGATAAATTTTTTGAAGATTAGGATAGGCTGATAAAATTTCAGCATGCGCATTAATAGTTACACCATCGCCTCTTACAGCCGGGCCGGTTTGCATATTATTTGGAGAAAATTCTTTCAGCCTCGTAGCGGTCTCTTCAATTAAGGGATAGAGTATATTAAACGGAAGTTCTTCCATATCACAAAAACGTTCACCCAGTGCATACAAATGATTAACGAAGTTGGAAACAAAGACCGCAGCTACGTGTAATTTCAATCTTTGCTCATCTCCTGCGTATTCAACAGCGGGTGAAAGTGTTTCAGCAAAAGAGCGTATGGTTTCCAGTATTTTTTCATCTGAACCATCAATTAATAATGGCACGGCGGCATCAAGCTTATTTTTCCGGAGACTCTGCAAGGGATATAAAACACCATAGTTTTTTGAAACAGGCTCCAGGATATGGATGGAAGCAGAACCAGTTGTATGAACAACGAGTTTGGTATCGAGATAAATTTCTTTACTTAATATGGGCAACACATCATCACTAACAGCAAGGATATAAATATCACCTTCAGGATTCAATAAGGTGATGTCATTAATAAAGGTTGCATTTAAAGAGGCGGCCAGCTCTTGTGCATTGCCTGTATTGCGGCTAAAAACCTGGATAATACTGTTCCCGCCTTTAACCATCTTATGAGCCAGGACCGTTGCCACGTTCCCCGAACCAATTAAAACCACTTTCATAAAGTAAAATTAGATAAGACGAGCTTGTCAGCATTATATGACTGAAAATCAGGCCAGATATTAAAAAGATACTATTTTTCGAAGACTTCATCTGGCCGTTTTTTTGCGTTTTCACCGTTTAAACTAATATTGCAAGGTTGGAAATTCAAAAGGCAAAAGTCAAAAGTCAAAAATTTGACCCGCTTTTTCTTTTGAATCCTGACTTTTGAATTTTGAATTATAAACTGAATGGCAAAGAATTTACTGATCGTTGAGTCACCTGCAAAGGCCAAGACCATAGAAAAAATTTTAGGCGAAGATTTCGAGGTAAAGAGCTGTTATGGCCATATCCGCGACCTTGACAAAGGCGATATGGGTATCGACGTAAAGCATAATTATAAGCCCAATTATATTGTTCCCGAAGAAAAACAAAAGGTCGTTAAGGAATTGAAAGCAGTTGCCAAAAAATCTGGTGAAGTATGGCTGGCGACGGATGAGGACCGTGAAGGAGAAGCGATCAGCTGGCATTTATGCGAAGTTTTGGGACTTGACCCTTCGACAACAAAACGCATTGTTTTTCATGAGATTACAAAGCCTGCAATTAAAAAAGCGGTTGATAATCCCCGGTTACTGGATATGAACCTTGTAAATGCCCAGCAGGCACGCCGAATCGTTGACCGTATCGTGGGTTTTGAGCTAAGCCCGGTTTTGTGGAAAAAGATCAGCATGAAGAACTCGTTGAGCGCCGGCAGGGTGCAGAGTGTCGCAGTAAGATTAATAGCGGAAAGAGAACGGGAGATCAATGCTTTTAAAGCAGCTAGCAATTTTAAGATTGAAGCTTTCTTCGCTGCTAAAGACATTAATAATAAAAGCGTCAGTTTTAAAGCAGAGGGAAACAGGGTTAAAAATGACGAAGAAGCTGAGAAATTCCTCGAAAGTTGTAAGGGCGCAAAATATTCAGTAAAAGACATCCAGGTTAAGCCTGCGAAAAAGTCACCTTCTGCCCCGTTCACCACTTCCACTTTACAACAGGAAGCAAGCCGCAAACTGGGTTATGGCGTTAGTAAAACAATGGTACTTGCTCAAAAATTATATGAAAGCGGTAAGATCACCTACATGCGTACTGACAGTGTGAGCCTGAGTGAAACCGCGATCGATGATATCAAAGGGCAAATTGGAAAACAATTCGGCGACCGCTATGTGCAGCTTCGCAAGTACAAGAATAAATCAGAAAATGCGCAGGAGGCGCATGAGGCCATTCGACCAACGTACATGGAGAATTCTTCGATAGAAGATGCAGATACAAGACGTTTGTATGAACTGATCTGGAAGAGAACGATCGCTTCACAAATGGCCGATGCCGAACTCGAAAAAACAATTGCTAAAATCAGTATATCAACCAATAATTCAGAGCTTACTGCCCAGGGTGAAGTGCTGAAGTTTGACGGGTTTTTAAAAGCCTATTCAGAAGATAAGGATGATGATGAAATAACAGACGAGGAAGAAACCGAGGGCATGTTACCTGCATTAGCCGTGGGCCAATCGTTAGACTTGAAAGAATTAACGGCTATCGAACGATTTACAAGACCTGCACCACGCTATACAGAGGCTTCACTCGTAAAAAAACTGGAAGAACTGGGTATCGGGCGCCCCTCTACTTATGCGCCTACTATCAGCACGATCTTAAAAAGAGGTTATGTTGAAAAAAGGGATAAAGAAGGTATTAAAAGAGACTTCAGGGTTCTGGTATTGAAGAATGACGTTATCGCAAAAAAAACAGAGCAGGAAAATACGGGTGCTGAAAAATCGAAGCTCTTTCCAACAGATCTTGGGTTGGTTGTAACAGATTTTTTGAACAAGCATTTTGATGATATAATGGATTATCGCTTTACAGCGAGAATAGAAGAAGAATTTGATGAGATAGCGCAGGGAAAACAGCAATGGGCTAAAATGGTTGATCATTTTTATCATCCATTTAAAAAAGATGTGGAGGAAACGCTTGAAAATGCAGAACGTGCCGTTGGTGAAAGAAGTCTTGGAACTGATCCTGTATCTGGTAAAAAAGTAATCGCAAGAATGGGCCGCTATGGCCCGATGGTACAGATAGGCGATACGACAGAAGAAGAAAAGGCACGCTTCGCAAAACTGAAACAGGACCAAAGCATTGAAACAATAAATTTAGATGAAGCGATGGAACTGTTTAAACTGCCGAGAATGCTGGGCCAGTTTGAAGACAGCGATGTGAGTGTAAACATTGGGCGGTTTGGCCCTTATGCAGCCCACGATAAAAAGTTTTATTCGCTGAATAAAGAAATGGATCCCTACACGGTAACATTAGAAGAAATTGCCCCGCTGATAGAAGAAAAGAGGAAAGCTAAAGACGAAAGAACAGTGAAGGTTTTTGAAAAAGAAAAAATACAATTATTACGTGGCCCCTATGGTATTTATATAAAACAGGGATTGCGAAATTATAAACTCTCCAAAGATCAACAGGAAAAAGCAACAGACTTAACGATTGAAGAGGTTAAGAAAGTGATCGAGGATCAAAAGGCGAATCCGCCGAAGAAATCTGCGAGAAGAAAAGCAAAATAAAACCAACCGGAATTATTTACCACATAGGCACATAAGGCACATAGGTAATTTTGTGAGTCTTATGTGCCTGTTTGTTATAATGATATTAACAACAGCTGAATAACTAAATACCCGGCATTTTAGAAAAAATAATTTAGTTTGATAGTGCTTTGAAATGGTACGCAAGTTGAATGGTATACAATATGCAGGATTAGAAGAAGAAAAGGATATGTTATGAGAGAGACCAATGAAATATCAGCATTGTTTCACCTGATTGATGATCCCGACCAGGAAGTGTTCACGACGGTATCAGAGAGAATTGTAGGGTTCGGTAAAAATATCATTCCCAACCTGGAAAATCTCTGGGAAACAACTACCAGCAACGAGGTTCAGGAAAGAATTGAAATGCTGATCCACCGCCTGCATTATTCTGATCTTGTACAGGACCTTACAGAATGGCGGGACAGTGCTTATCACGATCTTTTATTGGGTACACTCCTCGTAGCTAAATTCCAGTATCCAGATTTGCAGACAGCGCCAGTCTTACAGGAGATTGAGAAGATCCGCCGAAATGTATGGCTTGAGCTCAACAGTTTTCTAACCCCGCTTGAACAGGCAAATGTGATTTCCAGTATTCTTTACAATTATTATAACCTGAAAGGTGTGGATATGGATTATTCCAATCCCGACCATTTTCTTTTACATAAAGTATTGCAAAGCAAAAAAGGTAATGCTATCTCCAATGGAATTTTATACCTGATATTAGGTGAGCTGCTGGATATTCCTGTTAAGGTTATTAATATCCCCAGGCAATTTGTACTGGCTTTTTTTAGTCCTTCCGCGGATGAAGAAATTTCCGAGGAAAACCCAAGAGAGAATATTATTTTTTATGTAGATCCATCAAGCGGTGTTGCTTTTTCAAATAAAGATCTCGAAGCATATTTTAAACGCATCGCTGTTCCCATCACACCTTTTTATTTCAAACCACAATCGCATAAAAGGATCATTCAATTACTTATTGAAGAGCTGGGCAAATGCTTTGAAGAACCCGAGAATTTATATAAGCAGGAAGAATTAAAAAAACTGATAGAATTATTGGATCAGTAAGTGTGGTAAAATTCTAAATACTAATATCTAAGTACTAAATACTAATCTCTAAATTCTAACGAGCAGGACGTTCAATTAGAATTTAGAGATTAGTATTTAGAATTTAGAATTTTTTATGAAGTCAGTTCAGACTCTAAATTGATCTGCGTATTCAGCAATAAACTTATAGGGCAGTTTTGTTTTGCTTCATTTGCACACTCATCAAATTTTTCCTTTGTAATACCCGGCACTTTTGCCTGTAATTTCAAGTTCGAGGAAACGATCTTTCCTTCTTCCAGGGTTACTTCTGCAGTGGTTTGTATACTTTCAGGAGTAAAACCAGCAGCACCCAAAACAAAGCTCAGCTTCATGCTAAAACATCCTGCATGAGCAGCAGCGATTAATTCTTCAGGGTTGGTTCCTTTTCCTTCTGCAAAACGCGAATTATACGAGTATTGGGTTTGCTGTAATACTGCACTTTGCGTAGTTAAGTGGCCACTGCCCTCTTTACCAGAGCCATTCCATTCGGCTGTTGCGGTTCTTTTCATTTGTTCGTTGTTTTTTATTTTTAGTTATCCAATAGAAAACCTGCATTAATCTCAACGATGAGAAAAATTTGTATACCCGGTTTCATAATGGTTATTTTTAAAAAAATATTTACATGATTACCTGGGATGATTTTACGAAGATCGATATCCGCTCCGGAACCATAATTGAAGTTAAAGATTTTCCTGCTGCAAAAAAGCCTGCTTACCAGTTAACTATAGACTTTGGCCCGTTGGGTATTAAACAATCATCGGCGCAAATAACAGATCATTATACGAAAGAGCAACTCCAGGGAAAGCAGATAGTAGCTATAGTCAACTTTCAGCCGAAACAAATAGCGACCTTTTTTAGTGAATGCCTGGTTTTAGGCGTGTATGATAAAAATAAACAGGTAATTTTATTAGGTATCGATAAGCCGGTCGATAATGGACAGCAGGCCGGTTAAAACTAAATGGATATTTATTACACATATTATGAGAGCCCCATTGGCCTGCTAAAAATGGGTGGCACCGATCATTATATCTGCGAACTAAGTTTCGTGGATAATACGGAACAACTGGTACATGGCGAACCGGGTATTTCGGAAGTTATGCATCAGTGCACAGAACAGTTAATAGAATTCTTTAATGGCAATCGTCGCGAGTTTAATGTCCCCATCGCACAGGATGGTACCGATTTTCAGCAGCGGGTCTGGGGTGAACTGCTTGATATCCCCTATGGAAGAACTATCAGTTATATGGACCTTGCAAAACGACTTGGTGATCCTAAAGTGATCAGGGCGGCGGCCAGCACTAATGGTAAAAACAAAGTCGCCATCATTGTCCCTTGTCACCGTGTTATTGGCTCTAATTCTGCATTAACCGGTTACGCCGGCGGCCTCTGGAGAAAACGATGGCTGCTGGAACATGAGTTTAAAATCGCCCATGGCGTTCAGACATTATTCTAAAATGGAAGGGACGGAAAACCGCTTACACTTTAAGATCATTTCTGTAAGACAGGAAACCGCGGATGTAAAAACTTTTTTTCTCGAACTGCAAGATCCGGTGCAGATTCATTACAGATCGGGCCAGTTTCTAACTTTTCTTTTTACTATTTATGATAAAGAAGTAAGACGCTCCTATTCATTAGGCTCATCGCCTGGTATTGACCCGCATTTATTTATCACCGTTAAACGAAAAGAGAACGGAGAATTTTCAAGATTACTTTTTGATCATTTTCATCCGGGTGATACACTAACAGCCTTACCTCCTGCCGGGCGGTTCACATTACCGGAAACAGCTGTTAAAGAATATGTTTTTATTGCAGCAGGAACCGGAATCGTACCCATCTACAGTTTAATAAAAGAGGCGATGCAGTTTTTTCCGGAAACCACTGTATTACTGATTTATCAGAATAAAAATGAATTGAATATTATTTATCAGGATGAATTAGAATTAATAAAAACGAAGCATCCTGACCGTTTAAACATCATCTATCTTTTTAGTTCTCCAAAAGAGCATATTCATTTCCCTTCGAGACTAAATAATAATTTGCTGGAGAAAATAATACAGCAGGAAGTGAAATCCGCCGAAGTATTATTTTATACCTGCGGACCAAAGCTATTCATGACGATGGTCGAATTTACTTTACGATTGATGGGTTACTTAAAAGAACAGGTCAAGAAAGAAAATTTTGTGATTGATCCTTTACCTGTATTCAAACTGGTTGATACAACTCCGAAAACGGTAAACATTATTTACAGGAAAAAAAAGATTTCGTTACAGGTTTCACAGCCTGATAGTATTTTAACGACTGCATTATCTCATCACATAGAACTTCCTTATAGCTGCCGTGGAGGCCGATGCAGTTCCTGCATCGCTATTTGTAAATCGGGAAAAGTAAGTATGAGCGTAAATGAAGTTTTGACTGATAAAGATCTTGAAAAAGGTTACATACTTACATGTGTTGCGCACCCGGAGACGGACGTAGAGATAGTTTATGAGGAATTATGAATGATGAATTCTGAATGATGAATTCCGAGTGACAAATTAGGAATTAGAATGATCATTCTCAATGCAGGTCCTCCTCATTCTTAATTCTTAATTCCTAATTTGTTATTGCTTTTGCTAATAAAAAATATTTTGAAAGATTGTTCCCACAAGCGCCATGCATACGGCGAGGATGAATGCGGCTGTGAAATTTTTCAATACAAATCCCCTGAAAAAATAATCCACTATTCTAAGAACAATTGCTGTAACGATTAACCTTACCAGGAAAGATAAAAGTCCTAGTGTAATAATATTTAAAGGAAGCCTGAGCAGAAAGCCAACTGTTGCATCAAGAATTCCTACAATAAAGGCGACGGCTAAAGCGGTTCCGAAACTGCGAACCTTGATAGTCGGCATAAAATGCGCAAGCAGCATTAAGACGCCTGCGTTTAAAAATAACTGAACGATCAAACCCATGGTTGAAGATTGTACTGTTAATCAACATTTTTTATGCCACTAACTTAAAATTTAATCACTCCATATCTAAAGCGGTAAAACTTAATGGTAATAACATGCTTGCACGAGGTATCACGTAAATTTTACCTTCCAAGCCCCCCAGTATTAAACGAATCGGATGTTTAACACGCTCTTCATACTCAAGTAAAGCCTGCCTGCACATGCCGCAGGGCGAAACGGGGCGGTTGCTTTCCCCATTGTTATTATGATAACTGATTGCAATAGTTTGAACGGGAACTTTTGGAAATAAAGAAGATGCGCCAGCCAGCAATACACGTTCGGCGCACATGCCAACAGGATAGCTGGCATTCTCCTGGTTTGTGCCCGTGACCTGCTCTCCATTTTCAAGTTTTGCAACTGCCCCCACGAAAAAGTTTGAGTATGGAGCATAGGCATTTTCTGTTACTTTTCTTGCTTGCATCAGCAGCTTCTTATCGTCGTCGTTTAAATTATCGCTGGAATCGTAGACCTCGAATTCAAATTGATATTTCTGGTGGTTCATTACTAATTTTTTAGATAAAAAAAGTCCCCGCTGCGCTTAGCTGCGGGGACCCTTATCGGTAAATGAAGATAAGTTATTTGATACTTTTAAACAAGCGGTTCCACCGTGGCCCTTTGTTCCAGCTAAACCATATCAGGGAAGCTTTCCCCACAACATGGGTTTCCGGTACAAAACCCCAGAAACGGCTGTCCTGGCTACGATGACGGTTGTCTCCCATCATCCAGTAATAATTATATTTTAAAATGTACTGGTTTGCAGGTTTACCATTAATGAGATACTGCCCGTTATTTTCTTCAAGTGTATTATGTTCATAAACGGTGATCAGCCGGCGATACATTTCAATATTCTGCGGGGTCAGATTCAGCACCTGTCCTTGTTTAGGAATTTGCACAGGGCCGAAATTATCAACGGTCCACGGAAAATTAACATCTTCATTCGGCCAGGTTAACCCATGCGTATTATCCACATAGGGCTGTATTGATTTTATGTTAGGCTGTTTCTTTATTTTTTCCAAACCTTCGGGTGTAGTATTAATGACAAAAGTATTGGCGCCGCTGATCTGTGTGTAGCTCTGATCCTGGTCATTATCAAGATCAATTCCTAATTCATCTTTAATAAAATCTGCCGTTAGAGGCTGACCCGTTGTCTCTATCAGGTAATCTTTCTGTGATCCCGGCGGCACAAACCCTGGCTGGTTATTCACATATAAAATTCCTTCCTTCACCTGGATAATATCTCCTGAAACACCAACGCAGCGCTTGATATAGTTATCGGTTTTATCCATTGGATGAACCAGTATCGGAAAATTAGACATGAGCACCTCCCGGTTTCCTTTAAACTGTTGACGAAGCACATCATAATAAGGTTGCTTGGAACCATACTCAGGTAGATTGATAATGGTATCCCCTGCAGGAAAATTAAATACCACTACATCATTCCTTTTTACTTTAGTGAAGCCACCAATGCGCTTATATGGCAGTTGGATCCATTTTAAATAAGACGGGGTAGTCTGGGAAAAAGGCATTGTATTATGAACAAAAGGAAAACTCAGCGGTGTTTGCGGTAACCGCGGTCCGTAACTCATTTTGTTTACGAAAAGAAAGTCATTCACCAGTAAGGTCCTTTCCATACTGGGTGTGGGGATAGTGTATGCCTCAAAAATAAAAGTACGGATTAAGGTGGCCGCAACTATTGCAAAAACCGCTGCATCAACCCATTCCCGGGCGGCTGACTTTTTATATCGTTTGAGTGCATCAGGGCCTGCCCATCTTACATCCGGCGAATAACCGAGATAAGGCATGTAAATAAAGGGAACCAACACCAGCAGCGCATGATCAATGAGTGAAAATCTGCCAAAGTTCATCGAAAGGATAATAGTGATCCAGATAGAAATAAATTGCCCGGCTATCGGAATGAACTGCAGGTAAAACCATATCTTTTTAATCCTGCACTTTTCTACAATGATCCATGTATTATAAAAAGGGATCAGGGCCTTCCAGGGTTCAACCCCCATTTTTTTAAACATTCCGTATAAGCCAACATGCCAGCCAATAATGTAAATCGCGAAAATGATCCAACCCATTGTTTCTGTTTAAGATGTCAAAAATAACCTACGCTTTGTGATAACCAAGAACCATTTTATGTATGTAGATAAAACAGGAATAAACTTACAGGGAAATTGTTAAAATGGCCTGTTACCGCTTGTATCCATGCGTGATTGTTTCATTGTTAATTGAAAGGCACCAATGGGCCGAAACTAAACAATTAAACAATTCAACCATTGAACCCTGGAACTATTAGCTCCATTCTTACCCACCTATCTCTTTTTTCATCAGCCAGTCGTTCTGTACGTCGTGCCCGAGGATAAAAACGTGTTCACTAAATTTTTCAAAGTCCCATTTTTTATAAAAAGAAATCGCCCTTTCATTTTTGTCCCAAACGCCTAACCAAACTATTTCAACCCCGCTTTCCTTTGCTTTTAATAAACATTGCTTCATCAACTCATTTCCTGCACCCCGGCCTATCTTATCTTTTATCATATAGATCCGGCCAATTTCAACAGCAGTTCTGTTCCCGAGACTTACATGCTGGCGCATTCTCATATTTGCATAACCAATCAGTTGATCGGATTCATACATTAATATGCAAGTGTTTCCTTCGGATGACAGCTCTCTACGGATATTTTCAACCACAAAATAAGTATCCAGGAACAGTTGCATATCCTCTGCTTTGTTCTGCTCATGAAATGTATCATAGAAAGTTGTGCGGCTGATATCGCAAACAATTTCTGCATCAGAAGGAAGAGCGAGTTTGAAAGTGTACATGAAATGGAAAGTTCTGCGCTTAGATTTAGATATTAGTATTTAGTATTTAGTATTTAGACCTCAGCAGTTGGAATTTCAATCACCATTGCACTTGCGCCGCCACCACCGTTACAAATTCCGGCTGCACCTAAACGGCCATTATTTTGTTTTAAAACATGGATAAGCGTAACTATAATTCTTGCACCGCTGCAACCCAAAGGATGACCGAGGGATACGGCGCCGCCATTCACGTTTACTTTAGCCGGATCTAGTTTCATTTTTTGCGTATTTACAATGCCTACAACAGAAAATGCTTCGTTCAATTCAACAAAATCAATCTCGTTTATTTTTAAACCCGCTTTTTCTATGGCTTTCGGTACAGCGAGGGAAGGTGTTGTAGTAAACCATTCCGGGGCCTGCTCAGCGTCTGCATAACTGCGAATGATCGCTAATGGTTTTAGCCCCATTGCATCCGCTTTTTCTTTGCTCATTAATACCACGGCAGCAGCTCCGTCATTCATGGTTGAAGCATTTGCGGCTGTTACGGTACCATCTTTTATAAATGCTGGTTTCAGTCCGGGTATCTTATCAAACTTTACGTTGAACGGTTCTTCATCCATTGCAAAAAGAAGCGGTTCTCCCTTTCTTTGAGGCACAGCGACGGGTACAACTTCTTCAAAAAACTTTCCGTTATTCCATGCAGCCTGGCTACGCTTATAACTTTCTATAGCAAACTCATCCTGCTGCTCACGGCTGATGCCGCATTCCGATGCGCAGAGTTCAGCCGCATTCCCCATGGCGTAATTTTTATATACATCAGTCAGGCCATCTTTCGCAAGTCCATCAACTAAATTCACATTACCATATTTATTTCCCCAGCGCATATCGGGTGAATAAAACGGAACATTGCTCATGCTTTCCATCCCTCCTGCCACAATAATATCAGCATCACCCAGCAAAATAGATTGTGCTCCTATCGCAATAGCTTTCATACCGCTTGCGCATACTTTATTTATCGTGGTGCAAATTGTTTCAGCCGGTAAACCTGCCAGCATCGCGGCTTGTCTTGCAGGTGCCTGGCCTGTATTAGCCTGTAACACACAACCCATTAAAACTTCTTGAACATCCCCGGCTTTGATTCCTGCTTTTTCTACTGCTGCTTTGATAGCTATGGAACCGAGTTGCGGAGCAGAAAGATCTTTTAATGAACCGCCAAAACTTCCCATTGGGGTTCTAACTGCTGAAATGATATAAACTGTTTTGTTATTCATGATTAACTTATTGCGGCGCAAAGGTAAACATTAGTTAGTTTACAGACTGTGAACCTTTACCTGGAAACTATCAAATTTTACAACGAATAAATTAATTTACCAGATGCAACGTTCAACCCACCGGCCCGCACTGCTGATCATCTTATTCGGAATCGTTCTCGCAGCCAATTGCCTGTTTATATATCTTGAAATTGAAATGGCCAGGCAGATCACCAAAGCTTTATTAATGCCTGTATTGATCGGGCTTGTTATCTCCTCTTCGTGGTTTAGTGAAAAGCGGTTTTTATTTGTGGTACTCCTTTTTTCCTGGCTTGGAGATCTCTTATTACTGGGGAAGGGACAAGTATTTTTTTTATCAGGCCTTAGTTGCTTTCTGCTTGCACATCTTACCTATATTTTCATTTTCAATAAATTAAAGCCTCTCCGATACTTAAGCACCAAGAAATTTATTTACACTGCGGTAACTCCTCTTACGATTGCTGCGGTGGTATTAAATATTGTGTGGGGTAACCTGCATGAGTTAAAATATCCTGTGTTAGCTTATATGATTGTGATAACTATCATGTACATAGCGGCGGGTAATGCATATGACTATATAGAGAAAAAAAATATCCTCCTCTTAGCCGGGGCGAAACTTTTCCTTGCTTCTGATGCAATCCTGGCCATTAATTTATTTTATCAGAAAACCATCATATTCGATGTCGCTGTAATGATCACATACGGCCTTGCACAATTATTATTAGTGATTGGCTTACGGTCCGCGACAAAAAATAACAGTGAATCAATCGTTTATACTCCCGGTTAATTTATTTTCTTTCATCACCAAAACCCTTTTTTATTTACCCGATATTTGCCGCCCATTCACATGATCTCTCCTCAAACTATACAACAGATAACCAGCCGCATCGACATTATTGATGTGATAGGCGAATTTGTGAAGCTAAAAAAACGGGGTGCTAATTACCTTGGGGTTTGTCCTTTTCATAATGAGAAAACGCCATCGTTCACGGTTTCTCCTGCCAAAGAGATATTTAAATGTTTTGGCTGTGGTAAAAGCGGCAATACCATCAGCTTTTTAATGGAGCATGAAAAATACAGTTATGTTGAAGCACTAAAATGGCTGGCGGTAAGGTATAATGTTGAGATAGAAGAAACATTTGTAAGTGATGATCAAAAACAACAACAATTAGCGGCTGATAGTCTTTATATCATCAATGCATTCGCTCAAAAATTTTTTAGTGAGCAACTGCTTTCTTCTGAAGAGGGACAAGCAAATGGTTTAAGCTACCTTGAAGAAAGAGGATTCAGGAAAGATGTAATTGAGAAATTTCAATTAGGATATGATCCTCAGTCAGGACATGCATTTGCTGGTGCCGCTATCAAACAACAATATAACGGCGAACTACTTTTAAAGACGGGTCTTGTTGTGGAACGCAATGGTAATTTAATGGACAATTACCGTGGCCGTATCATTTTTCCCGTTCATAATAATACCGGGAAAATTTTAGGGTTCGGCGCAAGAGTAATTGGGAAAGCAGATAAGGCGCCGAAGTATATAAACACACCTGAGAATGATATCTATGTAAAGAGCCGCATACTTTATGGAAGCTATTTCGCAAGACAGGCGATTGATAAAGCAGATGAATGTTTATTGGTTGAAGGATATACTGACGTGATCAGCCTGCACCAGGCAGGAATTGAAAACGTAGTTGCCAGTGGCGGCACATCGCTTACTATCGATCAGTTAAGGCTGGTGCGTAAATACACAAATAACCTTACGATCATTTATGATGGTGATGCGGCTGGCGTGAAAGCTGCTTTACGTGGTTTGGATATGGCGATTGAAGAAGGACTGAATGTGCGGCTCGTGCTGATACCCGATAAAGAAGACCCTGATAGTTATGTAAATAAAATAGGGAGATCAGCATTTATTGATTTTATCGCATCAACCAAAAAAGATTTTATTCTTTTTCAACTTGAAGTTTTATTGAGTGAAGCGGGAAATGATGTAACGAGAAAAAATGAAGTAGTAAATCAAATGGCCGAGACGCTGAGTAAGATCAGCAAGGCAGAAGATTTTACAAAGCAGCAGGAATATATCAGGCAATGCGCTGAACATTTAAAGATCGATGAAAGCGGGATGACAAATCTCGTTAATAAATATAAGCGGGACAGGATTGCAAAAGATGAGAAGAAACTACCGTTTGAAGAAACGAATTTTAACGCCGCCAAAAATGATCAAACTGCATTTGATGATAATACACTTATTAACCAAGATGATCCCCAGGAGAAAAATCTTTTAAAAGTTTTACTTGAGCATGGATTGAAAAAATGGGACGAGGAACAGACAATGGCTCAATATATTATTAGTGAACTAAGCCAGTTCCAGTTCGATGATCCAATGCACGAAAAATTATTTGATCTCTACCAGTCACAATATGAGCAAGGTCTTGAACCAACTGCTAAAACGCTGATGTATTACGAGGATGAGGCCATGCGAACCCTGGTGGTAAACATCACTATGAATAAATATGAACTGAGCCAGAAATGGGATGAGGTAATGGAGAATATGAATATCCTTAACAGGGATACCAGCCGGCAGGATGTTGTGATGAGTGTGAATTATTTCAAACTAAGAAAGATCAAAAAAATGTTTGAAGAAAACCAGCGTGATATGGCTGCCGCAAAAGACTTTGAAGAACAAATGAAACTGATCGAGGTACATAAACAGTTGAAAGATTTTGAAGTGCAGATCACTAAAGAATTGGGCACTGTGATCTTAAAATGATCTTTGCAATAACAGGTCGCTATAACTTACTTCAATAAAATCTTCCTCTTTAATTTCAAGTGCTTCAATATAATAATCGCACTGCTTTTGCAGCGCTTCTTTTGTTTTTGAGATATCTGTTTTATTGCCTGCTTCTATTTCCATAAAATTTCCTAATCCCTGCACTTCATCAATATGGAACTTCACATTTTTAATGTAATAGATCTCTCTTTTTTTATCAACAATCACTTTAATTCCGAGAGCAGCAGTTAAAACAGATTTTAGTAAAACGCTATCATTTACAGGAGCCAGGTTAAAGTCAGATTGTTTTGGACCTTTACGATCGGGACGGTTATAGAAGATGAGGGCTTTTTCAATATTTCCTTCACGTAGTTTCAGTCTTCCTTCGGGTACATTAAAGTAAGTATCGATCTGGTGATCGGTTCCAATAAATTCAGCATTGTGGGCTAATAAAAATGCATTCACTTTTTTTGGGTGAATGCATTTCGCTTTTATCTCGATATTGATAAATGACATCTGTTATTTAGCAAACTGGTATTTGCCTGAAAGCAATCTTTCCAGTGTGGCTTCCGCCCTTCTTTGTTTTGTATCGGCTCTTTTTGCCTCTTCTATCCAGGAAACATATTCTTTTTTGTGTGAAGGAGACAAAGCCGTAAATATTTCTTTGGCCTTATTATGCTTGGATAATAATTGCTCTAAAACCAACGGTGTACCCAGAATACTGCGATCGAAGTTGTCTGCTTCGTCTTCATCGTCCAGCGCTACCAAAGTGGCTGGAACCTGGTCTGATTTCGCAAATTGCAAGGCTGTCCAGACATGATCCAGTATAACCTGCTCAGTACTTTCATAACCATTTTCGGTTAAGATTTCCCATGCACAATCACGGTTAAGGTCTGAAGCAATTTTGCTGGCTGTCTTTGGATAAGCTATCCACACTTTACTATTTTTATGCAAAGCGGTAAAAACCTCTGAAAGAATATTGCATAGCTGGTTCTGATTTACAGCAAATACCAGTGCAAAATCAATTTTTCGGCTTCGGAGAAGAGGAGTAACACTTTTTGAATAAGATAATTTGGCAAACTGCTTTTCGATGGAAGAAGGCAGTCCCTGGATTAAAATGTTCTTTTCATCTTTTAACTGGAGCTTCTCAAACATATTCTGTATAGACATCCTTAAAGAAATTTAAGGTTACAAAAAGGAATGCGAAGGTAAGCATTTAAAGGGTCCCGTAAAAGAAAAAGCGCTGTCTTTTAGAAGACAGCGCCTTAAAAACTGATAAAACCCTATTGCCTAACCGGCTTATAATACTTAAGTGCCTCAGGCATAAAACTTTGAAGTTCCTGTATTCTTTGTGCATCGGCGGGGTGATCACTCAGAAATGTTGGAGTACCTCCACTTTTATTCAAAGACATCATTCTTTCCCAGAAAGGAATTGCTTCCTGGGGGTTATAACCCGCCATCGCGGCAAAGATCAGCCCGTAATGATCGGCTTCCAGTTCCTGTTTACGAGAATTAGGTAACAATACGCCAACCTGCGCACCGGGAGCAAAAACGGCACTGAATACGTTCGCCGCCGCGCCACTGCCACCAAGAGCCACGTTACCCAGCGTACCGATACCCTGTGCTGCCAGCTGCTGGCTCATACGTTCGCGACCATGGCCCGCAACAGCGTGTGTAATTTCGTGTCCCATAACAATAGCCAGGGCTGCTTCGTTCTGAGCTACGGGTAAAAGACCCGAATACACCACTACTTTACCTCCGGGCATGCACCAGGCATTCACTTCTTTATTGTTTACGAGGTTAAATTCCCATTGGTAGCCATTCAATTCGTTTCCGGCGCCCTGCTGAGCATAATATTGTGCAATGGCGTTTGCAATCCTGGAACCAACACGTTTCACCATTTCGGCGTCGCGGCTTCCTGATGAGGCTATGCTATTCTGGGACAAAAATTGCCTGTATTGCTGAGTTGCCATTTCCTGTAACTGGGCTTCAGAAACTAAGGATAATTGGTTTCTTCCGGTAATTGCATTTCTGGTGCAAGACCAGGCCAAAGCAGCAATCACAACTGTGAGTAATAGATATTTCCTTCCCATAATTCTTTTTCAATGGAAAGGACAAGATTTATACCAATAAAAAGTGAAAATTATTCTGCGTTGCGCCTGCGGCGGCGGTCGCGATGCCGGAGTATAGGAACCTTATTTTCAGTTCCTTTAAGAATACGGTTGATATTCTTCTGATGCGTAAGGAGTACCATTAATGCGACTGCAACGGCGAAGACCCGGTACAGTGGCTCTTTTTCATTGAATATAAAGAGGATGAATACAGCGAAAGAAACGGAAGCTAAAATAGAACTAAGAGAAACAAAACGGGTAAGCAGGAGTACAACAAGGAAGACACCTATACAGCAAACTGCAACAATGGGTTGAATGGCAACAGCCATACCTAATAAGGTCGCAACACCTTTACCACCTTTAAAACCTGCCCAAACCGGGAAAATATGCCCAACGACGGCTGAGAGGCCTAGACCAACCATTAAATTGGTTCTATCCCACTCGTCAGCTACATAATGCGGAATTAAAAGATAAAGTGAAGCAGCTACGATGCCTTTTATTACATCAAAGACCATTACTATAGTGCCCCATTTAGAACCTAAAGTTCTGTAAGTGTTGGTAGCACCGGCATTACCACTACCGTAATCGCGTATATCAATACCGAAAAACTTTTTGCTGATCCACACTGAAGTTGGAATTGATCCAATTAAGTATGCCAGTATGATTAAAGCGACTTCTTTCATACCCTTGGTTGAGTTGGACGGCAAAGATAAGCGCTGAAGGCAATAAATAATTAGTTTGTTAAGGGTAATTATGGTAATCAATTACAAATAATTGCTATCCATTTATCTCTGTATACAATATTCTTAAGCTTGAAACCCTGCATTATCAAAGCTTTCTGCAGATCACCCTCGTCTTCCTGAAGCAGCCCGCTTAGCAATAAACTGCCACCGCTTTTAAGCGTATTTTTTAGTTCTTTAAGATTTGCCAGGATGATGTGCCTGTTAATATTAGCAAGAATGATATCGAATGCCGGCAGATCATTTATTTGATCAGCCAACAGTAATTGTATGTTACCAGAATGATTATTTTCAAAATTTTCTTTTGCATTATTTATACTCCATTCATCATTATCAATGGCTGTAACATTTGTAGCACCCCGCTTTTCAGCAAGTATGGCCAAGACCCCGGTACCGGTTCCAAAATCAAGCACAGATTTATTTTTAAAATCAATACCCCTCATTTCGTGCATCATCATATAGGTTGTTGCATGATGTCCCGTACCGAAACTCATTTTTGGCGTAATGATAATTTCGTGTTCAACATTTAATATGGGTTGATGAAAAGCTGCACGGATAGCCACAAAATCATCAACAATTACAGGATCAAAATTTGACTCCCATACTTCATTCCAATTCTGCTCTTCAATAATTATTGTTGAATAATTCAGATCATATAATGAAGCAGTTTGTTTTATTTCTTCTTCATTAAAATCATTTTCAATTATAAAAGCATTCAATCCTGTTTCCGTTTCTTCAAACCCATCAATTTTTTTTGATGAAAGGGAACCAATGAGCAATTCTTTTTGCTCTTCAGAAATATTTAAAAAGCTGATCTGAATGTATTTTTTATTCATAACAAAAAACCCCGCGAGGCGGGGTCTTTATTTTACTCGCCTTGTTGAGGCTGATTTGAATTTTCTTGTCTCTGTCCTTCCGGTCTTGGCATTAAAGCTTTACGGCTCAGTTTAAATTTACCGGTACGTTGATCAACGCCCAGTAATTTCACTTTCACCACATCGCCTTCTTTTAATACTCCTTCCATTGTATCGAGTCGTTTCCAGCTTATTTCACTGATGTGTAATAAACCTTGTTTACCAGGGAGGAATTCAACGAAAGCACCGAACTCTTTAATTCCTTTTACGGTTGCTTCGTAAACAGTTCCAACTTCAGGAACAGAAACGATACCTTTTATCCAAGCTACTGCTTTTTCTACACCTTCTTTTGCAGGTGAGAAAATGCTTACTTCACCATAATTACCTACTTCTTCAAGATTAATTGTGGTTCCGGTTTCTCTTTGAATTTCCTGGATGATCTTACCACCCGGCCCGATCACTGCACCAATAAATTCTTTATCGATGATCAGTTTCTCCATGCGTGGTGCATGTGGTTTTACTTCAGATCTTGCTTCAGGCATCGCTTCATACATCGCATCCAGAATATGTAAACGTCCGTTACGAGCTTGTGCAAGCGCTTCACGCATTACATCCATGCTTAAACCATCAACCTTAATATCCATCTGTACTCCGCAGATACCATCTCTTGTGCCGGTAACTTTAAAGTCCATATCACCCAGGTGATCTTCATCACCCAAAATATCTGTAAGAATCGCGTATTTATTATCTGTAGCACGTGTTATTAAACCCATCGCTACACCACTTACGTGTTTAGGAATAGGCACACCTGCATCCATCAATGCTAATGATCCTGCGCAAACAGTAGCCATAGAAGATGAACCATTAGACTCCAATATATCGCTTACTATACGCACAGTGTAAGCATATTCGCTGCCGGGCATCATTTGCCTAAGGCTGCGCATGGCCAGGTTGCCATGGCCAATTTCGCGGCGGCCAACGCCCCTCATCATCTTTACCTCGCCGGTA
>JAQBNK010000070.1 GCA_028288595.1 Chitinophagaceae bacterium
TCGATAGCATTGTGCAGCATTTCAGTCATTTAATTACTATTCTTTCAGCAGATGCGGCTTACCTGCCCAATGAGAAAAGTTTAAAAGTAACTACGCTGCAGCAACAGCTTAGCGCACTTATGGGTGCCAATGCCGCGGTGATCAATGCCTATACAGACGTTACCAATGCCCGCATTCAGCGCAATAAGATTCTTTATGATGAGGTTACCGGACTTGTATCTGTAGCCAGTGATGTAAAAGCTTACATTAAATGACTCTATGGTGCTACCAGCCATGAGTTTAAACAGGTAAGTAAAATCCCGATCCGTATGGTTGGTGTTAATTAAAAGACAGACTTATTAGTCAAACATCTGTTCTTATCTGTATAGAATCTTTATACAATCCTTCCCCAATATTTTTTCTTCAACACTTTTTTGCATTTCTTTCAAAAGCTTTATGCATTCTTCCTAAGTGTTTATGCATTCTTTTAACACGGTTGTGCAATCTTCCAATACGCTTGTGCATTTTTTAAAAGCGCATCTGCATTTTTAGAAAATGCTTGTGCATCTATTCTTTTTATAGTTGTAATCTTCTTTTGTGGTTCATGGTGAAACAATTTTCGATTTTCAACTTTCAATTTTCGATTTCCTTTGGCCTTCGAGGCAAATAATTTTCGATTTCAACTTTCAATTTTCGATTTCAATTCCACGCCACTTCCACCTCATCATTATAATTCTTCACCACGTTATATAGTGTGTCCCGTTCAACAGGTTCTCTTTTTACCTGCTTAATCAGGTTCACCAATTCAGCAGTTGATAAAGCAGGTTTCTGTTCCTCGCTTCCTGCCATCGAATAAATTTTTGTTGTGTCGTCGATGGTTCCATCAAGATCATTCACGCCAAAATTTAAACTTAACTGGGCATTCTGTCTGCCGAGCATTGGCCAATAAGCTTTCAGGTGAGGGAAGTTATCCATGTACAATCGGGAAACTGCATACATCTTCATGTCTTCTACAATACTGCTTTCAGCAACATTGCTCATTTCATTATCGCCATTGCGAAATTTTAATGGAATGAAAGTATTGAAGCCATGCGTTTCATCCTGCAACTGCCTTAGTCTTTCCATGTGGTCTATACGATGCCAGTATTTTTCAAGATGGCCATATAGTAAAGTCGCATTGGTCTGCATGCCTAATTTGTGCGCCGTCTTATGAATATTCAACCAGCCTTCGGCATTCACTTTGTCATCAGATATTTGTTGTCTTATCTCAGGATGAAAAATTTCAGCGCCGCCACCCGGCATAGAATCAAGTCCCGCATCATGCAAAAATCTCATTCCTTCTTCAACAGTCATTTTTGCTTTCCTGAACATGTAATCCAATTCAACAGCCGTAAACCCTTTTACATGAAGATCTGGCCTATGGAGTTTTATTTTCCTGATCAGTTCCGCAAAGAACTGCAAATTCATTTTGGGATGAACCCCGCCAACAATATGTACTTCTGTTACTGGCTGACCATCATATTTTTTTACAATGTTCAGCATTTCATCAGATGTCAGTTCCCATCCTTCTTCCTTGTGTGCATATAAGCGGGAGTAGGAGCAGAACTTACATGCGAATACACATACGTTGGTTGGTTCTATATGAAAATTGCGGTTGAAATAAGTTTTATCGCCGTGTAATTTTTCCCGAACATAGTTAGCGAGTGTTCCGGCAAAAGGAAGCGAGGCCTCTTCAAAAAGGATCACGCCTTCATCAAAATTGATTCGCTTTCCCTCAAGAATTTTTTCACCAATTTGTTGTAGCCGGCTATTTTTTTCCTGTTTTACAAGTTTCTGTGCTGCCCTAAGTGATTGCATAATTCTTTATTACCCGGCAAAGTTAAGGAGGAATGAGTGATGAGTAATGAGTGATGAGTAGTGGATGAGTGATGAGTAATCAGTGATGAGGGATGAGTGAGCCAAAGGACAATGAAGAAGAACGCAGAGATGAGTTTAATTCCTAATTCATAATACTCCTTTATAATTAGCTATTATGAATTAGGAAGTTCTCATTACTGATCACTCATTACTCATCATTCATCACTCATTCCTCGTCTTTTTAATTAATTTTTATGATTTGCTCAGAAGTTGAGTAGTCTTTAAAAGTGATGTGAACCGTATAAATACCGGCAGCAAGGTTACCCAGGGTTATATAAGTATACTGGCTGGCATCACCATTATACGACTTGCTCCATACCAGTTGTCCTGATGAATTATATACACTCACACCTTTAAGGTTAGCGGCGCTTTCAGATTTATATTGTTGCAGTATGAATGTGTTCCTCGATGGATTAGGATAAATAAGATATCCCTGCTGCTTAAGTCTTGCAGGCACATTCTTCGTATAGATCGTTACACTGTCAATGAATATATTATTCTCAAAATTTTCTGTGTTCCGGAATTTAACACGAATAGTATTTGCGGTGCCAAACTGCGCCGTGATGTTGATCGAATCTGTGCGCCACTGATCTTTTGATCCCGGTATAAATTCATCTGTGAAAGGATGATTGGCATCTTTTAAAGTTTGTAGTTCAGCTCCCCATTTTTTATAAACAGACTGCCATGTTTATCCACAGTCTGCTGTTACTAATACTTCAAGTGTATCCATCGAAATATTGGTAGAGCCGGGATAGCTGTAAGTAGCGGCGGCCAGGTCGAACTTTACAAAAACAGAATCACCACTATACTGAACCGGCGGAGTTAGAAGTTCATCTACTCTTCCATTAGCAGGATAATTGTAATTGTTCATGTAGGCCGAAGCAACACCATCATATGCAGCGACGGTGGTTTGCGTCCATGTAATATTATCAACCGGTAGCTGGTGGATCGTCCATCCCGGAGGTGGGAATGCAGGCCCCTCAAAACTCTCGGCGAAGGGGGCAGTCATTGGTGCCAGCGTTGTTATGTTTATTCTTAATGTATCGTTTACTGTATTCTTATCAGGCTGGCCATTCGGGTTTGAAGTATAGAACAAAATACTGTGGGTTCCTGTTGGCAGGTTAAGAGAAGGGAAGTTATAAATGGTTGTACCGTTTCTTGGAACAACAATATTACTTACAAGCTGGCTGTTTACGGCACCACCATCTATCCTGTAATTGGCAATGTAGGAGGTAAGTAAATTTGTTCCGAGATTTTGAATCAGTACAGAAGGTGAAACGATATTACCGCATACTTCTGTGTCTGCAAGGTTGAACTTAACGGCTGCTAAATCATATTTCAGCAGGTTTTGTATGTTCACATTATCTATAAAAAGATTGTTCCCTTTTTCATTTGTGCTTTTAAAGCCGACAGCAATTTTGGTTGATTGCTGCAAATAACTGCTCAGGTCTAATTTCAAATTTCGCCAGTCACCGCTAAGTGAAGGGATAAAATTCGCTGGCGTACCGGAAACCGTTGCAAGGGTAGTACCCCATAATTTTGCCACTTCCTGGAATGTCTGACCGCAATCAGTTGTAACAACAACAGTTAATGTATCTGTTGTGCCATTGGCATTTAAAGCATAAGCATAATCAAATGACAATTGCAAAGAATCAGTGATAGCCGTATTCAGCGAAGGTGTTTGTAAGATATCAACCTGGTTAAGTGCCGGGTAATTATATAAATTGATTCCCACTGTTCCATTACTGCCGGCCAAACCAAAACTGCCAGCTAGCCTTTCCCATGTTCTGCTGTTATCAGGATTAATTAAGGTCCATCCCTCCGGAGGAAATGTTGATTGTTCAAAACCTTCAACAAGATTTCCATTTACTGTAGCCACATTTATTTGATAGGTGGCCGTATCGTTTGAAGTATTTTGATCAGCAAAACCATTGGGCGAACTGGTGAAGAATTTCAGTGTACTGTTTCCCAGGGGTAAACTTGTACTCGCTGGTAAGATCAATGTAACAGACTCACCCGTTTTTAAATTCAGTGCTGGATAATTACCGATTATAGGGGCACCATTATTTACTATTACACCAGCTTTAATTGATGTGAGAGTGGCAGTTCCCTTATTGGTAATAAGAATTCTGGCGGTGAGCGGACCAGGACAGGTTAAGTTTTTACTATAAGTATAAGTTTTGCAACTCAGCATTTCGGTACCACCCGGATTTATTACTTCTGTAATAGCAACGTCATACAAAGGCGTACCTGCAGGAGCATTAGCCCTCGTAGATGTTAATAAGCTTGTCCTGAAATTTTCCAAAGCATATTCCATTCTTTCAACCTGTTTGGTTGTAAACATGGCATAGCAAGGATCATCCGTATAATCCATGTAATTCTGGTACATAATGCCGGGACTGGTAGAGTTACACGCATCTGTTTTTACAATGCCTCCCCCGGGACAACCCGAAGTTGAACCTGCCTGGTTTGGAGTGTCGCCTACATCTCCGGCTGTATTTCCCTGCCCTGCGGGGTTATATAAACCTGTTGGAAACGAATATGTACTTCCGCTTAACTGTTGAAAGTCATCACCCGCACATTGATCATCGTCTCCCCATGTGTGAAAAAGCCCGAAGTAATGTCCCATTTCATGAACAAGGGTTCTGCCCAGCGCAAAACTTGGATCTGTATAACAGCTACTGAGACCGAAGCCCTGGTAATCTATTATAATTCCTTCCTCACTTGCAGCAACAGTACCAGGTAGTGTCGCAAGGCCGAGAAATGCATTTTGTGCATCAGCAGCCCAGACATTCACATATTTTGTGGGGTCCCATGCATCCAGCCCGCCCTGGTTGGTGTGTTTCACCGGATTGCTAAGACTTAGGGGTGCTTTAGTTGCAGATGCTACTCTTTCGATACCATTTGTAAGGTTACCTGCAGGATCTGTTTTGGCAAGAACAAACTGGATCTTGCTTTTTCCAAATACAGCTTTGAATGCCGGTGGAATGTTTATGGAATCAGCGTTTAATCCGGCAAAGTCAATATTTAATTTAGCAACCTGTGCCCTTACATCTTGGTCACTGATCATTTTTGGATCATCTAAAACAATATGAAAAACTATAGGGATAAAAACAGTGGTGTTTAGTTTTGCACTAATGCCGGTGCCAGCATTTTCTGGGGTTCCGCTGGTAATTGTTGTACCTGTAGTTCCGTTCAGTCTTCCGTTAGAAGTAATAGTCAGCGGTGGTGGCGTTGCCTTTTGTTCGGCCCGGTACCTGGTAAGTGCTTCCATCGTATAGCACCTGTATGCATTATGTGCATTAGGAGGGTTGAGCCTTAAATTTGTCTGTTGTCCGAAAGCCGTACTACACAAAATAACCGCAAGCAGGCAATAGATTGATTTTTTTTTCAATGTGTTTGGTTTGTTCCCTACTGATAACTTCTAAAATAGCAATTGTATTGCAGATACCCTGTAAAAAATATAAGTTGCCTGTCTATACAAGAATTCCCGCAATCGTTGCCGAAAGGTAAGATGCGAGTGTTCCGCAAAGGAGGGCTTTCATACCCAGTTTTGCCAGGTCTGGCCTGCGTGTGGGGGCTAAAGCTCCGATTCCGCCAATTTGCATTCCTACGCTGCTGAAATTGGCGAATCCGCAAATTGCGATACTTACAACCAGCAAGCCTTTTTCCGTAACGATAGGGACTGCTTTATTGGTCAGGTTCTGAAATGCAACAAACTCATTAATAGACAACTTTTGCCCGAGTAATGTTGCAACACTATTTACATCCTGGGATGGGACTCCCATGGCCCATGCAAAAGGATAAAATACTTTACCGAAAATAAAATTGAGTGTGAGATCGAAATGTGGATTGAAGATATGACCAATGTGAACGAGTAAGAAATCAAGCAAAGCAATAACGGCGATAAAACCGATCAGCATAGCAATCACGTTCATCGCAATTTTAAAACCGTCACCTGCGCCATGAGAAATAGCATCGATCACATTCGTGTATTCGCTTTTTACTTCCAGCTTAACACGACCCATTGTCTGGCTTTCTTCTGTCTCTGGGTAAACAATTTTTGCAATCACCAATGCACCGGGAGCTGCCATTAAACTAGCGGTAATTAGTTTTGGGGCAAGGTCCAGCCCTGCCTGCGCACCCATGTTCGCATATACTACGAGAATACCGCCTGCAATACATGCAAGGCTTCCGCTCATGGAAGCGAGCAGTTCACTTTTTGTCATTCCCTGTAAATAAGGCCTGATCATTACCTGGGCCTCTACCTGCCCAACAAAAGCACTGGCAACATTACTAAGTGCTTCCGCACCACTAACCCGCATAATAAAATTCATAGCTTTTGCAATCACAGCAACAATTCTTTGCATGATGCCATAATGATAAAAGATCGCAACCAGTGCACATACTAATATGATTGTAGCAGTAACATTAAAAGCGAATACAAATCCACCATTCATATAATTGCCTATGGTTCCGTTTGGCATCTGCACCCCAATGCCGCTGTAAACGAAGGCTGCACCCTGCCGTGCAAACTGTTCAATTTTGCCAATGCCGTTTCCTACTTTTTGAAAGAACCAGGAAACCGGTGCTACCTTAAAAACCAGTAATGCAATTACTATTTGAAGTCCTATGCCCGAGAGTACGAGCCGATAGTTAATTCTGCGTTTGTTGTTCGAGCATAAAAATGCTAAACCTAAAATGAGAATGATGCCGAATATGCCCTGGAAACGACCCATATGGTTGTGTTTTTTAAGAGGTGCTGAAGATAATGGAAAAAGCTAAAAATCAATAGGTGTTGAGCATTGATAATTGATTATTGAAAATTTTTCTTCATTACCTGGCTAATGCTCAATTTTCAATGAGCAATTTTCTATATTCAACCATATAAATAAAAAAGGCCCTCAAAAAATTGAAGGCCCTGTACTAACCCGGTTTTACAATCTTAAATATGAGATTGAATTTTTTTGTCGAGAACAGATTTAGGAACTGCACCGATTTGTTTATCAACCACTTTACCGCCTTTAATAAAAAGAATAGCGGGGATTGAAGTAATGCCATAATTAATACTAAGGTTAGGGTTATGGTCAACATTTACTTTGCCCACATTTACCTTACCATCATATTCTTTGGAAAGTTCTTCAATAACGGGTCCTATTGCACGGCAGGGTCCGCACCACTCAGCCCAAAAATCTATTACTGTTAATTTATCGCTGTCCAATACTGTGTTTTGGAAATTGGCGTCTGTGAATTCTAATGCCATAAGTCTGAATTTTTGATCTTGAAATACTAATGGGTCAAATTTACATCCAAAGACTGAAACCGGTAGTTTTGACTTTTCCACTAGCTGTTATTATGTCCTTGTAGCAGTTTACTGACAATCTGCTATATAACAGCTGTATGCGTTAAGAGAGGAGACTTTGACGGGCAAGGAATTCAAGTTGTGTATTGGCTTCCAGGAGTTTTTGCGTGAGTTCGTAATTTTCTTTACGCAGCCTGAAGACTTCATATGCTTTTTCAATAAAGTTTTTTACCTCATTTTCATTCCACGGCTTGGTTAGATATTTATATATCTGGCCGCGATTAATCGCATCGACCACAGCATTGATATCTGTATAACCGGTGATGAGTATCCTAATGGGGTCAGGGTATTTTTCAAGGATCGATTCAAAAAAATCAATACCCGTCAATTTCGGCATACGGTTATCACTCAAAATTACATGTACTTCATTTTCTGCAAGTATCCTTCTGCCTTCTTCTGCAGACTCGGCCGTATAGACCTGGAAAATACGCCTGAACGATGCTTTAAAAGCGACGAGATTATTGACTTCATCGTCAATATATAGGACTTTGATATTTTCAGGATTCATGGGGAGGGACTGAAAATTTATTCAAACTTAGACAGAAAAGAAGAAAATAAAAGAGCTTCCCGGGTTTTTAATCCAGATAGTTGAATATTAATATATTTTAAATACTCTTTAAAATGCATTTCCTCGTCTGAATTTTATTATAATTTGCCGCGATGACCCATTCCTCAACCCCGGTTTCTGAGGTATTACAGACCCGTATTTTACATACTGAGAAGGAAAAAGATATTTATACGCCAATATTCTTCAGGCTTAATGCACCCGCTGAGCAGCAGCGTTTTTTCAATTTGCTTCAACAATTCCCCCATATCAGGGTGTATGACCAGATTCAATCACAGTTAAAAGAGTTAGTAAAATCGAGAAAGCCTTCGACCACACTTTCAGCAGCAGAAATTGAAAAAGACATAACTGAAACACTCGGTTCAAAATCTTATCATGAATATGGTGTGTGGGTATATTATCCCTGGTGCGACAGGATAGTGCATATCCTGGATGAAGCAGAATTTATTGAATTGCGTACAGACAGGAACCGTTATAAAATTACCATCCGGGAAAGAGAGATACTCGCCACAAAAAAAATTGGTGTGATCGGTCTCTCTGTTGGCCAATCCGTTTCTCTTACAATGGCGATGGAAAGATCTTTTGGTGAATTAAGAATAGCAGATTTTGATGAACTGGAAATAACGAACCTGAATCGTTTAAGAAGTGGTGTTTATAATATGGGAATTAAAAAAACAGTTCTCGTTGCAAGAGAAATTGCGGAGATAGATCCTTTTTTAAAAGTCACCTGCTTTCATGATGGTATCAGGGAAAATAACCTGGATGATTTTTTATTGAAGGATGATAAACTTGATTTACTGATTGATGAATGCGATAGCGTTGACATAAAAATAAATTGCAGGATCGCGGCAAAAAAATATGGCATCCCTGTAGTGATGGAAGCCAGTGACAGAGGCACAATTGATATTGAAAGATTCGACCTTGAGAATAACCGCCCCATTTTACATGGGTTTATAGAGCACCTCGATATTTCAAAATTAAAAGATCTAAAAACGAACGAAGAAAAGGTGCCTTATATTCTTCCGATTGCAGGTGTAGAAACTTTATCCGCAAGGATGAAGGCCTCTGCAATGGAAGTTGGACAAACCATTTCTACATGGCCGCAACTTGCCAGTGCTGTTACACTGGGTGGTGGTATAACCGCTGATGTATGCAGGAGAATTTTATTAAATCTTCTGCATCAGTCGGGCCGGTATTTTATCGATATAGAAGAACTGATATCGGACCCTGCACTTCCTCGTAAAAAATTATTTGAAACACAGCCCGAAGAATTAACGCTGGAAAAAATGAAGTCTCTCGCAGATAAAATTTCCAGTGCAAAAGAGCAAAATAAAATTGATGAAAGTGTCGTGGAAAAACTAGTTGAAGCTGCGGTAATGGCGCCTTCAGCCGGAAATAATCAACCGTGGAAATGGTATTTTAACGGGAGCCGTTTATTTCTCTATCATGACAAATTAAGATCGCGTTCTTACGGTGATTTTGAAAACATGGCATCTTATATGGCCCTCGGAACTGCGTTAGAGAATCTTCGTTTAAAAGCTGCAGCTGAAAAATTAGAAACAAATATCTCACTGTTTCCACTGGCACCCGGTGAAATGAATCCTGTCGCCATAATTGAATTTATTGACAATAAAAAGATACCGGTAGATGAGCTAATAAAATATATCGGAGTTCGTTGCACAAACAGGAACATTGGCAAACCTGCTCTTATCAATCCGGAAATAAAAAAAGAAATTATAGGTGCTGTTACAAACGTACACGGCTCTTCTTTACAATTAATAGATGAGCAGGGAAAACTAAAACAACTTGCAGGTATTATCAGCAGGGCAGAGAAGTTAAGAATATTTATTCCGGAGGGACATTATGATCTTTTTGAAAAAGAACTTCGGTGGAGTATTGACGCGGCAGAACAATCAAAAGATGGACTCGACCTTAGAACTTTTGATCTTAGTGCAAGTGAAGCTGTAGGGCTGAGACTTGCAAGAGATCCAAAAGCAATTGAATTGATAAGTGAATGGAATGGGGGTGGAGGACTGGAGCGTATAACACGTAAGGCTGTTTTATCATCTTCAGCTATTGGCTTTTTAACCATGCCAGGATTCACTCCATCGAATTGTGTAAATGCCGGTATGGCTGTAGAACGTGCATGGTTGACAGCCACAAAAAATCAGCTCGCTGTTCAACCATTATTAGCACCCTTATTTCATTGGGCGAGGATAGTGTATGGGAAAAAAGAAACAATGCCAGCAGCGATTCGTAACCAATTTCTTGAACTGTATGAAGAATTTAAAACGATCGTTGATATGGAACAAAATCAAACCGGTTTATTTCTTTTCAGATTGGGGTACGCGAATGAACCAGCAATAAAATCATTAAGGTTAGATATTAAAGACACTTATTTTTCCTGATCATATTTAGCAATGACATCTGTTACTTTTAAAGCCTTTCGTGCAATTGACGATCCTGATGCCTGCCATAGGTTTATCCAGGGCCACAGGAGAGTACTTGAGATATTCGACATTGCAATGATCACTTCAAACAAACCAGACTGGATCAGCCATCCGAACACATATGTTATTCTCGTAGAATCGGTTGATGATGGAAGAGCTATGGGTGGTGCACGGGTGCAAATAGCAGATAACATAATGGCACTGCCAATTGAAGATGCTGTTGGGAAAGTAGATAAGAAAATATACGAGATAGTAAAAAATCACAGGCTGGGGCTTACCGGGGAAGCCTGCGGATTATGGAACTCAAGAGAAATTGCAGGTTATGGGATCGGAAGTTTTTTTTTAACGAGAGCCTGTATTGCACTGGCACACCAGCTTGGTCTGAAATCATTATTTGCGCTTGCTGCACCTTCAACTGTAAAGATCGCAACCAATGCAGGATTTTCAATTGAACGCAGCCTGGGAAAAGAAGGCTTTTTTAACTATCCTAAATTAGACCTCGTAGCTACTGCTATGATAGTTCAAAATGTATTAACCCTTGGTGCTGCCAGCGAAGAAGACAGGGAACACATATTCGATCTTATGAAGAACCCTGACCAGGTTAGAAAAGAAAGCGGACCTAAGGGAGAATTGAAAATTATTTACAATCTATCACTCAAGAACCTAAAAAAAGAAGTTTGAAAGCAAAATATATTTTTATCGTCTTACTGCTGAATTTCGTTTCCTCTTATGGGCAGCCTTTACAATTAATGAACAAGGATAAAGTAGGATTGCGCATGTCCTACCTGGAAGATAAAAAAGGAGCCTACACTATAGAAACTGTTTTAAAACAACCTTTTATTTCATTATCTACCACTACTCCAAATTTTGGACTTACCAATTCTTTTTATTGGTTAAAGCTTGAGGTTATAAATCATTATGCCGATAGTAATCTGCTGCTAAAAATTCAAAACGCTTTTATCAATGGAGAGATATATCAAATAACAGGCGGTTCCGTTACAGGGAAACAGCATATCGAAGAAACCAGTGTAATTAATAAAAGACCTTTTAAAACGCAATATGTTTTATTCAGTTTAAAGATACCGGCAGAAGGTACAGGTACCTATTTTCTAAAAGTGTCTGGGAATAATGTATTGGATCTGCCGTTGAACATTGCCCCGCAAACTACTATACTGAATGCGATAAGCCTGGACCAGTTATTCTTTGGAATTTATTTCGGGATCATCCTGGTCATGTTTTTCTATAATGGATTTATTTATTTAACCGTCAAGGATAACAATTACCTCTATTATGTTTTTTATATCCTGACTGTAGGTATTACTCAGGCATGCCTTAAGGGTTATGCAGGGAAATTTGTATGGCCGTCTAATGAATGGTTACTGGTGCAGGGACCTAATTTAGCAATTGCGGCATCAGGAATATTTTCGATCCTGTTTGTTTTTAATTTTCTGCACCTTAAACAATACCTGCCTAAGTTATACATGGCATTATCAGGTATTATTGCGGTATATGGCATAGCCATTATTCTTACGGTTATAAATAAGGATATCGAAGCGCAAAAATTAATGCAGGTGATAGCGGGCATCGGCGCAGTGCTGATTTTTATTTCTGGTATTATTGTTTACAGGAAAGGATTTAAACCCGCTTTATATTTCAATATCTCGTGGTTCTTTTTTGTAACCAGCGTTATTGTTTACATATTGAAAGATGCCGGCGTATTACCTTACAATAATTTTACGAGTAACGTTATTCTTATCGGTTCTGCAATAGAAGTAACCTTACTTTCTTTTGCTCTCGCGGATAAAATCAATACATACAAAAAAGAAAAAGAACAATCACAGGCTGAAGCGTTAAGGGCACTCAGAGAAAATGAAAGACTAATAAAAGAGCAAAATATTTTTCTCGAAAAGAAAGTGGCAGAAAGAACAGAAGAGCTGGAGGGGGCACTCTCAAATTTAAAAGATACACAGGCGCAATTGGTGAGTGCTGAAAAAATGGCTTCACTCGGGCAGTTAACTGCGGGCATTGCACATGAGATCAACAACCCTATCAATTTTGTAAAATCAAATATCAAACCCTTAAAACTGGATATCCAGGATTTGGTGGAGATCATTAATTCTTACGGTGAACTGCATAATTCCGATATCTCGGTAATGCCGCAAAAATTAAAAGAGATCGATCAGTTAAAGCAGCAAATAGATGTTGAATTTGTAAAACAGGAATTAACTAACCTGATAAAAGGAATTGAAGAAGGCGCTGAAAGAACCGCCGAAATTGTAAGGGGATTACGAACCTTCAGCCGGTTAGATGAAAGCGATATTAAAGTTGCCAATTTTCATGACGGACTGGATTCAACTCTTGTTTTATTAAAGAACAACATTCCAAAATATATCGACATCAAAAAAGACTATCGATCGAAAGGAATCATAGAATGTTTTCCTGGTAAACTTAACCAGGTATTTATGAATGTGCTGAATAATGCTATACATGCCATATCCGGAAAAACGGAAATAAAGAGTAAGGAATTTATAACAATAACCACGAGAGATATTGCCGATGAACATGCGGTTGAAATAACAATAGCAGATACTGGTACTGGAATGTCGGATGAAGTTAAAAACAAAATCTTCGAACCTTTCTTTACAACAAAGGATGTGGGAGAGGGAACGGGGCTGGGACTTGCAATTGTTTTTAAGATTGTAGAGCAGCATAATGGCAAAATAGCTGTAAATTCAGTCGAAGGAAAAGGAACCGAATTTGTATTAACTTTGCCGCTGTCTTTAGCGAGCATAGAAACCAGCTAGCCTAAAGCCCCTTACCAATGAATACGTCAGACAAACAAATTAAGGTACTGTACGTTGATGACGAGGAAAACAATCTCCTGGCTTTCCAGGCCAGTTTCCGCAGGCGCTTTCAAATCTTTACAGCATCTTCTGCCGCGGAAAGCATGAAAATATTGAGTGAACACGAAGTGCATGTTATTATCTCTGATCAGCGCATGCCAATTACAACAGGTGTTGACTTCTTTAAAATTGTGAGAGCTGCTTTTCCTGATCCTACCCGCATTCTTATTACCGGTTACAGCGATATAGAAGTGATCATTGAAGCTATTAACAGCGGCGAAATTTTCCGGTATATTAAAAAGCCATGGGATGAATATGAATTGCAGACTGCTATTTACAATGCTTACGAAATATACCAGACAAGGAAACAATTAAAGAGCAAGGTAGTTGAACTTCAAAAAACAAATGATGAACTAAATCGCTTTGTCTACAGTACGTCTCATGATCTGCGTTCACCGCTGGCTTCGGTATTGGGTGTGTTGAATCTTGCGAAAATGGAGAAGTCAGTTATCGATCCGAATGATTATATGGGTATGATAGAAACCTGTGTAAATAAGATGGATGCTTTTATTCTTAAGATCATAGAATATTATAAGAGTATCCGTGTGGATGAATACAATGAGGATATTGATTTTGCTGAATTGTTCCAGGATAGCATCGACCTGTGCCGTATACAAAACCCTAAAATTGAATTTGATATTTCCATAGACCAGCAGGATATTTTTAAGTGTGATGGATTTCGGTTAGCGGTGATTATGAATAACCTGATATCTAATGCCGTAAAATACCAGCGTCCCGGCGAATCGCATCCTGTTGTGCGGTTAAGCGTAGTTTCCGACACCGACTTTGCGCTGATAAAAATAGAAGATAATGGCATCGGCATTTTGGAAGAACACCTGAACAGTATTTTTAAAATGTTCTTCAGAAGTACCAGTAATGCTACCGGTGTTGGCATCGGTCTGTACATTGTGAAAGAGGCACTGGCCCGCATTGGAGGAGATATCAGTGTTCACTCAAAGTTTGGCGAGGGCACTGTATTCGAGTTGAAGATACCTAACCAGCTAACCAGTCAAAGCCACAGTAATTTCGAGATCGGGGTTCTCAAGTAAAAAGGCTGCCATCTCATCGTTCATACTAAAACCTTTTTCCATCGTATACATACTCACCTTCATGTTTTCTGAAGGTTCTGAGATCGTAAATCTAAGTGAAGATTTGCCGGGATTGGATTTCACATTCTGATCAATGAATTCAACCATATCCTTCGATAATAAAGCCGGGTGAATATTTATTTCGAGTTGTTTGGTAAGATTTTGTTTCACTGTTTCCAGCAGGCACATGGTTGTTACTTTAAATTCATACTGCTCGGTATTGTAGCGTTGTTTAAAATAACCATTCACCATCAGGTTCTTTCCCTTATCAAGATAATTTTGAAAACGAACATAATCATCACTCCATAACATCAGTTCTGTTTTTCCACTGAAATCCTCGATAGTAAGCGAACCAAAATTGCGACCGGTTTTTGTAATGCGATGTTGCGCATCGGTCACTAATCCTGCAATGCGGTAACTCCTGTTTGGATTAGGCTGAAGATGGACCGTTTCTTTGATCTCATTAAAATCACTCAACGGAATTATACCATAATACTGCAGCTCAAAACGATAATGATCCAGGGGGTGCCCACTCATGAACATTCCTGTAACATCTTTTTCGTGATCCAGTTTTTCTGTTAAGGTCCAGGGTTCGCAGTTAGGAATTTTTGGAACAGCAATTTCAGGCATTGTACTTTCTCCAAAGAGGCTGTTACTGCTTTGTACTTTATTCGTTTGAAATACATTGCCGAATTGTATGATCCTTTCGAGGTTATTTCTTGTATCCCCCGGCAAACTATAAAAAAACTGCGCCCTGTGCATAGCAGGAAAACAATCGAATGCGCCGGAATAAGCAAGGCTCTCCAGGGATTTTTTGTTAACCGCTCTTTGACTTACACGTTTAATAAAATCGAAAATATCTTTATAAGGGCCGCTGTTTTTTCTCTCTTCAATAATACTTTCAATTGCTGCTTCGCCAACACCTTTTAATCCACCCATACCGAACCTGATCTCACCTCTCATATTTACAGCGAAACCTTTTTGCGATTCATTAATATCAGATCCAAGCACTTTTATTCCCATGCGTTTACATTCCTCCATATAGAAGGTGATCTTCTCAATGCCACCTGCATGGTTTAACACTGCGGCCATGTATTCACTTGGATAATGCGCTTTTAAAAAGGCCGTTTGATAAGCTACAAATGCATAACAGGTAGAGTGAGATTTATTAAATGCATATTGTGCGAATGCTTCCCAGTCTGTCCATATTTTTTCCAATTTTTCTTTTGCATGCCCTTTTGCTGTGGCGCCTTCAACAAATTGTGCCTTCATTTTATCCAGCACTGATTTTTGCTTTTTACCCATGGCTTTTCTCAGCACATCGGCATCACCTTTAGAAAATCCGGCAAGCTTTTGTGACAGCAGCATTACCTGCTCCTGGTAAACAGTTATACCATATGTTTCTTCGAGGAACTCCTGCATGTCGTCCAGGTCGTATGTAACCGGTTCGCGGCCATGCTTACGTGATACGTATTGCGGAATGTATGCCATGGGCCCCGGCCTGTATAAAGCGTTCATGGCGATGAGGTCGGCGAATTTATCTGGTTTTAATTCACGCAAATATTTTTGCATGCCCGGACTTTCAAACTGGAACGTGGCATTTGTTTCACCACGCTGGTATAGAAGATAAGTTTCCTCATCCTCCAGGGGAATTTCATCTATCTCGATTTCAATTCCATGATTTTGTTTGATGAGTTCCAAAGCAGTTTTAAGAATAGACAAAGTCTTCAATCCTAAAAAATCCATTTTAAGAACCCCGGCATCTTCAATAATACTTCCTTCAATTTGCGTAACCCACAGATCCGAATCTTTTGACGTGGCAACGGGGATCAATTCTGTAAGATCTTTTGGAGCAATGATAATTCCTGCCGCATGTATACCAGTATTTCTCACGGAGCCTTCCAGTCTTTCAGCTTCTTTTAAAACCTGGGCACGAATGTCATTGCCTTTATATATTTCACGAAGGCGTTTTACATTTTCAATATCTTCTGCGCCCAATCCTTCTTTTTCTTCGAGTGATTTTTCTCCTTCTTTAATTGTCAGCGGCGCTTTCAATACACGACCTAAATTAGTACCCGGCCTGTCAGGAACCATCTTGGCAAGAGCATTCGATTCTGCCAGTGGAAGATCCATTACCCGGGCCACATCCTTGATACTCATTTTTGCGGCCATCGTACCATAAGTAATGATTTGTGCAACCTGGTTCTTACCATATTTATTTACGACATAGTCAATAACTTTCTGGCGCCCTTCATCATCAAAATCAGTATCGATATCCGGCATTGATTTACGATCTGGATTCAGAAAACGTTCGAACAGTAAATTGTATTTAATAGGATCGATGTTAGTAATGCCGATACAATAGGCCACCACACTTCCTGCCGCAGAGCCGCGGCCCGGCCCCACAAAGACACCAAGATCCCTTCCCGCACGGATAAAATCTGATACGATTAGAAAATATCCTGCAAAACCCATTTTCAAGATCGTCTCGAGTTCGAAATCGACCCGCTCTTTTATTTCGGGTGTTATTTCAGTATATCTTTTTCTTGCACCTTCATAAGCAAGAAAATGAAGGAAGCGCCATTGGTTCTCATTATTATCACCAGCGGTCTGAAATTCTTTGGGTAAGGGAAATGCAGGGAGTAAAATGTCTTTCTTTAAATTCAATACCTCGATCTTATCAACTATAGCATTGGTATTATCGATCGATTGCGGAATATCATGGAAGAGTTGTTTCATCTCTTCCTGGGTTTTAAAATAAAACTGGTCGTTGGGAAATTTAAAACGGCGGTTCTTTAATTGCAGGTCATCATTTACAAAATCATCAAATCCCGGTGTCGCCTGTTTTTCGCCGGTATTGATGCAAAGCAAAATATCGTGTGCATTAAAATCTTCCTGGTCCACATAATGGCTGTCATTGGTCGCAATGACCGGCACATTATATTTTTTAGAAAATTTTAATAAAGTTTGATTGATGATCTCCTGCTCTTTAATATTATGCCGCTGAATCTCGATATAATAATCTTCGCCGAACATATCCAGCCACCACTTAAATTCCTGTTCCGCTTTTTCTTCGCCATCATGTAAAATGGTTTGCGGAACGTATGCGCCGATGCAGCAGGTCGTTGCAATTAATCCTTCATGATATTTTTCAATCAGTTCTTTATCAACCCTTGGATATTTACTATAATAACCTTCAATAAAACCAAGTGATGTTAGTTTGATAAGATTCTGGTAGCCCGTTGCATTCTTTGCAAGTAATACCTGGTGATAACGTTCATCTTTCTGCTCCTTCGAAAATGTTTTACGGTGACGGTCTGCAACAACATAAAATTCACAACCGACAATAGGTTTAACAATTGGTGTTGTGATGTCTTTGCCGCTTTCTGTTTTCCCAATGATCTTTGTGTTTTTCCAAGCCTGGTTAACAAAATCAAATGCGCCAAACATGTTGCCATGATCTGTAATAGCCAATGCAGGCATATTTTCTTTCAGCGCTTTTTTATAGAGGCTGTCAATAGCGGCGGCGCCATCTAATAAAGAGTATTGAGTATGAACATGTAAGTGGGAGAACTGGCACATAATCCGTAATTCGCTGCTATATGTTTAGTAAAATCGGGTGTCTGCAAACTTCGGAAATTACTGCCTTAAGTTATTGGCGATTATCCACATTAAGTTTTTCATAGCATATTTTATACAATTTTTTATGCACTTGTATTGTTTCTCAATATAGCAAACTCTATATTGCAGCCGTCACATGAAAAAAATTCATATCCTTTACTCCTTATTTTCTGTTGCAATGTTTACCAGTTGTAAAGCATTGAAGACACTGCCATCCCGTGACTCATCATCCGCTTCAACAAATTCATCTGCAAAAAAAGCTGCAAGAGAAATAAAATTTCTCGATGGGATAGCACTTAAACCAAGTGATGCACAAGGGGTTAAAAAAAACAAGCGTGCTGTTCAGGAAAAACCTGTTTTACAAAAACGAAATAATAATATTGAGCAACCCATAAGTTTTGCTTCATTTAATATTGAAAATGCAAACTGGCTGCAGCTTAAATACGCAATTATATTAGATGCCACCGTTGAAAAACTGACCAATGTATCTTTATTAAAAACAATTGACACCTGGTGGGGAACAAAATATTGTATGGGAGGAAATACCCAGGATTGTATTGATTGTTCCAGCTTTACACAAGTTCTGATGCATGATGTATATAACCTGGTTCTGCCCAGAACAGCGCAGGAACAATACGACAGGAGTGAGCGGGTTGATATGGAAAATCTGCAGGAAGGCGATCTCGTTTTCTTTCATACCGAAGGAAGAGAAGTTTCGCATGTCGGGATGTATTTACTGAATAATAAATTCGTTCACGCTTCCACAAGCGGCGGCGTATCCATAAGCGACCTGAACGATAATTACTGGAAACCGCGTTATCGCGGCGCCGGAAGAATGCCGGTGGTTTCAACTACAACTGTAAGCACCAATAAATAAAGTCAATTTTACTTTTGACTTCATTTTCACGGATGCTCATCCGAAGCTTTCACCTGTAAATAATACTGATTTACGATTTCATCCGGCTTAAATAATTTTAGTGCGGGCCCCTCCATTTTGTAATGATGCCACTCATCAGTTACATAGTATTTGCGGTCGTTTATCGTTAGTGGTAAATTAAAACCATCTACACAGTTTGTATACCTTAGTAAGACTGTATTTTTTTCAGTTATATATTCCAATACCGGGATCTGTGTAGTTCTTAGATACTGGTCAAAAATAGCAGCGAAATTAAAACCAGCCTCTTTTGAGATATATTGCTCTACCTGTTGTGTAGTAACAGTCTGGTGGTAGTATGTTTTGTTTAATCCGCGTAATATTTGCCTCAGCTTTTCATCATTATTAATCGAGTGCCTGATAGTTTGCAGCATATTCTCGCCCTTATAATACATATCGCCGCTACCTTCTTTATTTACTCCGTATGATCCTATAATTGTTTTATCATTCTGAATATTTTTTCTCACGCCAACACAATAATCATTACCCGCTTTTTCTCCGAAAAGAAATTGTGTATATAGGGTCTCACTAAAACTGGTGAACCCTTCATGTACCCACATATCCGCGATGTCTTTTGTAGTGATATTATTTGCGAACCACTCATGGCCGCTTTCGTGCACAATAATAAAATCCCATTTAGTTCCCAGGCCGGTACCGCTTAGGTCACGGCCGCGATAACCATTTTGAAAACCATTCCCATAAGCTACTGCGCTTTGATGTTCCATTCCCAGGTGCGGGGCTTCAATTAGTTTATAACCATCTTCGTAAAAAGGATAGGGACCCATCCAGAATTCAAAACAGCGCATCATTGTTTTTGCTTGGGTGAATTGTGTTTTTCCTTTTTCAAGGTTATAATCCAACACCCAGAAATTCATATCCAGTTGCCCTTTTTCGCCCATTACGGTATCGGTCCAGTTTACATATTTGCCGATGTAGGGAATGATGTTATAATTGTTAATCGGATTTTTTACTTCCCAGGTATAAGTCGCAAGTCCACCATTATTTGAGTGAGATTTCATTCTGCCATTTCCTACTGCCATTAAAGTATCAGGAACGATCATCGTTAATGAAGCACCATCATCCGGCTCATCACCCTGGTAATCTTTACATGGATACCATACCGATGCGCCCAAGCCCTGGCAGGCAACTGTCATCCACGGGCGGCCCTTAGTATCTTTTCTCCATATCCATCCCCCATCCCAAGGAGGACGAATTGCCTCTTTCGGTTTTCCATGAAAATAAATAGTGAGCGATCTGTTGCCGGGTTTTATTTTATAAGTCTTCAATGAATCGCGGTACGAGACCCAAAAAACATTTCCCTCTCTCCGGTAACCTAAACTTTTTCCTTCCGAAATAATACTGTCGATTTGCATGGGTTCCTGGAAATCGATCTGCATGGTTTTACCGCCATTATCAAAAAAATGAATAGTATTACTTCCTTTAATAGTTTTGGTATCGAAATCTGGCTGAACAGTAATGTCATATTTCAAAACATCCCACCAGGTTCTTTCGGGGCGAAGGGTTCCTCTTAAAGTATCCTGGTGTGTAAATGAAGTATCATTTTGTAATAATTGACCCTCACTTACAACGGAAAATAATAAGATGACCGCAGGAATGAATAATTTGAGGTTTCGAATCATACTTAAAAATAGCGATTCCTGCATGACACTGGTTAAACAAAATATTAAAATACTTGCGGCTTTATTGATCTTTTTTTCTTCCTGCAGGCAAAGATCGAACGGGGAAAAACGGGTATTTACGTATAATGAAACTACGGGCATTGCCACTCTGGATCCGGCATTTGCAAAGAATCAATCCATCATGTGGGCCGTTCACCAGATATATAATACACTTGTTGAAATTGATACGAGTTTAAACATTGTTCCGTCAGTTGCAAAAAGATGGGACATCAGCCCTGATGGATTAACTTATACTTTTTATTTAAGAGATGATGTATTTTTTCATGATAACCCTGCTTTTAAAAATGGTAAAGGGAGAAAGGTCGTAGCAAGTGATGTTGTTTACAGCCTTACCCGTATAACAGATAAATCCACAGCCAGCAGCGGAGCATGGATATTTAATAAGCGAATCGATTCAGCCAACGGATTCTCAGCCATAAACGATTCCACATTTAAAATAAAATTAGTAAGACCCTTTCATCCTATACTTGGAATTTTAAGTATGCAGTACTGCAGTATTATACCTAAAGAAGTGGTAGAAAAGTATGGAAAGGATTTCCGAAGGAATGCCTGTGGATCCGGACCTTTTAAATTTAAATATTGGGAAGAAGGGCAGGCGATGGTGCTCGAAAAAAATGAGTATTACTGGGAGCATGATCTTGCAGGAAAAAATCTTCCTTACCTCGACGCAGTTAAAATTTCTTTCTTCAATAATAAAGCAACCGAATTTTTGCAGTTCCGGCAGGATAAGCTCAGTTTTATCAACGATATCGACCCTTCATTTAAAGATGAAATTTTATCTAAGAAAGGCGAGCTGAGAGATGAATGGAAAGGGAAAGTGGTCCTGAATAAACATCCATATCTCAACACAGAATACCTGGGGATTTTGGTTGATGAAAAAAATAAATTATTGGCCAACTCTCCTTTGAAAATAAAGAAGATAAGACAGGCAATAAATTATGCGATTAACAGGCCCGCGTTAATGATGTATCTCAGAAATTCTATAGGCATCCCTGCACAGGCTGGTTTTGCTCCCGGGGGATTGCCTTCTCATAATGCCGATTCTGTGAAAGGATATAATTATGATCCTGCAAAAGCGAGACAATTATTAACGGAGGCAGGTTACTTCAATAATTATTCTAATTATACCATTCGTTTAACGACCATTCCTATTTATTCTGATATTGGAAGTTTTATCGCCAAGCAACTTGAAAACATAGGCATGCGTGTACAGGTGGAGACCATCCAGAAAAGTTTATTGCTGGAACAGACTTCAAAATCAAGCGCTGCATTTTTCAGGGGAAGCTGGATTGCAGATTATCCTGACGCTGAAAACTATATGGCTGTTTTTTATGGAAAAAATCCGGCGCCTCCTAATTACACCCGGTATAATAATCCGGCGTTTGATATTTTGTATGAAAGGTCACTGATAGAAAACAATGATTCCGTTCGCTATAGTTTATACAGGCAAATGGACCAGATCGTGATCAACGATGCGCCTGTTGTTCCTGTATGGTACGATATTGCACTTCATCTTGTACATAATAATGTGAAGGGCTTTTATCCGAACGCTTTGAATTTACTGGAGTTGAGAAGAACGAGGATTGAAAAATAAATTGAAAAATAAAGTATCTCGCGGAAGACGCTGAATACGCAGAATTTTTTCTTAAAATATTATTGTGGGAATAAATTAGTGAAAACATTTCCGCGTATTCAGCGCCTCCGCGAGATATACTACTGCTTCTTCAATTTATTATGAAACACCTTTAAAAACTTTTCAACTTTCGGTTGAATTACATACCGGCAATACATCTGCTGCGGATTAGAATTGAAATAATCCTGGTGATAACTTTCAGCCGAATAAAAATTCTTATAAGGTTCAACAGCGGTAACTACTGGTTTATCCCAGGCGCTTGTTTTATTAAGCTCGTCTTTATAGTGTTCAGACTTTTCTTTTTGTTCTTCATTGTGATAAAATATCACACTGCGGTATTGCGGGCCAATATCATTCCCCTGCTGATTTAGTGTGGTGGGGTCATGGGTTTTCCAAAAAACTTCGAGCAGTTCATCAAAACTTATTTTTGATGCATCATAATAAACCTGCACAACTTCTGCATGCCCAGTCGTTTTTTCGCAAACTTCTTCATAAGTAGGGTTTGCAACATGCCCGCCACTATAACCACTAACCACTTTTTCCACACCTTCCAAACGCTGAAAAATAGCTTCTGTACACCAAAAGCAGCCTGTTCCAAAAGTCGCGGTATCTAATTTTTGCTGTATGCCGGTTCTGTCTTCTCCCATATAATGATTTGGATTTTTTTCTCCTGCACAGGAGAGTAAACTGAAAAATGATATCAGCGCACTGCTTATCCACAGGAACATAGTGTGTAATTTTGTTTTCATCCGGATAACTTTGTCTTTTTTATTTGCCGGATGAAATTTCGTTAAACTCAAATTCATATACGCAAATAGCCATGCTTTGGTTGGGTAAACAAGTTAATTAACATTTTCATTTTAAACGATTGGAAAAATTCTCGTACCATTAACCAATCCGGGCCATTAAAAATAAATCTATGCCTGTAAATGTTCATGCACTAAGATTGAAGCCAGGGATGGATCTGAAAAGATCTGTTGCAGACTTTGCGGAAAAGAATAATATAAAAGCCGGGTGGGTCGTTTCGTGTGTGGGAAGCCTGACAAATTATGTCTTGCGTTTCGCAAACAAACAGGATAATAATGCTGCTGACGGATATTTTGAGATTATTAGTCTTTCCGGGACGGTATCAGCGAATGGTTGCCACCTGCACTTATCTGTTGCTGATAGCTCGGGTAAAATGACCGGTGGTCACCTGGTGGTGGGTTGCTTCGTTTATACAACCGCAGAAATAATTATCGGTGAAACAAAACAACTGGAATTTACCAGGGAAGAAGATGGCACAACGCCATGGAAAGAATTACAGGTGAAAGAAATTGAGGGCAAAGTATAATGAAGATATATCCAGAATCAGCCGATTCGCAACTTGAGTTCGATAAAGTTAAAGCCTTGTTGCATGAACATGCACGCACGGAATATGGTAAACATAAAGCTGGTTTGCTTCGTATTCATACTAAAAAAGAATACATAGATGATGCGTTGAGGCAGTCGCATGAATACAAATTGCTGCTGGAGCAGTCTATGTATTTCCCAAACGATTTCACTCTCAATATTCAAAGAGAGATAAAACTGATCGGTATTCCCGGCGGCATGCTTACCGGTGAGCAATTTATTTTTATCAGGAAGCTGGCTGAAAACACAGAAAAAATATTTCGCTGGTTCGTTAATGAAAGAAGAACGGCTTATCCTGCGCTTACTAAAATAATTGAACATAGCTATTATGAAAAGCAAGTTGCTGAGGCTATCGATACAGTGCTTGATGAAACAGGAGAAGTAAAAGACGCCGCTTCACCAGATCTGCAAAAAATAAGGTTGAGTCTTTTTAAAAAAAGAAATGAATTACGAAGGGCTTTTGAAAAAGTGGTTGCACGTTTAAATAAATCAGGGTATGCCACCGATATTGAAGAAAGCTTTAGCAATGGTAGGAGGGTAGTAGCGGTTTTTTCGGAATTTAAAAGACAGGTGAAAGGGATCATGCACGGTGAAAGCGACAGCCGAAGAACATCATATATCGAACCCGAAGAAACTATCGAGCTGAACAATGATGTTTATAACCTGGAAAACGATGAGAGAAAAGAACTGATACGCATCCTTAGAAATCTTACGGCGCAATTATCGCAATATAGCGGCCTGTTGTCTGAATGGTTTAACATAGCAGGCGAATTTGATTTTGCAAGCGCAAAAGGTATGCTCGCAATAGATATGCATGCGCATTTCCCAAATGTGCATGATAAAGCTTTGGTTGATTTAAAGGAAGCCTATCATCCTTTACTTTATCTCTATAATAAAAAAGCAGGCAAACCAACCATTCCTGTTTCTATTACACTGGATGAAAAAAGCAGGATACTTGTTATCAGCGGACCTAACGCCGGCGGAAAAACCGTAACAATGAAAACCATCGGGCTTAACCAGATGATGATGCAAAGTGGTTTATTGGTCCCCATGCATCCTTCCTCGCAGATGGGAATTTTCAAACAATTATTCATTCATATCGGCGATACTCAAAGTATCGAGTTTGAGTTAAGCACCTATTCTTCTCATTTGTTGCACATGAAGTTTTTTATTGAAAATGCAAACGGGAAAACCTTATTTTTCGTTGATGAATTAGGTAGTGGCAGCGATCCTAACCTGGGTGGTTCGTTCGCAGAAGTTATTATGGAAGAGCTGGCGCACCGAAAATCCTTTGGCATCGTTACGACCCATTACCTCAATTTAAAAGTAATGGCAAATCATACGCCGGGCATTATTAATGGCGCTATGGCCTTTGATGAAAAAACGCTGCAGCCTTTATATAAACTGGCAATTGGTAAACCGGGAAGTTCTTACACTTTCGCCATAGCAGAGCGAATTGGTCTTCCGCAGCATTTAATAAACAGGGCGAGAAAACTTGTTGATGAGGATCATTTCAGGCTAGATAAATTATTGAACAGAACAGAACAGGATCTGCAAAAATTAAATAAGGACAAGCAGGAACTTGACAAGCTCTTAAAAGAAAATGAACAACTGAATAGGCAAATAGAAACGACGCTTAATAAAGAACGCCATCGTCAGCAGGTGGAAGTATTAAAACAGCAAAACCAGGTAACGGAAGATCGTATCGCTTACCTGAAGGATATGGAACGAAAGCTAAAACAGATTGTGCTTGAATGGCGTAAAACTGAAAATAAAGAGGACGTGATGCGCCAGCTACAGAATCTTTTATTCCGTAAAAAAGAGCAGGCAGTAACCAATAAAATGGCTAAGAAGCTGGAATCAAGGTATAATGAAGTGGCTGAAGAAATAAGTATCGGGGCTAAAGTAAAGATGAAAAAGAACCACCAGGTAGGAGAAGTTAAAGAGATCAGGGGGAAAAGGGCAATTGTACAAATTGGAATGTTGCCGATGAATGTCGATATTAGCGAATTAGTGGTTGTTAAAGAAAAATGAAATTGATATAGAGAATCAGTTATTTTTGTTTCGCACCATTATCCAAAAACCAGACGAATGGCCAAATTCGAAAATGTACTGCTCATTGAAGATGATTCTATAACTATTATGGTTTGCGAAAGAATTATTACAATGACAGGATTTGCTTCAAAGGTAAAGTCCGCCTTAAACGGCAAGGAGGCAATTGACTACCTGGAAGAAATATCTGAAAGAAAAGAAACACTTCCTGATATTATTTTTCTTGATATTAATATGCCGGTAATGAATGGCTGGCAATTTCTTGAACAACTGGAAACGGTGAAAAGTAAATTTCCCAGGCTACCAGACATTTATATTCTTTCCTCTACGGTTGATCCTGAAGATTATAAAAAAGCAGAATCTTTTCCTACCGTCAAAAGTTTTATTTCTAAACCGCTTACGAGAGAGCATCTTGAGCAGATCAATACTACTTCGGTTTAATAAATCCCAGTTCCTGTTTTAGTTCTTCAACCACATTATATATTATTGGGCATCTTCCATAATGTGCAAGACTGGCGAAAGATCTTGTTATAAAATGTTCCAGGTGCAGACCGGGAAAACTTCTGCATTCATCAGGCCTTGCTTCATATACATTGCATTTACTGCCTGATAAAAAATGACAGGGAATCGTATTGATGATGCGCATACCGCCCGTAGATTTTTCAATAAATTCATCCTCGAATTTCTCAACCGTTAAAGATAAATGTGCTGCCAGCCGAAGACTATCCGTTTCTTCGAGATTGATCATCAAACCGCGGCAGCAGTTGCCACACCGGGTACAATCTATTTGCGGAGATATTTTTTGGTTGAGTGAATGCACTTTTTCATCAACCAACTTGCTGTTCTGGTTATCTAAAAACTGCCTGAACTGGTAGTTTTCTTCTTCCCTTGCAAATGCGGACTCAGCAATAATATCCAGGTTTTCGGTAATCATAAAAAGTGAAGATAGGAATATGTACATCGCAGATCGTACATCATAAATGAAAGCTTATAGATCTATAATCGAGATCACATTATTATTAAGGTAGGGTCCGCCAGGATGATGAGCCGTATAATCCAGGTTCACCCAGTATTCACCATTGTGTTCATGGTAATATAATTTGTCGATCCTGAAATTGTTGAAAAGCTGAATTACCGCTTGTTGAAAAACTTCATAGTCATCTTTCTTGCCTACATATAATTCTGGATACATGTGCCCTTCAATAATTATGATCCGGCATTTAGCACCAATAGACATAAGACAACTGGCCATGAGGATCGAATGATCATCACAATCTCCGCCCAATCCATTCAAAATAGTTTCTTTTGCACTTGCGAAATATTCATCTCTTTGCGAATCCGGAACGTATTTAAAATTCTTATTCAGGTATTTGAAAAGAGAAAGATAGCGGGTCAGCATTTCATATTTGTTGATATAGGAATCAAAAAAATCAAGTGAGTGCTGTACTGAAAAATTCCTTACAGTAGAATCCGTGGTTTGAATTTTCTTCAAAACATTCCTGGTGGTTCTGTCGGTGCTTAAGAACTGGCCGGGATTTAAACTTACCAGGTCGGTTTGTTTTTCTTCTCTTACTGTCCAGTTGTGTTGTACGATCGATTTATAATCCCTGATCACATTGGTAAAAGAATAATTTCCAATAAACTGGTTAACAACCAGCACTAAAACAATCAGGATAAAAGCGGGAAGCACCATGGGCCTGAGAAGCCATACAAGTAACCTGGTAAATACAATTGAAACCAGGACAGCAATGAAAAGATCAATATTCATGTTCCCCACCATGATAGGAGGAATAAACCTCGTAAGGAAGGGAGCAAGCGGAATCACGGTTAATATAGCCGCTATCTGGATGAGTATCTCCTGCGTGGTGTGATAGTGCCTGCTCTTTTCCGGGGTCTCGAAATCCATATATCAAATTATAACGATAAACAGTACCGTACTGTCATTCAAAAGTTAAAAAGCTTTTTAGCGCTGTTTCGTCAACTTTTGACTTTCCTAAATAGTTAACGTTCAACTAGATTTAATATTAACAAACGTGCAAAAAACCTGCCTTTATAAAGCAGGCGTGTTTCCTATATTTGCGCTCAGAGGATGCTAAAAATATTAGTGAGGAATGGCAAAGACAGCAGAAAAAAAACAACCAAAGATGCCCCAACCTGTTCCATCAACTTCGGCTTATACGGAAGATAGTATCCGGAGCCTCGATTGGAAGGAGCATATCAGGTTAAGGCCTGGAATGTATATCGGTAAACTGGGCGACGGCTCGGCACCGGATGACGGTATTTATGTGCTCATCAAAGAAGTGATGGATAACTGTATTGATGAACACACCATGGGTTTTGGAAAACAGGTAGAGTTAACCATCGAAGAAAAGACAGTAACCGTTCGTGATTATGGCCGTGGAATTCCTTTAGGAAAAGTGGTGGATGTGGTAAGCAAAATAAATACCGGTGCGAAATATGACAGCCAGGCTTTCCAGAAAAGTGTTGGATTGAATGGTGTGGGAACAAAAGCAGTGAATGCGCTGAGCCAATATTTTAAAGTCGAAAGTTTTCGTGAAGGGAAAACCAAAAAAGCAGAGTTCGAAAGAGGAGTGCTTTTAAAAGACCATAAAGAAACAGCCACCACTGAAACAAACGGGACACTGGTTACATTTATTCCTGATGAAACCGTTTTCCGCAATTTCCATTACATCCATGAATACCTCGATAACCAGTTATGGAACTATTGTTACCTGAATGCCGGACTGGCCATTTATTTCAATGGAAAAAAATACGTTAGCAAAAACGGGTTGCTCGATCTGTTACAACGCAAAACGAATGAGGATGAATTGCGTTATCCGATCATCCATCTTAAGGGCGATGATATTGAATTAGCCCTTACACATAATAATGATTATGGCGAGGATATTTTTTCTTTCGTGAACGGGCAATTCACTACGCAGGGTGGGACGCACCAGCAGGCTTTTCGCGAAGGTTTCGTAAAGACCATCCGCGATTTTTATAAGAAGGATTATGATTCGGCGGATGTTCGTCAAAGTATTGTTGCTGCTGTTTCTGTGCGGGTGCAGGAGCCTGTGTTCGAAAGTCAGACAAAAACAAAACTGGGCAGCCAGTATGTTTACGAAGGCGGTCCCAGCATGAAGAATTTTATCAGTGATTTTTTATCGAAAGAACTGGATAATTTTCTTCACCGTAATCCTGTTACGGCGGAAGCGCTGAAAAAAAGAATTGAACAAAATGAGAAAGAAAGAAAGGAGCTAAGCGGTATCAGGAAGCTGGCTAATGAAAGAGCAAAAAAAGCAAACCTGCACAACAAAAAATTACGTGATTGCCGTTATCATTATAATGATGAGCCAACGGGCAAGGAGAAGGATGCCATTTTAGAAAAACAGCACCAGACAACGATTTTTATAACGGAGGGGGATAGCGCCAGCGGATCTATCACAAAAGCAAGGCGTGTAGAAACGCAGGCTGTGTTTAGTTTACGGGGTAAGCCACTGAACTGTTTTGGCCTCACCAAAAAAGTGGTTTATGAAAATGAGGAGTTTAATTTATTGCAGCATGCATTGAATATTGAAGATGGTCTCGATAATTTGCGATATAACAATATTGTAATCGCTACAGATGCAGATGTTGATGGTATGCATATTCGGTTGTTACTGATGACTTTCTTCCTGCAGTTCTTTCCCGACCTCGTTAAACAGAATCATGTTTACATTTTGGAAACACCATTGTTCAGGGTTCGTAATAAACAAGAGACGATCTATTGTTATGATGAGGGTGAAAAACAGGCCGCTGTTAAAAAGTTAGGAAGCAAGCCCGAAATCACGAGGTTCAAAGGATTAGGCGAGATATCTCCGAATGAATTTGAAAGATTTATTGGTGAACAAATGAGATTACAACCGGTAATACTTGAACAAGGCGAACACATTCAGCAGTTGCTCGAATATTACATGGGCAAAAATACACAGGAGAGACAGGAGTTTATTATCAATAATCTTAAGATCGAATTAGATCTGGTAGAGTAATTACTAATTATTAATTAAATAAAAATGGTTCATATAGTTTTTCAGCAGGCAGATGTTTCGGTTTTGCAAAAAGCCATCGATCTAGATGAGAATTTGCAAGGTGATATTCTTGAGATCAAAGATGATTTTGCAGTTGGCCCAATCAATGATATTTATGAAACGGAAGGTTACCAGGCGAGACGGGATTGGTGGAAACAAATGCTTGAATTTTCACCTTATACAGAGTCTCTTGAGATTGTTGATGATAAACTAACCGTTCATAATCTTATAAAATCATTGCAGGAAGATGAAACGCTGCAGGTCTGGATCTGGATGGGACAAAACCAGCATGATGTATGCGGCTATTACTGGCTGATGAGCCAGCTAAAAGATTTCCAGGGGCGGCTATTTATTTTGTATTTGAATAACCTGCCTTTTATTAATGAAAAAGGAGGAATATTTTATCCATCGTCACTCCATGAAATTCAGCCCAAAGAATTTCTAAAGGCAAAGAAACTGGCAAGATTAATTACACTAAGCGAGTTTGAAATCGATCCTGATGAATGGAAAAAATTGTGCAGCGAAAATGCAGCCGTAAGAATATTGGAAGGTGGCAAAAAGATCGTAGGAAAGGAAGCCGATTATTACGACAAAGAATTGCTGCAGGTGATAACCAATGATTTTCAAAAACTGAATAAAGTGCTGACCCAGGCCTTCGGGAAGATGAAAATAAAAACCGGGGATGTTTTTCTTGTATGGCGCTTGCGGGAAATGATTGCTGAAGGAAAACTGGAAATACAGGGCGACTGGAATAAGGGGTGGAAAGAAATTGAGATCAGGAAGAAAGCAGAACAAATAGAAATAGTTAATGCTGAATAATGCTGAATATTTCTTCTATACATCATGTCGCTATCATAGCAGGCGATTATGAAAAGAGTAAACAGTTTTATACAAATGTTCTCGGTTTCAGAATTATTAATGAAACATACAGGAAGGAAAGAGATTCATATAAACTGGATCTTGAAATAAATGGTAAATATCAGATTGAGCTTTTTTCTTTTCCCGGCTCTAAGGAAAGAAACTCTTTCCCTGAATCTAAAGGCTTAAGGCACCTGGCTTTTGCAGTGCATGATGTTGAAAAGTCCATTCAATTTTTGCGATCGAAAAATATTGAAGCGCAGGATGTGAGAGTGGATGAGATAACAGGAAAGAAGTTTACTTTTTTTTATGATCCGGATAAACAACCATTGGAGTTATATGAAATTTAGTTTCATCACAAGGCACACAAAGGAAAGCCACAAGGAGCACAAAAGCCCTTGTGATCTTTGTGAAAGATCCTTGTGGTGAAAAAGCTCCATAATGAATAGAACGTTCAATTGTCCCGCGGTGGCGGGAAGAATGCTCAATCGAAAAACAAAAGCTGGTAACAAAAAATAAGTTCGAAACGAAACATGGCTAAAGAATCAATAGACTTACAAAGCGATAAAGGACTCCACGGTCAGTACAAGACCTGGTTCATGGATTATGCTTCTTATGTTATTTTAGAGAGGGCTATTCCTGCAATAGAAGATGGGCTCAAACCCGTTCAGCGCAGAATATTACATGCAATGAAAGAAATGGATGATGGCCGCTTTAATAAAGTAGCGAACATCATTGGGCAAAGCATGCAGTATCACCCGCATGGAGATGCATCTATAGGTGATGCACTGGTGAACCTGGGGCAAAAAGAATTATTGATCGACACACAGGGTAACTGGGGCGATGTAAGAACCGGCGATGAAGCCGCTGCTGCACGTTATATTGAAGCGAGGCCTTCGAAGTTTGCACTGGAAGTAGCTTTCAACGCGAAGACAACAGAATGGCAGTTGAGTTATGATGGCCGCAAACAGGAGCCTGTTACGTTGCCGATGAAGTTTCCTTTATTACTTGCACAAGGTGCCGATGGGATAGCAGTTGGATTATCAACTAAAATCCTTCCCCATAATTTTATTGAGCTGTGTGAAGCATCGATCAAATATTTAAAAGGAAAAAAGATCGAGTTGTTCCCCGATTTTCAAACCGGCGGAATGATTGACGTAACGAATTATAATGAAGGAAAACGGGGTGGAAAAGTAAGGGTAAGAGCGGCGATAGAAGAACTGGATAAGAAAACAATTGTTATTCGCAATGTACCTTATGGAGTTACCACAACTTCTTTAATGGAGTCTATCGTTAAAGCGAATGACCAGGGTAAGATCAAAATAAAAAAAGTTACTGATGCAACTGCTAAAGATGTAGAAGTACAGGTAGAACTCGCTCCGGGTATTTCGCCTGATATAACGATCGATGCGCTGTATGCTTTTACTGATTGCGAAATAAGTATTTCTCCGAACGCCTGTATTATCATCGATCAGAAACCCCATTTTGTTTCTATCCAGGAATTACTGAAAGTTTCCACAGAAAAAACAAAAGGACTTTTACAGCAGGAGCTGGAGATCAAACTTGCAGAACTGGAAGACAAATGGCACTATACCTCGCTGGAGAAAATATTCTTCGAAGAAAAAATATATAAGGAGCTGGAGAAAAAACACGAGACCTGGGAAAAAGTACTCGACGCAATTGAAAAAGCATTCGGCCCTTATAAAAAACAATTGAAACGTCCTGTAGCAAGAGAAGATGTTTTAAAACTCACTGATAAGCCGGTAAGAAGAATTTATAAGCTGGATATTGATGAACTGAACAACCAGATTAAAGGAATTGAAGCAGACATCAAACAGGTAAAACATGATTTAGCTAACCTAACAGATTATGCGGTTGCCTATTTCGATAGTCTTATTAAAAAATATGGCAAGGGCCGCGAACGCAGAACTGAAGTCAGGCTTTTTGATGTGATACAGGCAAAACAAGTTGCCATCGCCAACACTAAACTTTATATAAACAGGGCAGAAGGTTTTATTGGAACGGGCCTGAAAAAAGATGAATACATTTTCGATTGCTCTGACCTGGATGATATCATTGTTTTTACCAGGCGTGGAATGATGAAAGTAGTTCGTGTTTCTGATAAAGCATTTATCGGGAAAGATATTCTTCACGCCGCCGTGTTTCAGAAGAATGATGAACGTACAACATACAATATGATCTATGTTGATGGCGCAACCGGTGTGAGCTATGGTAAACGGTTTAATGTAACTGGTATAACAAGGGATAAAGAATACGATCTGACAAAAGGTTCGGATAAAAGCAGGGTGCATTATTTTACTGCGAATCCCAATGGAGAAGCAGAATCTGTGAAAATAATTTTAAGTCCGAACTGTACTGCCCGCAATAAAGAATTTGATTTTTATTTTGAAGAACTGGATATAAAAGGCCGCAGTAGTCTGGGTAACCAGGTAACAAAGTACCCAATCAAAACAGTAAAACTAAAAGAGGAAGGACGTTCTACATTAGCAGGAAGAAAGTTGTGGTTCGATTCTGTATATGGCCGTTTAAATGGGGAAGAGAAAGGCGAATTTTTAGGAACATTTGAGGATGATAAGATTCTTGTTATTTACCAGGATGGCAGTTATGAAATTACCGGAACGGAATTAACGCAGCGGTTTGAATCAGAAAAAATATTACTGATAGAAAAATTTGATCCTGCCAAAGTGATCACTGCTATTTATCTCGACAACGAAAAATTACAATTCAACGTGAAGAGATTTAACATTGAAACGACAACCCTCAACATTAAATTTCCCTTCATAAAGGACGGAACGGGCAACCGCATAGAAGTTGTAACTACCGATGAAGCGCCGGTTCTTTCTTTATCTACCGGAAGAGGTACAACTTTAAAGACGCAAAAAATTAAGATCGCTGATTTGGTGGATGTTATGGGATGGAAAGCAGTAGGAAACAAACTTGTTGACTTTAGTAAATCAGTTGAAATGGCATGGTATCGCAAGCCGGGGGCAGCAAGTTCTCAGCCAGAGCTTTTCAAATGATGAATAAATTGTGAATTAAAATACTGTTAACCACTCTTTTTACGTTAATCCTTTTGATAATTTGCTAGTATAAAGTATATAAATACATACCCACCATGGAATTTTTTGACAAACTACGATTGGATGAATGGTTCTATGAGGCGGATCAAAACATAAAGGACCACAGGTATGCAGACGCCATGCAGACCCTCGAAGCCATACTTGCAGAACAACCCAACTATGGTAAAGCCTACAACCATCTCGGGTGGCTCTACGAAACAAAATACCGCGACCTTAAGAAGGCTGAATATTATTACAAAAAATGTCTTGAGATAGAACCTGAATATGCACCGGTGTATATGAACCTGGCTGTAGTTCTTTCTGGTAATTCTAAATGGCAGGAGCTGGATGAATTATTGAAAAAAGCTTTGGAGACAGCAGGTGTAGACAGGGCGGCCATATTTAACGAGTATGGTATCATGTACGAAATGAAAGCGGAATATGACGAAGCTATAAGGCATTATAAACAAGCTATCCGCTATACTTTGAAAGACACTTCGATGGAGAATTATCGCAATGCTATTAAGCGCTGCAAAGGCAAACAAGAATTATTTAACGATTAGTTTTCATACTCCTTTTTTTAGTCCTGCTTTTTAAGCGGGACTTTTTTTTGCCCATTTGGATCTCTTCGCCTTCAGTGGCAGCTTGTCCCAACCGTAGGTAGGGATCGCACTCTTGAAGTTCAGTTCTTTATTGAACATCGTGAATCGTAAAACGTCAATCGTGAATGCGGATTACATTGACGTTTCACGATTCACGTTATTTCAGATATCGCTTCATCTCTCTCTCTGTTTCCCTCTTCTTAATCGTATCTCTCTTATCATGTATTTTCTTTCCCTTTCCTAATCCGATCTCTACTTTAGCTAAATGTTTTTCATTAAAGAAAACTTTTAAAGGAACAATGGTATAACCCTGTTCCTTCATTTTATTTGCCAGTTTTCTCAGTTCTCTTTTGGTAAGTAAAAGTTTGCGGTCATGCACTGCGATGTGATTATTAACAGTGCCATGCGAATACTCAGCGATGTATAAACTTCTGATCCATAATTCGCCTTTATCAAAAAAACAAAAACTGTCATTGAAGCTTACTTTTCCGTCCCGCAGCGATTTAACTTCTGTTCCAAACAAGACAAGGCCGGCAACATATTTGTCTTCTATGTTGTAGTTGAAATAGGCCTGCCTGTTGTTCATTTCTTTAGTCATAAATTAGTTGGCAGTTGGCAGTTGATAGTTGGCAAAAACTGGAATGCACCAACTGCCATCTTTCAACTGCCAACTACAATGATCTAGTTATTAAATAACGTGATCAGCTGCGATAATTTTTGTTTTAATATTTTCCTGTCAACGATAAAATCCAGGAACCCGTGATCCAGTAAAAATTCGCTTCTCTGGAAACCGGGAGGAAGATCTTTTTTAATTGTTTCTTTAATTACTCTTGGTCCCGCAAAACCAATCAGGGCGCCGGGTTCAGCAATATTTAAATCACCCAGCATACCAAAACTGGCAGAGATGCCGCCGAAAGTTGGATCCGTTAATAAGGAGATATAAGGAATTTTCGCATCACTTAACTGCGAAAGCTTACCACTTGTTTTTGCGAGTTGCATTAAACTGAATGCGCTTTCCATCATTCTTGCACCACCACTTTTTGAAATGACAAGGAAAGGCAATTTATGTTCAATGCAGTAATCAACGGCCCGGCTGAATTTCTCACCCATTACACTTCCGAGTGAACCGCCAATGAATTCAAAATCCATGCAAGCGATGACAAGTCCTTGTCCATTTATTTTTCCTGAAGCGATCCGCATGCTGTCTTTAAGATCGGTCTTCGAATGAATTTCTTCAAGCCTTTTGCTGTAAGGTTTCAGGTCGGTGAACCCAAGAAAATCGGTTGATACGATATTATCGAAATGCTCTTCGTACTCATCATTATCGAACAACATTTCATAATATTCTTCACTACCGATACGATGATGATAATTACATTTCGGGCAAACGTATAGTCCTTCATTTAGTTCGGTGGTCGTGCAGATATAGTTACACTCCGGGCATTTTGCCCATAAGCCTTCCGGGGTTTCTTTTTTTTCTGAAGTAGAAGTGAGAATTCCTTTTTTTATTCTTTTGAACCAACGGGAACGGGCAGCATCCGAATTTTCATTGCCGCTCAAATTGGCCTCGAAATCCTCATCACGTTCTTTTTTCATTCGTTGATAATTTATATCAATTTGATTATGAAACATTCATATTACGAATGATTTCAATTCAGGGCACCGGTTGTGATCTTGAAAATACAAAATTATAATTAGTGCCGCTAAACCGCTCTTATCTGCGGGGGCTCCTGCTGAATTTATTGTTGCAGCTGAAGTGAGTGACACAACTGCAGCTGATTAAAGTTATGCAGCTGGTGAAATAAAATTTACCTTGATAATAAGCGGCAAAATTATTTTATGCAACAGTTATTGAATCGTCCAGGTACACATCCTGTGTGCTGTGCAACAGGCGAATACCTTCAGCAAATGGTTTTTGAAAGGCTTTACGACCAAGAATCAGTCCCATTCCGCCTGCACGCTTGTTTACAACGGCTGTTGTAACGGCTTCCTGCAAATCAGATTCACCTTTGCTTTCTCCGCCGGAATTGATCAAACCTACACGGCCGCTGTAACAATTCAGCACCTGGTAACGGCAAAGATCGATCGGGTGATCTGTGGTAAGTTTATCATAAACCAGTTGCGATGTTTTACCATGTTTGGTGGCAAGGTAACCGCCATTATTTGTAGGGATCTTTTGTTTGATGATGTCTGCCTGCAGCGTTACGCCCAGGTGATTCGCCTGGCCGGTGAGATCAGCCGACGTGTGATAATCTACGCCATCTACTTTGAAGCCGTTGTTACGGGTATAGCACCACAGGATCGTACACATGCCGAGCTCGTGTGCCATTTCAAAAGCGGCAGCGACTTCTTTAAGTTGTCGTGCACTTTCTGCACTACCCCAATAAATTGTTGCGCCAACAGCTACGGCACCCATGTTCCATGCGCTTTTTATTGTACCGAACATAGTTTGATCAAACTTGTTTGGCATACTCAGAAATTCGTTGTGATTGATCTTTACAATAAACGGAATTCTATGTGCATACTTGCGGCTCATAATCCCTAAAACACCATAAGTAGAGGCAACGCCATTACAGCCGCCTTCTATTGCAAGTTTCACAATATTTTCAGGATCGAAATAAATCGGGTTGGGAGAGAACGCAGAACCACCACTATGTTCTATTCCCTGGTCTACAGGAAATATGCTGCAAAAACCCGTGTTGCAAAGACGGCCATGACTCAGCAGGTTTTGTAAACTGCGAAGCGTTTGGTTGCTGCGATTACTGTTGATCCAGCTTTCTTCCACGTGATTGGGAGAGGGCAGGTGCAACTGCGACTTATCAATGGTTTTACATTCGTGCTGTAACAGGTATTCGGCTTTATCGGCCAGCAACTCAACAATTTTTGAATTTGACATTATTTCTTGGTTTTATTTCGCTAATCAGCTCCTGAAAAGTTGGGCAAATATAAATCTGAACCTTGATTTGGGGGGATTTTTTTGATTTAAAGGATTATCTGAACCGGACTTGTATTGTGTAGAATTAGTGTCTATTAATATTCTTCCTCAAAATCCAAATAATCCTCTCAGATCCAGGTTCAGATATTCTTTCGCTGAATTAACTGTAAACTTTTTCTAAGTGAAAGTTTTAAATGCATTTTTACCAGTTGTCCCATGGTTTTGCATTTTAAATATTGGGGTTGATTAAAATAGGCTGCAAGCTCTTCTTTTAGCTGATCTAATTTCTCAGGTGTTGAAATAGTATCCTTGCACATAATATTAAAAAGATCCATGATCCTTCTTCGTTCAGCAGAAAGCCGGATCGCCATTAAGGTTCTTTCTTCTGCCTGGTATTGTTCAATCGATTCTTTGTTTAAGAGTTTCAATGTGAGCTCAACGAGCGGAAGATTTTCTTTAAAAAATTGAGGTAAGTATAAATTTTTTCTTCCTTCGTAGGATTGCTGGTCAAAATCAATTGCTCTAATCCGGTATTGATAATCTTCTATATCTGGGCTGATGTTCACCACGAAATTATAACTGCGCATATCGCCAAGTAATTTCACGAAACATCTTTCGTTAAATTTCACAAATTCTTTTGCGAGCCTGATCTTATTTGTTTCCCCCTGTTCTAAATAATTTTTAATGAACAGATCGCCGGGAATGCCGGGAATATGTTCTTCAATTAACGTCGTGTCGTTGGTGATAAATGTAATCCGGTTAGGAGAGAGAATGTGTTCCAGCTCGAGCCCGTAAATTCGTGAGGCATCTATTTGTTTTATATAATAGTGATCGTAGTTGTCATTGAATTTATTAACGATCCGTATTCTAAACGGGTTCGAATTTCCGAAACTGCAATAATCTACTCTGGCCACATCCAGATGCACAGTGTAACTATAATCACCTTCTGTTTTTAAAATCGCATATATCTGGAGAAGACCTTCTTTTAAAAATTCCCAATCTTTTAAGTCGTACAATGCTTTTTCCCATAAAGTATCATTTCCATGTTTATCCTTTACGGGAATTGAATAAGTAAAATTCAAAAGATCACGATAAGTAACAGGCAGATTTATTTCTCGGCCATGATGTTGTAAATACTGGCGCAGTTTTTCATTGGCAGGATAAACCGGCTTTTTTCTGGAAGGCTGGTTCAGCTCATCTTTATTAACGATAACATTTTCTATCGGCAGGTCGCTCATCTTTTCTAAAATACAATTATAAGTCCAATTGTTTTCGTAGGTTTAAAAAATACGCCGGTGCTTTTAGCAGCCGGCTACCATACCAGCTAAACATTTCACCATCAACTAATAAAATTTTTGCTTCAGGCAATTGCTCCTGCAATTCTTCAATATGTTTTTCTTTGAAAGGATATGGTTCTGATGAAAGTAAAATGAGTTCTGTGTCATTTTCTTTTAAATCTTTTACAGTTACTTCAGGATAACGGGTAGATGTTATGAAAACATTATGGAGTCCTGCATTTTCAAGCATGTTATGAATAAAAGTATCGCCACCCACCGTCATATATGGATCCTTCCAGATAAGATAGACTGTTTTATACGGATAAAATTCGTCATCATTCAATTTTGAAAATTTTTTCCTGATTGATGTTGCTATTTCTTGTGCTGCTCTTTCTTTCGCGGTAACCGCCCCGATAGAAATTATCATGTCCAGTGCATCATCTAAATTATTTACATCACTTGTCCATACAGGGAAATGTTTCTCCAGTTCTTCTATTTGTTCTTTTACATTCTCTTCTTTATTAGCGATGATAAGATCGGGGTTTAACTCTTTTATTTTTTTGGTGTTGATATTCTTTGTACCCCCAATCCTGGTTTTGTTTTTATACCATTCCGGTGGATGAATACAGAATTTGGTTATACCGGCTACTTCTTCATTCAAACCCAGGTCGAATAATAATTCTGTTTGCGAAGGAACCAGTGAAATTATTTTTTTGGGTATTCCCGGCAGTATGACCGCTTTCCCTAACTGATCTTTATAATTCATTCAATACTTATAACAGTGTTATCTTGATAATAAAATAAACTGGTATAAAGTTAGTATCCCCTAATTAAACAGAGATGAATGAAAAAGCTGGTTGAAAGGATAAAATCATTTAATGAAAGCAGGGATCCTGGTTTATTAGAGATGAAGTATGAGGCATTGAAACGGAGTCCCTATCGTTTTTTCAGGGGTACCTGTCATTTGTTCTATGAAGACTTTAAACCGCAGGTTAACTGGCAGGACGATACAAAAGCATGGATCTGCGGCGATCTGCATCTTGAAAACTTTGGCACTTTTAAAGCAGAAAATGGATTGATCTATTTTGATATGAATGATTTTGATGAGGCCATTCTTGCTCCCGTTACCTGGGAAATAGCAAGAACCCTTACAAGCATTCACCTGCTCGGGGTGAAATTAAAATTCAAAACCAACGAGATAACATCGCTGCTCAACAGCTTTATAGAAAAGTATACGGAGACATTAACCCGGGGGAAAGCTATTATGTTTGAAAGGCAGGCCGCGGAAGGAATGGTGGAAGATATTATTGATCATGCAATGGAAAGAAAGCATGATAAGTTAATCAAGCAAAGGACAGAGAAACATAAAGAAGAAAGAAGATTAAAAACCGAAAATGGTAAAGCACTTCCGCTTAACAAAGAAGACAGAGAATTTATTGCGGCCTTTGTAACCTATTGGAGCAACCTTAAATTTAACGACCGTTATATTTTTAAAGATGCTGCTCTTCGTATTGCTGGAACTGGAAGTCTTGGTTTAAAAAGATATATTATACTATGTTGGGATAATTTAAACGAGGAGTTTGTTTTACTCGATATGAAAGAAGCAAAACCTTCATCCCTTGCCCCTTATACACCGTATGAACAACCTTACTGGAACAATGAAGCTATACGGATAGTAAGCTGCCAGGAAAAGATTCAATACCTCACGCCGGCTTTACTTACTGCAGTAGCATTTCAACAATCTTATTTTGTGATTAAAGTGTTACAGCCCAGCGAGGATCAGATTGACTTCAGCAGTTCAGAAATTAACAGTAAAAAATTTAAAACCGTATTAGAAACGATGGCGGTTATTACAGCTTCCGGTCAGCTAAGAAGCTGCGGCAGACAAGGTTCTTCAACTGCTGATGAACTGATGAATTTCGGGCTTCATCATAAACAATGGCAGCAGCCTTTATTGCATTTCGTGGAAACCTATGCTGAAAAAGTAAAAGAAGATTACCGGGAGTTTTGTGAGAGCATGTAATAAGAAACGTGAATCGTGAAACGTCAATGGGCTTCATCATTCACGATTGACGATTCACGTTTCTTCTACTTCGCCAGGCTATGTATTACATCATATTTTGTAACGATATGGTAATCGCCTTTTTCATCTTTTGCCAGTACGGCTCCATTCTCTTTCGTGATGAGGCTTCCCAGTCTTTCTACAGGAGTATCAAAACTTACAACCGGGTAGGGTGGTTCTAAAACAGCAGACACTTTTTCATCACGGATGCCGGGGTTACTGAATACTTTTTGGAACAATCCATTTTCACTCACTGCACCAATAACATCAAAGCCTGTCATTACCGGTATATGTTCAATATCATATTTCTTCATCAGTTCAACCGCATCAGAAACTGTATTGTCGGGTGTGATGGTCACTAATTTTTTAGTGCTTCTTGCATTCACAATGTCTTTAAATGATTTCACTTCAAGGAAGCCTCTTTCCATCATCCATTGATCATTATAAATTTTAGCAACATACCTGCTGCCGTGATCATGAAAAATACAAACGACTACATCGTCTTTTTTCAATTTATCTTTTAACTGCATCAAGCCCTGCAAACAACTGCCTGCACTATATCCGCAAAAAAGTCCTTCTTCTTTTGCGAGCCTTCTTGCCATGATGGCGCCATCTTTATCAGTTACCTGTTCAAAATAATCGATCACGCTCATATCATAATTTTCAGGAACGAAGTCTTCACCAAATCCTTCTGAAATATAGGGGTGGACTTCATTCATATCTATTTCACCGGTACGGAAATATTTGGTGAGAAGCGAACCGTAAACATCTATTGCCCAAACCTGTATGGCGGGATTTTTTTCTTTCAGGTACATGGCTGCGCCGGTAATGGTACCACCGGTACCTGCTGTACATACGAGATGCGTAATACGTCCTTCAGTCTGTTCCCATAGTTCGGGGCCGGTTGTCTCATAATGCGCCAGCCTGTTGGCGAGATTATCATATTGATTACAGTGAAATGAATTGGGTGTTTCTTCTTTTAATCTTTTGGCAACTGAATAATAACTTCTTGGATCCTCAGGTTCAACATTGGTGGGGCACACAACAACCTCTGCTCCCACAGCTTTCAGAATATCACTTTTTTCTTTTGATTGTTTGTCGGTGGTAGCGAAAATGCATTTGTATCCTTTTACGATGGCCGCCAGTGCGAGTCCCATTCCTGTATTACCGCTGGTGCCTTCAATGATAGTTCCACCGGGCTTTAACTTTCCTTCTTTTTCGGCAACCTCGATCATTTTAAGGGCCATCCTGTCTTTGATAGAATTTCCGGGGTTAAAATAATCCACTTTAGCAACAACTGTACAGGGGAGTTCAGCCGTTATTTTATTCAGCCGGATCATTGGGGTATGTCCTATCGTCTCAAGGATATTATTCAGCCACATAAAAAGTATTTGCGCAAATGTAAAATAATTTGTCGGGGGAGTATTTAGGAAGTTAGAAACGGAAGAACTCTTGATTGAAAGGATAAGGAAATATTCTCGCGGAAATCGCAGAATACGCAGAAAGAAATATGTTCCTAAAACGCAAAAAGGTTGACAAAATTAAAGCACTGTTACCTGGGGATTTCTGCGTATTCTGCGATTTCCGAAAGAAAAATGCAATGTCAAAAGATCACTGGTAAACTCTTACATAATCTATCTCCATTCTTTGCGGCCATATAGATTCGTCAACACCTTTTTGCCCGCCCCAGTTACCGCCTGCTGCAATATTTAGCAGCAGGAACATCTTATTGTCAAATGGCCAGGCTGCATAACCGGAATGTTCATTAGCAAACCGGAAATATACTTTTCTGTCGACCGAAACTTTTACAGAGTCAGCGCTCCATTCAACACCGTAAACATGAAATCTTTCAGAACAATCATTCAGATAGATGGTGTCTGTTTTTTGTGTGTGCTGAACATGATTATATTTTTTTGTGTGAACCGATGCATGAACAAACCCCTGGTTAGAACCAACGTGTTCCATAATGTCGATCTCACCATCATCGGGCCATTTTAGCGGCGTGGTGGAGCCCAGCATCCATATGGCTGGCCAGGTGCCGCGGCCCCTCGGCAATTTTGCACGCACTTCTATTTTCCCATACTGCCATTCACCTTTGTGTTTGGTAACAAGTCTTGCAGAAGTGTATTTCCGGTTCTCATAATCTTCTTTTATGGCCTGAATAATTAATTTTCCATGTTCAACCCTTGCATTTTCCAACCTGCCCTTTGTATAATATTGTAATTCATTATTTCCCCATCCATGTCCACCCGTCTCTGCAGTCCATTTACTTGAATCCGGAAGTCCGGAATGTTTAAACTCATCGTTCCAAACTAATTTCATTTTCTTTTGCTGAGCCGAAAGAGCAAAGGGCAGTAGAAAAAACAGGAAAGAAATTTGTTTCATAAGTTTAGTTTGAAATAAAGAATATTAGTAAACAAAATAAAAAATAATTCACTTCAGTTTCTCTTCAAAAATGAAGTTTAGGTTTATTAAAAATAGAAGCTGTATGCAGGTAAAATTTATTGTCATCATTCTCGCATGCATGTTCTGTTCCTCCTGTTCACTTCCCTTAAAGGATAAAGCGGTTCCAGAGGAAGTAAAAAATACTTTTCATCAAAAATTTCCACAAGCAACTAAAGTTAAATGGACAAGAAGAGGACTTAATGCTTTCCAGGCAAAGATCTGGGCAGGTGATAAGATAAGCAAAGCTGTGTTTAATAAAGATGGAAAGTTTATGGAAGCTGAAACCAGTATTGACGCTTCGGCTTTACCGCAGCCAGTTATTGAATATATTAATACGAATTATAAAAATGCCCGGATAAGCGAAGCAACGAAGATTACAAGAAGTGACGGCTCAATCTTTTATGAAACAGAATTGAACAATAAAGACATTTATCTTACCCCGGATGGTAAGCCCGCTTCTCCTGAAATTTATCAATAAATATCATTTCTTCAAACTTTCACCAGATTGCCTCTTTACTATTGCAAAAAAAATAATAATGTCTGCACGGAAATTTTTCTTGTTTTTTTTATGTTTCTGTTTTTCAATCCGGTCAATTGCTCAAACGGGAGTGAGTATTACGGGGCAGGTAACTGATCAAAATAATCAACCCATAGAATTTGCGAATGTTTTGCTGATCAAAACTGCTGATAGCAGCCAGGTGAAAGCTGTTGTTACAGACAAAAAAGGAAAATTTACTATCGCTGCAGTAATGCCGGCCGCGTATGTTTTGCGTTGTAGTTATATAGGCAGCCAGCCCGAATTGAGTCAGCCATTTACTATTACAGATGGTCAGAGGGTGTATCGTGTTGAAACAATAGTTCTTGCGGCAGTAACTAAACAACTGGATAACGTAACGGTTAGCGGAAAGAAGTCAACATTAAATACCTCTATAGATAGAAAAGTATATAATGTTGACCAGGATATTATGAGTAAATCCGGTTCGGTAAGTGATATTCTAAAAAATATTCCCTCCGTTGAGGTGGACATTGAAGGACAGGTTAGTCTTCGCGGATCGGCAGATGTTATGATCCTCATTAATGGTAAACCTTCGCCATTAATGGGCAAAACGAGAGCGGAAGTATTACAACAGCTTCCCGCAAATTCAATAGAAAGAATTGAAGTGATTACAAATCCTTCTGCACGTTATCGTCCAGACGGAACCTCCGGCATTATTAATATTGTGCTGAAGAAAAATATAAA
>JAQBNK010000077.1 GCA_028288595.1 Chitinophagaceae bacterium
CTATTTCTTTTTTTACCGTATTGATGGCATTATCAAGTGTCTGCAGATCTACAGAACTGGCAATATCGAATGAAGGCATAGGTTAACGTTTGCTCAAATATAATCAACAGAAATAAAAAAGCCCCCATAGAAATGGGGGCCGATTAATGCACATGAGAAAAAAGTATTTTAGATTCTTTTTTTCAATCACAAACCTGGTGAATGTTCCCTGATAAGAATAGCCAAAAAGGATGAGCGGAAAATCTGTTCTACAATTGGAAAAAAGAGAACTGCCCTGAAGCAGTTCCCCGGATTTATGATGATTGAATATTAGTTACCGACTTTTACCCTGTTCTGCTCATCTCCTGCACCCCCGGTTCTGCGTCTTGCAGGAGCAATATTCGTCTTACCAAAACGGTAATTGAAACTAAGGTTTACCTGGCGGCTATCTCTATCGCTTGCAACCTGAACATCTACATCGCTGTAACGGGCATAGCCACTAAACTTTTGGGTAAAGAAAATATCCCTGATTCCAAGCTTAACTGTTCCTTTCTTTTTTAAAACCTGTTTTGATACGCCGCTGTTAACAGCATACATTTCTTTAGCAACTAATAATCCTTCTGCGCCTTTTCCCCGGTAAAAACCACTTAGCTCTATTGTCCACCCCTTTGGTAAAGAGAACGTGTTATTCATATTAGCAGAAAATGTTGTGAACTGAATATCGATAGGATCAGCCTGGTAAATGCCCTGGTAATGATTGTTATAAATATTCAGATACAGGTTTGTATTCCACCATTTTTTAAGTGGGGCGTTATACATTATTGTTAAACCGATCTGCTGCATCTCGCTTACATTATCCTGCGTTTGATAGGTTACTTTCTTTTGTGTATCCTGTTTTAAAAGCTGTGTTATCACATCAGTTGTTCTACTATAATTAAGCGTAGTAACCAGGGCACGATGAAAAGTATGGGATACTTCAATGTTATGAGTGAACTGAGGCTGCAGGTAAGGATTTCCTTGTCCATAAGTTAGTGAATCCAGGAAGTAAGTGAATGGGTTAAGATCATCATAAGAAGGCCTGTCAACTCTTCTTGTATAAGACAATGAAAACTGGTTGTTTTTATTTGCTTCAAAACTTAAACCGATATTAGGAAACAGGTTCGTATAATTTCTTTTGAATGATGAATCGTTACTCAGCTGGTGTCCTTTTGAAATAGTATTTTCTAATCTTAAACCAGCATCCATGCTAATTTTTTTCCAGCTTTTATTTAAAGAAACATAAGCAGCATTAATTGTTTCATTATAAATAAAATGATTACTTCTTCCATCCGGCTTCCAGCCACTACCGCTGTTCCTCGTATAGTCAACACGGTTATTGTTTGTAACATAACTGCTTTTTACACCAGCTTCCAGCTTTGCTGTTTTTCCAAGCGGATGTACATAATCGGTTTTAGCAGTGTAGATATCAATCGCTGCTGGCATAACACCATTTAAGACAATAACATTTCCTGTTTTATTACCGGTGCCATCATAAGCCTGTGTTGATAAGGAAGTATTATTTGCACGATTATACATTACATAATCCAGGTCTGCAGTAATCTCTTTACCGGTACTGTCAAATGTGTGTTTATAGTTCATATTTACAGAACCGTTTTGAATATGACCCGCATTCATTGCGTGTGACCGTAACTGGTAGATAATTCCTCCATTGGCATTTCTTACATAAGAATTACTCTCCGGATCTTCTGTGCGATTATTGAAAAAACCGTTAACGACTATACCGGCAACATCTTTCTTCGAAAAATAATAATCCGCACCTGCTTTAAATGAGTGATTATAACCAATGCTGTGCGGCCTTGAAACCTGGTCGGCTGTACTGTTAATCGTTTTCTTATCAGCCTCCAAAAACCTGCGGGAGATCGTGAGATTATTAAACCCCTGGTTATAATTAAAATTATATCCTCCAAATACATTGAGTTTATTATTTCGATAATTAAGATTCAGGCTACTATTTGTTCTTCCATACAATCCCTGGGTATAGCCAGTGTTGAAACTGCCATTCATTCCCTTAATTATATTTTTTTTGGTTTTGATATTAATGATGCCTGAATTACCGGCAGCATCATATTTTGCGGGAGGATTCGTCATTACTTCAATCTGGTCAAGTGCTGAACCAGGCATATTTTTCAGCATATTTGAAAGATCAGCCGAACTTAAATAAGTTGGCTTACCATCAATCATAATCATCACTCCCTGCTTTCCTTTTAAACTAATGTTTCCATCTTTATCTACTGCAACGCCGGGTGCCTTCTCTAGCATTTCCAAAGCAGACATTCCACCGCTTGTGGGTGAAGCTTCCACATTCACAATAATTTTTCCGGCTTTTTGCTCAATAAAAGGTTTTTTAGAGCTAACCGTAACACCTTGTAGTTTATTAGCGCCAGGTTCAAGAACAACGGGCAGAATTTTATGTACAGGATGAGATTGCGTTAATTCAAATGACTCAGTTAATTTTTTTTGAAAACCAACAGCCTGGATGGCTAATAGATATTTTCCAAAAGAAAGCTTTTCAAGACTGAAATTTCCTCCTTTGTCAGAAATCGCCAATTTTACAACAGAAGAATCTTTCGCCTTTAAAAGTGTTATACTGGCTGATTCCACAGGCTTTTGAACTCCGGTAATATTTCCTGTTATCTGGCCAACCCGCTCAGTTTGGGCCTGAGCGGTAAGAGTAAATAAGGAAAAACCGGTTAAAGTAAGAAGTTGATATAAATTTTTCATAAACATTATTTTAGTACCTGATTAATTGCTGTACCTGCTTTTAAATATTACACCATAAAACTAGGTACATTGCAATACATAGTACATACTAATAACATGAACGGTTGCTAAAAATGATGGATGGTAGCTAAACCAAAACGATGGCAAGTGCCATCGTTACAGTGATTTTAAAAGATGATTTTACTCTTTTACCAGGTTCTTTTTTCCGGCGAGATAAAACACGATACATCCAGAGAGAAATAATACTGCTGAAATAATTTCAGCCTGAGTTGGGTGAAAGCCAAAAATAGAGTAGGTAGTATTAACCCGGATCTTTTCGATAAAAAAGCGTTCCATTCCATTGAAGATCAGGTATAACCCAAATAAGCGCCCCGGGGACTTTATTTTTTTACGAAGGGACCATAAAATGACAAACAATATAAGCGAAGCAATTATTTCGTAAAGCGGAGTTGGATAAACCCCTTGCGGCAGTTGATTACAGTAATTATCCCATGAACAATCAGGGATTGATATACCCTCTTTATTAACATTATGCGGGTATTTGTATGACCACGCCCAGTCCGGGATCCATGAAGCAGGTTTAGATTTAAGATTCGTAATCCCCCAGTCTCCGTCTCCCGCTACCTGGCAGCCAATTCTTCCCAGGCCATACGCCAGCATCATGGACGGAGCGATTGCATCACCAAAATGAAAAAAGGGTATTTTATTATTGCGTAGATAAATAATAATAGCAGCTCCTGCAACTATTAAACCGCCATAAAAAGTAAGGCCACTTGGCGATAATAAATTTCCCAGCGGATCTTTGATAAAACGATCCCAGTTTTCGAGGTTATCAAATATTTTAGCGCCGAGAAATCCTGCAATAGCAGCTATTATTACAATATCGCCTACCCTGTCACTCGGCCATATCCTCACTACTCTTTTTTCCGGGGTGGCGAGTTTTACTTTATTCTTTTCCCACCATTTCCAAAATGTAAAAAAAGCACCAGTAATAATTCCCACTAATAAGTTTCCGGACGAGGAGAAAATATAAGACTGCGGATCATTAAGGGCTTCACGGGAAAAGAAAACGCCTATTATTTTATAGCCAAGAATAAATCCTAAAACGAAGTTCAAAAGCAGCTCTGTTATACTAGCAGGTTCTCCCAGTATAATGGTGCGTTCAGCAGATTTTAATTTTCCTTCAGCCTGTTTTCGTTGTAATTCTTTTACCAACAGCCATGCTGCAGCCAGGAAGGAAAGTGCAACGAAAAATCCAAAGCTGTTAATAACTCTCAGTCCTCTCCATTCAACTCCAAACAAATCGCGAAAAGCATAATATAAGTTAGGATACATTCAATATTATTGTTTTGCAATGTTATTAAAAACAATCTTAGCCTGTATAAATAAAAAAACCTCCTGGTTAAGGAGGTTTGTACTTACTAACCCATCTGTTAGCAAATCTAAGGAATTAACAATATTGTTCAAATGCAGAGATCAGATTATTTGCAATTACTTGTGCGGGCCGCCCCTCGATTTGGTGCCTTTCAACAAAATGGACCAGTTCACCGTTTTTAAATAAAGCAATGGCAGGGGAAGAAGGTGGATAAGGCATTAAATGCTGCCGTATCCGCTGTACCGCTTCAACATCAAAGCCTGCAAAAGTTGTGGCAAGTGTATCAGGTTTTTTAGGCGCATTGCTAATAGCCATAACTACGCCTGGCCTTGCACTTCCGGCTGCGCATCCGCACACGGAATTGATCATTACTAATGTCGTTCCCTCATTTTTAAGGGTTGTATCTACTGAATCTGCAGTCAGCAACTCCTCAAAACCATTATCCGTTAATTCTGCCTTCATGGGCAGTACAATTTCTGCTGGGTACATATTTTTCTTTCTTTTCGAACCGCAAAGTTATTGCAAATTAGGGTGCCTCCCAAATGCGACAACCTGTCAATAAAACAGCCGTTCGTGCGCCATTTTGACAACACAACTTTCAAAATGTCTGATTTTTTTCCAGGGGTACAGGATTTGAGCTACCCAGAAAAAAGATTATATAACCTAAAATTTTATAGCCATGACACTCGTAAAACACAACTATCGTCAACTGAACAATTTGTTCGATGAATTTTTCAACAGTTTTCCAGCCAATTGGAACAGGGATAATAACTGGCAAATTCCACCAGTAAACATCCAGGAGAGCAATGATGCTTACAATTTGGAGTTGGTTGCACCAGGTTTAAGAAAGGAAGACTTTAAAGTGAACCTGGAAAGAGGATTACTTACTATCAGCTTTGAAAAGAAAGGTGAAACTGAAACAACAAACAACGAAACAAAAACTCATAGAAAAGAGTTTCATCTAAACAGTTTTAAAAGAAGTTTTACGGTTGATGATAAAATTGATGCTGAAAAAATCGAAGCCAGGTATGAGAATGGAATCCTGAAATTATGGCTTCCTAAAAAAGAAGAAGTGAAAGTGATGCCCAAAGAAATAGCGATCCTTTAATCTTCGCCAGAGTAAGGCAGTTGTTTTAATTAACCTCGTGTTTTCGCATGGGGTTATTTTTTTCTTCGGTAAGATATTGAATCGCTAAAATATATCCGTGTAATCCAAGACCGGATATGATGCCTTTTGCTTTTGCTGAAACATGGGACAGTTTTCTAAAATCTTCCCTGCCAAAAATATTACTGATATGCACTTCAATCAAAGGTGCTTTCACTGCCGCGACCGCGTCGCCGAGTGCAACCGATGTATGCGTATATCCACCGGGATTTAAAACAATACCATCACAATCAAAACCAACTTCCTGAATTTTATTAATTAATTCGCCTTCTATATTTGATTGAAAATAGGAAAAGTCAATTTCTGAAAATTGTTTTTGTATTTTCTTTAAAAAGGAATCAAAAGATTCGTTCCCATAAATATCTGTCTCTCTTTTACCAAGCAGATTTAAATTGGGTCCGTTTATGATAGCGATTTTCATAAGCTAAACATAAACAAGAATTTTGAAAACGCAAATAAGAGAAAAATCAGGAATTGTTTCATGGTAGAATTTAGCAGTAAAACTAGCACTGCTATATTCTGTTAAGGTTACCACTTAAGTAGATAAAAGCATATCTGTCATTTATAAACGATCTTCTATCATCTTCACAAAATCATCAAATAAATAACGGCTGTCGTGAGGACCCGGAGTGCTTTCTGGATGATATTGCACACTAAATGCCGGCTTTCCTTTTACCTTAATGCCTTCTATAGAATTATCATTGAGATTGATATGCGTTATTTCCAGGTGGGCGCTATTTTTTATTGCTTCGGGATCTACGCCAAATCCGTGATTTTGTGTAGTGATCTCACATTTTCCTGTAACTAAATTTTTTACAGGATGATTTACTCCCCTGTGCCCGTGATGCATTTTAAAAGTAGAAACGCCATTTGCGAGGGCTAATAATTGATGTCCCAGGCAAATTCCAAAAACCGGTTTGTCTTCCTGTATAATTTCTTTTACTGTTTCAACTGCATAACCCATCGCTGCAGGATCACCGGGACCATTAGAAATAAAATAGCCATCAGGATTAAACTCTTTCAGTCTTGCTGCAGAAGTTTTTGCGGGATGCACACGTACATGAACGCCGCGCCTTACAAGACACTCGAGAATATTATATTTCACTCCACAATCAAGTACCGAGACTTTTATTGCAGCATTAGGATCACCTAACTCGTATTCTTTTTCAGTGCTGACTAAGCTTGCCAATTCAAGTCCATCCATAGAAGGAACTTCTGCCAGTTGCTTCTTGAGAAATTCAACATCTGAATTATCAGAAGAGATAATGCAATTCATTGCTCCTTTCGTACGAACATGTTCTACCAGCGCACGTGTATCCACGCCTTCAATCGCAACAACATTCTGTTTAACTAAATAATCATTTAAAGATTCAACAGCCTGGTAACGGGAGAATTTCTCTTCTAAATTCCTTGCGATCAGCCCTTTAATTTTTACTGTTTCACTTTCCTTATCAGCCCCATTTACACCGTAATTGCCGATGTGTACATTGTTCATGATAAGCACCTGGCCGTAATAGCTTGGATCGGTAAACACTTCCTGGTAGCCAGTCATGCCGGTATTAAAACATATTTCACCGGTTGTAGTTCCAATCTTTCCAAAAGCAAAGCCTTTACAGACTGTTCCATCGGCTAAAACTAATAATGCAGGTTGCTGGGAATGCGCCATTTTGATTGAATAGTTTTTGCAAAAAAAAGAAATCAATTTCTATTTAAATCCTAAACTTTCTAACATATAAATAGCCATTGGGTCATTAGTCAATAAATCATTGGTAAACTCGCTTCAATGACTAATGACTTATTGACCCTTGACTAAAGAAAAAGGCAAAATCATTTACGATTTTGCCTTTCTATTTAAAAGAACTTTTTCTTCATTATTCTGCTGCTTTTTCTTCCGCTGACGCTGTTGAAGTTTCTGGTGCTGCAGGTGCTTCTTCAGCTACTGCAGTTGTTGCCTCATCTTTAGCAGGAGCTGCTTTTTTTGCAGTTCCTGCACTGCGGGAGCGACGGGTTTTCTTAGCTGGTTCAGCAGTTTTATCAACTCCTTTACCATAGATTTCGTTGAAATCAACCAGTTCTATCAAGGCAACCTCGGCGTTATCACCCGGGCGAATACCGAGTTTTAAAACGCGGGTATATCCCCCCGGACGAGCAGCAATCTTTGGTGCTACCACAGTAAACAGTTCTTTTACTGCTTCCTTATTTTTCAGGTAACTGAAAACAATACGGTGCTGATGCATGATTACATCCTGGCTATCCGCTTTCTTTGTTTTTGTAATTAAGGGCTCAATGTAGGTTCTCAAAGATTTAGCTTTCGCTAAAGTGGTAACGATACGTTTGTGAACGATAAGCTGGCTGGCTAAATTAGCCAGGAGCGCATCTCTGTGGGATTTCGTTCTTCCCAGGTTGTTGATTTTGTCTCCGTGACGCATGGCTTTTGTTTTATTCCCTCACACCGTGCCGGGAATTGTGAGGTACTGATTATGAATGATACAGGATTTTTGATACAGGATTCAGGATGCAGCCATCTTGAAATCCTATATTATGTATCCTGCATCTTGTATTTAGTCGATATTATCTAACCCTAACTTATGCAGATCCATTCCGAAGCTCAGCCCCCTTTCAGTTAACACCTGCTCTATTTCAGAGAGTGATTTCTGACCGAAGTTTCTGAATTTCATAAGGTCTTCCTGCTCGTACTGAACCAGTTCACTTAAAGAATTGATCTTAGCCGCTTTCAAACAATTGAATGCACGAACTGAAAGATCTAAATCCTCTAAAGGAGTTTTCAATACTTTTCTTAATTGCAGAACCTGCTCGTCAACCACATCTTCTTTCTTATCTTCTTTGTTATCGAAAGTGATATTCTCATCAGTGATGATCATCAGGTGCTGGATCAAAATTCTTGAAGCCTGCTTAACGGCATCTTCAGGATGAATGGTACCATCAGTTGCAACATCGAGAATCAGTTTTTCGTAATCCGTTCTTTGTTCCACACGATAGTTTTCAAGACCGTATTTCACATTTTTGATCGGTGTATGAATAGAATCCACAGGGATATATCCAAAAACAGAATCTTTTAATTTATTTTCTTCTGCAGGTACATACCCACGTCCTTTTGCGATCGTGATCTCGATATCGAACTTAGCAGTAGTATCCATGGTGCAGATCACCAGTTCAGGATTCATTACCTGGAAACTTTGTGTTGCTTCACCAATCATACCGGCAGTAAATTCTGTACGGCCCTTTAATGAAAGGGTCACCTTTTCGTTGGCTACATCATTCTCAACTGTTTTCTTGAAACGAACCTGCTTTAAGTTCAGGATAATTTCAGTTACATCTTCAGTTAAACCTTTGATGGTTGCGAACTCGTGGTCCACGCCTTCGATCTTGATACCAACGATAGCAAAACCTTCTAATGAGCTCAGCAACACTCTGCGCAAAGCGTTACCAATGGTTAAGCCAAAGCCTGGTTCCAGCGGGCGGAACTCGAACTGACCTTCAAATTCAGTTGCTTTCTGTAAAACGATTTTGTCAGGTTTCTGGAAATTCAAAATGGCCATTTTATTTTCCGTGTTTTGATTTGAAATTAATTTTTGTTACCAGCTGAAGTATCTCTTTTCATCGTCCCTTGTGTCACACCCTTCAGCTTTTGTTCTTTATTGATCTTTCGTGAATTGTCAATCGTGAAAGGTGAATGCATTGACGCCTCACGTTTATTTAGAATACAATTCCACTATCAGTTGCTCCTTAATATTTTCAGGAACGCTTTCTCTTTCAGGATAAGTGATAAAAGTACCCTGCTTCTCATTTTCGTTCCAGTCTACCCAGCCGAACTTAGGGTTCTTGCCGCGTAACTGGCCTGTGATGGAAGCATTAGCACCACTCTTCTCTTTCAGGCCGATAATGTCACCGGGTTTGCACTGGTAAGAAGGGATGTTTAAAACTTCGCCGTTAACTGTAATGTGTTTGTGAGATACTAACTGGCGGGCTCCTGGACGGCTTGGAGAAATACCTAAACGATAAACGGTATTATCAAGGCGTGCCTCGAGTAATTTGATGAGGTTTTCACCAGTCACTCCCTTCATTCTTGCTGCTGATTCGAATGTATTACGGAACTGCTTTTCCAAAATACCATAGGTGTATTTTGCTTTTTGTTTTTCTCTCAGCTGAAGTGCGTACTCGCCTAAGGTTTTACGCTTACGGGTAGCGCCATGCTGCCCCGGAGGATTGCTGTTCTTGCTAAGATATTTTCCATTGCCTAAGATAGGCTCGCCGAAAATACGGCTGATCTTGGTCTTGGGACCTGTGTAACGTGCCATAGTTTGTTTTCATTTCGATTTTTTTAGAATCGGCGCTGTGATCGGTAAAAAATCGTAAAAAATTAATCAGGCGCCCTTTAGTAAAATGAAAGCTCGTGGCTTCTATATGTTATGTTGAATTTTAAATGTTGAATTGTGTTTTCATTCAGAATTCAATATTCATCATTCACATTATTTAAACTCTTCTCTTTTTAGGAGGACGGCAACCGTTGTGTGGTAACGGGGTAACGTCTTTGATCATGGTAACTTCGATACCAGATTGTGCTAAAGACCTGATCGCACCTTCACGGCCGGAACCAGGACCTTTTACAAACACGTCTACTCTTCTTAAACCGGCTTCCATCGCTACTTTAGCAGCATCTGCCGCAGCCATCTGGGCAGCATACGGAGTGTTCTTTTTAGAACCCCTGAAACCCATTTTACCTGCAGATGACCAGCTGATAACCTGTCCCTGTTTGTTGGTCAAAGCAATGATCACGTTATTGAAAGTTGCATTGATATGTGCATCTCCGTAAGCCTCCACTTTTACGATCCTTTTCTTCGCAGCGGATTTAGCGCTGTTTTGTTGTTGTTGTTTAGCCATTGTTCTTTTTTGAGGTAATCTTCTTAATATTTAACTCCTCCCTCCGCTTATGCAGCAAGAGATCCGGTAGCTTTTATTTAAATTCTCATATCTAAATTCTAAGAAGAAGCCCCATTAGAATTTGGATATTAGAAAATTTTATTTCTTAGGTGCCTTCTTTTTACCGGCAACTGTTTTACGTTTTCCTTTTCTTGTACGGCTGTTAGTACGTGTGCGCTGCCCACGTAAAGGAAGACCTTTACGATGACGGAGACCACGGTAACAGGCGATATCAAGCAAACGTTTTATACTCATCTGGACTTCAGAACGAAGCTGACCTTCTACCTTAAACTCATTGGTAATGATGTTACGGATAGCAGTTTGCTCATCATCGTTCCACTCGTTTACTTTTTTATCGTAAACGATGCCAGCTTTATCAAGGATATACTGTGCAGTAGAACGTCCAATTCCGAAAATATAGGTAAGCCCTATTTCTCCCCTTTTATTTTTTGGTATGTCTATACCGGCAATACGAGCCATATGTTTAATTCAAAATTAAAAATTCAAAAAAATAAATTTAATTATCCCTGTCTTTGTTTGAAGCGGGGATTCTTTTTGTTGATGATGTACAACTTGCCTTTTCTGCGAACAATCTTGCAGTCAACGCTACGTTTTTTTACTGATGCTCTAACTTTCATGACGTTTTGTTATTGAGTTTTCGGCGTTCTGCTTTCAGCTTTCAGTAATCGGCTTACAGCTATATACCTTTATACTTATATACTTATTTGTACCTAAAAATTATTCTTCCCCGGCTCAGATCGTAAGGACTCATTTCAACTCCTACTTTATCGCCAGGCAAAATTCTTATGTAGTTCATCCGCATTTTTCCCGAGATAGTGGCTAAAATTTCGTGGCCGTTTTCCAACTTAACCCTAAACATTGCATTGCTTAGCGCTTCCAGAATGACACCATCTTGTTTAATCAGCGGTTGTTTCGACATATAATTTTTGGGAGCGCAAAGATAGAAATTTTCACCATAAATATGAAAAACAAGTGTCAAAATTTCTGGTTTTTCATAAATAATTCCTGTTTTTTTGCCAGATTTTGAGCTTAAAGGCGTCGCATCGGGCGGGGTGCTGCCGAATCGCATCCAAAAGTACAAGGGTGCGACGCAAGGATGCCGGGCAAAGTTACGCGGCCGGGAACCCATTTATTTTAAAATCTGTACCCAACCGGTAAATGGCTCTCTATGAAGATCATTGTTGAGACGTATGAGATAATAATATGTGCCGCCTGATACGATTTTGCCCTGGGCCGTGCCATCCCATGGCTGCCCGTTTCCTTTGTAAACCAATGCTCCGTACCTGTTGTAGACTTCAACGGTAGCCTGGTTAAAGTTTTGAATACCTTCTATTACCCACTGATCATGAACGCCATCACCATTGGGAGAGAATGCATTGGGTATTTTCAGGCTGATAACTTTTACTAATACCTGGTCGCTTGCAAGACAGCCAAATTCATTTTTAACGGTGAGTATATAGGTTTGATCCTGTACTGGTTTTACCACGGGGTTTAATTGTTGTGCCGCCGAAACGGGAAGGGATGACCATAAGATGGATGAATACTGACCTGAAACTGTGGCGTTTAATTGTACTTCTTGTCCCACCATGATCTCTTTATCGGCCCCTGCATTTGCCTTCACCCCAGGTACAACTTTGATCAACGCAGAAGTGGTTGCGGAACAGCCGCCGGCAGCGGTAAATTCATACCTGATATTAAAATCGCCTACAGTGGAAGGATTAAATGTGCCGGTACTAGTGATTCCAATTCCCTGGAATATGCCGCTACCCTGCTGGTTGTTGTTTTCGAAGCCTGCTACCGTAAATGGTGCGGAAAACTGGCAAACCATAGATGGCGCAGACATACCCACCTGCGGCTTTTTATTAACAGCAACCCCGATACTTTCTTTCGTAGTGCATCCATCTTTAATAATGGTAAGATAATATTGCCCGTTTGAAGCAGCTGTCGCACTATCTGCATGCAGGGTATTTCCTGAAATGATTAAACCTGAAGGTGTCTGCCATGTATAAGAAGCGTCTGTTCCGGCGTCAACGGCTAAGAGATTAAGGGGTGATCCTTCACAAAGACTATTCTTTCCACTGATGATGGGTTTCGGCAAAGCTTTTACTACAACGATCGTATCTTTTTTAGCTGAGCATCCGTTTCTGCTGACCACCAATTCGTACCTGCCAGCATTTTCGAGCGATGCGCTATAGATCATTAAATCATTTCCTACAAACTCCTGGCCACTGGAAGTCTTCCATTTATAATTAGCATCTGTGCCAGCATTGATTGCAGAAAGATGAATTCCTTCTCCTTCGCACACAACTGTTTTACCTGCCACTCTTGCAAATGGCAATGATTTTACGTTTACTGCGGTTTCCGTTTTAGCTATACAGCCTTTTTGTTCTGCAGTAAGCGTATAAACCCCGTTGAGTTCTGCTGGAATGGAATCTATTTTTAGAGAAGCAGCAGTTACATTCTTACCAGTAGGAAGTAGCCACTGATAATTAACAGCCGCATTTGGATTAACAACTGACAAGCTAAGTGCTGTGGCCTCGCATAATTCTGTTGTGCCTTGTATTTTTGCTGAAGGCAGATTGTTAACGATGGCATTGATAACAGTATCAGCTGTACATCCGTCTTTAGAAACCTGCAAATGATATGGACCAGATTGATCAGTAGTAATATTCTTTAACTGAATAGCGGATTGATTGGAATTAAAATTGTGTGGTCCGCTCCAGTTATAAACAGCGTCTGAACCGGCAGTATTAGCAATAAAAACAAGATCAGATCCTTCGCAAACAATATTCTTTCCGAACACATTAATTGAAGGATTTTGATTGATGACTACATTCTGTGAGATTTGGGATGTACAACCGTCTTTAGTTACAGTAAGAATATAATTACCGGCACTTGCAGAAACAATATTTGAGATTTGAAGATTCTTACCAGGGGAAGTATAAGAGTTAGGTCCGCTCCAATTATATGTTGTTCCGGCTCCTGCATCCTGGGCGGTTAAATCTAAACTGGTCCCTTCACAAAGAATATTTTTTCCAGAGATGGCTGCAACAGGATTTGCATTAATTGAAATAGTTGAAAATGTGTCAGATGAACAACCATCTTTAGTAACTGTAAGATTATACATACCAGAATTAATAGAAGCGGCATGTACAATCGATACATTAGCTGAAGAAGAAATAAAATTATTTGGGCCGGTCCAGCTATAAGTAGCACCGGTATTATTTTGAGCTGATAAATCAACATTTGATCCTTCACATAAAATATTAGAACCAGTAATAGCTGCTATAGGATTTGGTTTGATGTTTACCAAAACAGAAGTTTTAGAAGTACAGCCATTACTCGTGATTGAGAAATCATAATTACCGCCATCTCTGCTGGTTGTTTTAGGAATTGAAACTTGAGTGTTAGAGGAAGACAAATTATTTGGGCCGCTCCAATTGTAGGAAGCACCGCTGATAGCATTTCCTGTAAGTTTTAATTCAGTCCCTTCACACAAAACATTGCTACCAGTAATGTTTACTAAAGGGTTTTGATTGATTGTAACAGTAGAGGATGTTCTTGATGCGCAGCCATCTTTATAAACAACCAGGTTGTAAGTTCCGGCATTGGCTGCGGATACGTTATTAATTAAAACAGAAGAGCTATTAGAATTGGTATTTCCTGGTTTGGTCCAGCTATAAGTTGCACCAGTGCCTGCGTCTGTAGCTGTTAAACTTAAATTAGCCCCTTCACACAAAACATTTGTTCCTATGATTGCAGCAATTGGATTAGCATTAATAGTAACCGTTGATGACGCAGTTGATGTGCAACCGTTTTTTGTAACTGATAAATTATACGTGCCGGCATTTGTAGCAGCAAGAATATTCGAAACAAAAGCTGATGAAGTATTAGAAGTAAAACTATTTGGACCGCTCCATGTGTAAGCAGCACCTGTCCCGGCATCTGCAGCTGTTAAACTTAAATTAGCCCCTTCACACAAAACATTTGTTCCTATGATTGCAGCAATTGGATTAGCATTAATAGTAACCGTTGATGACGCAGTTGATGTGCATCCATTTTTTCTAACTGATAAATTATATGTTCCGGCATGTGTACCAGCAACAACATTTGAAACAGAAGCTGATAAAGTATTAGAAGTAAAACTATTTGGTCCGCCCCAGCTGTAAGCAGCACCTGTTCCTGCATCTGCAGCTGTTAAACTTAAATTAGCCCCTTCACACAAAACATTTGTTCCGGTAATTGCAGCCAGTGGATTAGCGTTAATTGTAACCGTTGATGAAGCAGTTGATGTGCATCCATTTTTTATAACTGATAAATTATATGTTCCTGCATGTGTTGTTGCAGCGACACTTGAAACAGAAGCTGATGAAGTATTAGAAGTAAAACTATTTGGTCCGCTCCAGCTGTAAGCAGCACCTGTTCCTGCATCTGTAGCTGTTAAACTTAAATTAGCCCCTTCACACAAAACATTGGTTCCGGTAATTGCAGCCAGTGGATTAGCGTTAATTGTAACCGTTGATGATGCAGTTGATGTGCAACCGTTTTTTGTAACTGATAAATTATACGTGCCGGCATTTGTAGCAGCAGTAATATTCGAAACAGAAGCTGATGAAGTATTAGAAGTAAAACTATTTGGTCCAGACCAGCTGTAAACTGCACCTGTTCCTGCATCTGCAGCTGTTAAACTTAAATTAGCCCCTACGCATAAAACATTTGTTCCGGTAATTGAAGCGACAGGATTCGCATTAATTGTAACAGTTGATGACGCTGTTGATGTGCAGCCATTTTTTGTAACTGATAAATTATAAGTTCCGGCGTGAGTAGCAGTAACACTTGAAACAGAAGCTGATGAAGTATTAGAAGTAAAACTATTTGGTCCGCTCCATGTGTAAGCAGCACCTGTTCCTGCATCTGTAGCTGTTAAACTTAAATTAGCGCCTTCGCATAAAATATTTGTTCCGGTGATTGCAGCGATAGGATTAGCATTAATAGTAACAGTTGATGACGCTGTTGATGTGCAACCATTTTTTGTAACTGATAAATTATATGCTCCGGCATGTGTACCAGCAACAACACTTGAAACAGAAGCTGATGAACTATTTGACGTAAAACTATTTGGTCCGC
>JAQBNK010000054.1 GCA_028288595.1 Chitinophagaceae bacterium
TGATCCTGGTTATGGTACTGCCGCAGAAGCCGTGAGAGTGATAAGAAAAAGTCCGAAGTGGGAGCCTGCACAGCAGAACGATCATTATGTAAGTTACCGGCAAAAACAGTCGATCACATTTGTTGTAGAAGATAATTGAATATATAGTACTGCATTATTTTAAAACCACGATCATTCCTGATTTAACAATATTCTTCCTGCTGTTTTGGTCATATGCCTCGAATATCCAATAATAAGTTCCGGGTAATACATCCTTACCATTTTGAGTGCCATCCCAGTAATTATTGATATCGACTGTTTTAAAAACAAGCTGACCGTAACGGTTGAATATTTTTAGTTCCGGACTCTGTAAATAACCGAGGGCGATAAATTTGAAACGGTCGTTAATGCCATCATGATTGGGAGAAAAAGCATTCGGTACTTTATAGAGAGGCTCCAATGGCGGTTTGATAACAGCATTAACTTTCATTACTGCAGTACATCCATAAGGCGTTACCGCTTTAATATAATAAGTACCGCTGGTATCTATAGCACCAGGATGAGCTTGCGGTTGGGTGGTTGCCGCATCTTTCCAAAACGTATAGATCGCATCACTGTTGTTGCGGGGTAAAACCGAAGTAATATTTATAGTAGAAGGATATACAACCGGCGTTGGGTCTGTTACGGTAAAACCAGGTACAGGATAAACAATTACGCTGAGTGGTTTCACATCAGTACAGCCTGAATCGCTTGTTGCCTTAATATAATAAATGCCGTTATTGGTAATTGCTTTCGGTGACGGGTTTGTTAGCGTCGCAGCATCATTCAGCCAATAAGTAAAGCTAAGTTTACGGTAGTTGTCGCTGGTAATGGTATCCGCTGTTATATCAACACTGAGGCAAGATGCAGCATTGCGTAGTTTAAGATTTACAGGTACTGCCATACTTGCATTTACAGGCATTATGTTAGCACAACCAATAGTGTCAACAGCTTTAATATAATATGTGCCTGCTGAAATGTGTTGTGGATTTATGACCGGAATAGTTGCCGACGCGTTTCTCCAAAAGCTATAGTTAAGAAAGGGATCGCTTCCTTCTACAATCGATTTGTTAGTCAGGTCAATGGAGTAAGGAGGACACACGTAGGGGTCCGTTATTTTTACTACCGGGGGTAATTTTATTAATATATCCACCGGCTTCACGTCGGTACAACCGCTGGCATTTACTGCAGAAATATAATACGTGCCGCTTGCTGTAACCGCTTTGGGTACGGGAATGTAAGACAACTGCGTCGCGTCTGTGAAATAAGAAAAAATGAGCCCGGGCGGAGAACTGCCCGAAGTAATATCAGGCGATGTAATATCTATCGCAGAAGAACAAGCACTGGCAGAATGAGTAATGAGATTAACAGCTTCAGGAGAATATTTAATGGTGGTATAAATTGTATCGAGACAACCAAGACCCGGGAAAGGGACGATCTCTAATGCATAAACGGTTCCGGGAGCAGGGAAGGGCTGATTTAATTGTAAAATGTTTTCAGTACCCAACAGCGTTGTAAAAGCCGCATCGTACCAATGATATTCTTTAAATCCATATGGTGCTTTAAGCGCCATTGATTTAACGCCGGGACAATAAATATTTCCAGAGATAGGAGATGCACAGTTTTCATTAACATCAAGATATGCGTAACCAAAATGACCTCCCAGTGTACAGTCATTCGCTGTGAATTCTAAACGAATAGTTTTACCCGCGTAACCGGATAATTTAACGGTGATAGGGGACCATGGTTTATAATAAACTTCATTACCAAGATCTGATTTAAAAAAACCCGGAAGGTTTCCTGAAGAAACAAACTCAAATGAACCACAGTCTACATACCTGTTGGCGGTTACATCAAAAACTTTGGAGGTGAATTTCGGGCGCTGATAATCCAGGTGATTGGGATTTTGAAACACCACTGCGTAATGATAAATAATACTATAATCATCCTGGTCAGCAGGAACTGTAAATGTGTAACTAACTCTTTCGGCTTTTTTGGTATTGGTTTCTTCATTCCCCAGCATAATAGAATAAGCGCTACCATTCGGACAAGTAACTGGGAAATGACCATACCTGTCCAACACAGCCGGAACTCTACTCTGGATGAGAGTATGCCTGCCGGCAACAGGTGGAGTAGTATTTAATATTAAGATGCCGGGTGATGGGTCTGTATAAGTACCCAGAGAACACTGCCAGTTAGTGAAACTGCCATTTTCAAACCCAATATTTATGGGGCATACAGGTGCATTATTCTGTGAGTTGGAGGAAATAGATAACAGGAGGAAGCAAATAAGCTCAATACTTCTTATAAACAGCAGCCGCTTTTTCATGGGGAACTTAAAGTTAAATTAAGTACCGCATATAATTAATTTTTTATCTGAGTGGTAAGTAATAAAAAAGCCCCTTTTTACGGGGGCTTATCAGGAAGTCTTTCCGGATTATGGATTAAATTTCTTAAGAATTGCTTTAACGCCAGACTGCACTTCTTTACTTGTAAGATTATTACCGTCAACCTGGTCAGCAGTCCATCCCTGCCAGATTAATTTATTATTATCGGCATCGATCATGTGAAGGGTAATAGTTCCTTCTTTATAAGGAATCTCATAATCCTGGAACCCAACCATTTGCGAAGGATAATAAACGGGTATGATTCTTCTCGTGTAAGGATTGTAATAATACCGGGTGTAAGATCTTGTATATACAGGGTCTGACTCCTGCCTTACATTATTTTCAACCATAATATTATAGTCAAGCAATACATCCGGGTTCCTGTCATTTTCTACCCAGCCATTTTTCTGCAAAGTTTGCGAAACGGTTTTTTTCAGGTTAGCATCGATGATGCTGTTACTGTGACGGTCATTTAACGATTTCTCCCTTCCACCTATCCAGGCAAAAGTCCTGATCTTAGAGAAGTTAACTGACTCATCTTTTTCAATATGTGCCGTAGCGCCGCAACCCATTCCGAATACCACCGTCAGTGCCATTAACGCACCAATAATGTTTCTACGCTTTAACATTTTTATCCTTTTTTATTTATGAGTGATTTTAAAAAATTAGATCAATTATTAAACGCTTTTTGGGTGCCTTTGTTTACTAAGGCTTTGTGAAAAACTAAATTTGATGTGGAATGAGCCAAATAAAAAAGGGACCAGATTTTCTGGCCCCTTTTTTATTTACTAATTGAATATTAATCTATAACGCCAGTTGTATTTTTTGGTTTTTCGAAATTCCACTCGCTTCTGTCCAGCTTAACTTGTTTAGGATAAACTTCATCACAAGTATTGCCTTCATATAATCTCCCGTTCTTCATTACATATTGTATAGTGTTGGTGTTGCGAATGTTATCCAGTGGATTTTTATTCAGGATCACCAGGTCTGCCAATTTACCCGTTTCTATACTTCCCAGGTCTTTATCGAGCCCCAATCCTGTTGCACCTAAAATGGTTGCAACTTTTAATACATCATGGGGCTTCATGCCCCCGCTTTGCATCGCCCACATTTCCCAATGATAACCGAGGCCCTGGAACTCGCCATGACTACCGATGCCTGCTAATCCGCCGGCTTCAACAAGTGCTTTCATTGATTTCGCATGTTTTGGAAAAACATGCTCTTCTTTCATGAACCATCCTTCACCCACTCGTCTTGTTTTTGCAGCAAGTTCTGCATACGGCATAAAGTATTGCATCTTGGCATCATGATATGGATCCTCCGTTTCCCAAAAATAATTTTCTGCGAAAGGACCACCATACGAAACAAGCAAAGTCGGAGTTACGATCATCTTCGATTCAGCTATTGAATGAACGACATCATTGTATAACGGATAAATTGGAATTGCGTGTTCATGACCGGGGTAACCATCCAGCATGTTTGTCATATTCAGTTTAAAATCCAGCCCGCCTTCTGTCGTAGGCATCAGTTGCTGGTTGCGTGCAGACGCTATTACCCACTCACGCTGTTTCCTGTTACCAACGAGATACATTTTTATATATTTCGTATGATAATACTTGCTGTATTGTCTTAAAACATTTTCAGCCTGTGCTGAATCTTTTAAATTATATGACCAGTATCCTACGCCTGGTCCTGTTGAATAAATTCTTGGACCGGGAATTTTTCCTGCTTCAACCATATCTCCATAAGTAAGCACATCGGTTGTGGCAGTTTGAGGATCTCTTGTTGCAGTTACGCCATAAGCAAGGTTGGCGGCATATATCCAGACATTATTTTTTTCGAGTCCCCATTGCGGCCACATATGCGAGTGCGGATCTACAAAACCGGGTGTGATCGTTTTGCCACTCATATCCATCACTTTCGCATTGGACGGAACAGTTAACGAACCTCTTTTACCTACAGCTTTAATACGGTTGTTTACAATAAGGATGTCCCCATTTTCAATTACTTCATTTCCTTTCATTGTTATGATACGGGCGTTTTTCAACAGTACCGTACCCTGCGGCATATCTTTCTCGTAATAAACTTTTATTTCAGTTTCAAGCGGTTGATATTTGGGTTCTTCTTTCTTCTTCGCAGCAGCTAAATCTGTTCTTGCTTTTGTTGTGTCCTTCACAGGATTTGCAGCCGCGGCAGCAGTAGAATCAGCAATACGTTTTGTCTCTGCTTTTTTTGCGATACGTAAACTATCCTGGAAGAATTGTGCCCTGTCTACATCATACACCCAATGTGTATTTCCAAGGCTCCAGTGAACTTTTTTTCCATCGGTTTCCCACGCAGGAAATTCACCGCCTAATTCAGTTAATTCCCGGGCAGGAAATTGAGAATTAGCAGCATCTGATAAAGAAAGATTTACCTGCTTTCCTGTCTTCGGAATATCAACAACATAAATTTCATTGTTGATCTGCGCCAATGCCCTGTTACCGGTTGGCGACATATTTATTTGCGATGCATTTGAAGGAGGGTTTACTTCCTGTGCAAAGTCTTCATCATCCTCTTTCAAAATACAATCAGCCATTGGGTATGGTTTACCCGTAGTGTTATAACGAATAGTTCCATAAGTAGTAATACCCGAAATTTTTGCGAGTATTTTTTCATCAGTACCATCCCATTTTACTGTAATCAGGTTTCCAAAAGTGTTGAGATAGATCTTATCGTCTTCACCTTTTACAAAATGCGGGTTATACCTGCCTCTTGTATTATCGATCGATGTTACTTTACCACCGGTTGATGGCATCCAGCAAATGTCATCTTCAGAACCATCATATACAGGACCTACCGATTCTTTGAAACGATCTTTTTTACTGCGGATAAATACAAGCCTGTCGCCACTGTTATTGAAAACCGGATTTTGATATACGTCATCATTTTCAGTGGTTAGTTTTTGAACCACAGGGTTACCTGTTGCATTTACTTTATAAAGTCCACCACCATTTGCGTTCCATGTAGTAAATACAATCGTTTTGCCATCGGGTGACCATGCCGGTTGTGCTTCAACAAATTCATTTTTTGTTAACCGCGTTGGTGTGCCATTCGGAAAATCCATGATATACAAACGATTCAATACGGTAAAGGCCAATTTTTTTCCGTCAGGTGACGGAACCGCATCCCTGATTTGTGTTGCGAGGGCATGAGACGTATCGGAAACGGGATATTTAAATTCAAGTCTTGCACCCATTTCCAGTTCAGCATCCACCGAAAAAGGAATTTCAGTAGCTGCGGCTCCATCTACTGGTATGCGATGAATTTTTCCACCATAAGAAGCGATCACAGCTTTACTGTCTGGCGTAAAAGACATGCCGGGTAATACTCCCATTGTGGCGATCGATTCCTGGTCATCACGCTGAACAGGATAAGCAAGCCACTTTTCTTCACCACTGGAGAGATTGCGCAGAACAAGTCCTGTTTTATCTTCGAAACGACTTCCATATACCAGCCACTTTCCATCTTTTGACGGAACCGGAGTAAAGGCAGAACCATATCGTGAAGTAAGTGATGTTAATTTCGCATTGTTCCTGTCATACATAGCCAGCTGATATTGCGGAAGCTGCGCATTATAATTCCATGAACCGTTACGACGGGAAAAATAAACATACCTGCCATCCGGACTAACCGCGGGGTCTATTGTTTTCATGTTTGCAGGAGCGTCTATCAGTTGTGCACCACCTCCGCCGTTTTTATTCACCATATAAAGTTGAATAATACGACGACCCTTTGCGTATACAATATATTCGCCATCAGGTGTCCAGCATGCATTTGGAAATTCCTGGTTGGCTTCTTTGGTTACCTGTACAGTATCCTGCTTTTCCATGTCTATGTACCAGATATTATCGGCACCGCTTCTGTCGGAGGTAAAAAGAATTTTTTTACCATCCGGGCTGTAACGCGGGTGGGCATCGAAAGCGAGGCCTTTTGTAATACGGGTGGCCTTACCTCCTGAAATGGGAAGCGTATAAATATCACCCAAAAGATCAAAGGTGATGTTCTGTCCATCAGGGCTAACATCAACAGAGGTCCATGTTCCTTCAGTAGTTGTGAATTTAATTTTCCGTGAAGGTTTTAAAGGAAGGCTGGCATATTTTTCATACACAACAGAATCCTTTTTTGTTGTGTCAGTATTACTGAAAAAAGCGGGGACAAAATGATTGAACCCGGCTTGTGAAGTAATAATAATAGAAACTAATGCAAGGCCTGCAGCAAATTTTGGCCAGTAGGGGCTTAATTTTCTCATAAGTAAGAGTTTGGAGTAAAAAACAAGATAAATAAAAGAGTGTACCGGCAGAAAAAGAATTGGATATGCGGCTAAAAATTATTTACAGGCGATGAGAATATGAGTGATTTGCTGAATTACAGCTGAATATGCTTGTTTTTTGAAACAAGAACTATTTGTTTTTTCCGGCGGTATTATCCACATCCTGTTGATCCTGTGCATCAGGATAATCTTCAATATTGCCTGCTTCCCGCAGGTATTTTTCTTTCTGGTCAGCGTTATTGTCTTCACCAGGATTTGAAGCGTTCCCTGTAGAGGCAGGATCGTTATTTTTTTTGTCTTGCATGGCTTTTTAGGTGAAGCAGAAAATTATGTGCCGGAATGAAGAGAAATTTGCTCGGAAAATACTGAACCAATACATTTGCCGTCCTTGGGGAATTAGCTCAGCTGGCTAGAGCGCTTGCATGGCATGCAAGAGGTCACCGGTTCGACTCCGGTATTCTCCACAAGTTTTCAAACCGATCCTCACCAGGCTACCTGGTGGGGATTTTATTTGCTTATTCACCACGTTTTCAAGCAACCTTTTCAGTTCAAAATCGTATTCATTTTTAACAATACGATGCATGAGCCTTAACTCCTTAATCCCCGTTAACGACATAGACATAACAGCGCCGCTTACGCATCCGGAGAATGAATTCTATGCAGAAGAAAAGGCAACACAACTTCAGGTGTCACCGGTCATTTATATTCAACCCGTTAATTCGCCTTTTTTATCTCCTCTTGAATACAGCCTGAACAGTAGTATAAAAAGAGTTATAGATATCGCAGGATCACTTTTATTTATTCTAACTATTCTATCCTGGCTTACTCCCTTACTCGCAATTATTATAAAACTTAATTCAAAGGGACAGGTATTCTTTTTTCAGCAGCGTCATAAAAAAGATGGACAAACTTTCACCTGTATTAAGTTCAGATCAATGTATCAAAATGCCGGGCACAATACAGAACATTATGATCATTTAATTACACCCGTTGGAAAAATTATAAGAAAATATCACATTGATGAATTGCCTCAACTCATCAATGTATTGCTGGGAGATATGTCGTTGGTTGGTCCGAGACCCTATATGATCTCTGAAAATGAAAATTTTGAAAAATTACTTAAGAATTACAGGTTCAGGCACCTGGTAAAGCCCGGTATAACAGGGCTTGCGCAATCAAAAGGTTTTTTTGGGACTACATCAAATATTGAAAAGATGGAAGACCGGCTTGAGTATGATCTTCAATATATACAGAAGTGGTCATTCTTCCTGGACATCAAAATCATGATGAATACTTTTTTAATAACTACGGGACTCAGGAAAAAATATATTCCGCTTGAAACTGAAGTTTAACCATATCCTCTGCGTCTTAAATAAGAAGGAAAAAAAGCAATTTCGTTTCATTGTTTTTTTTGACATAGTAAACACCCTGACTGACCTGTTATTTCTTGCGGGACTGGTAATGCTGATCGAGGTTTACACGGTACATACTGCACAGTATAATTTTCTTTCCCGTTTCATCAACCATAATAATTTTGTTTTTGTATCAGGACTATATCTTTTATTTTTTTGCTTCAAGAATTATATCAGTTACCAGCTTTATAAAAAGCAGTACCAGTTTTTTTATAATGTAGCCAGCCGCATTTCAGGGGAGAGATTGTTGAATTACCTGGAGGGTGATTACAGTAATTATGTAAATACAGACTCTTCAGTTCATATAAAAAAGATCAGTCAGCAGCCTGTTGAATTTGCTCATTATGTTTTGTCGGGACTTCAGCAAATCATCTCCCAGGCAGTACTAATTTTTCTTACTGTTATTGTTTTAATAATATGGAAACCTTTTTTATTCCTGCTGGTAGCGGGCCTTTTGGTTCCGGCCATATTTATAATTTCCCGTCTTCTTAAAAAACAATTACAGTATGCCCGTACTATGTCTAAAAAAGCAAGTGAAGAATCGCTGCAAACACTTCAGCAGGCACTTAGCGGTTTTATAGAGACCAATCTTTACAACAAAAATCAATATTTCACCAGGCGTTACCTGGATAAACAAACAAAGTTGAATGACCACCTGGCTGCCATCCAGACAACGCAGGGTATGCCATCAAAAATGATGGAAGTATTTGCTGTAGCCGGCTTTTTTATAATTGTAGTGGTAAACATGTGGGTGGGTGAGCCCGTTCAACTATTTACTATCGGTGCATTTATGGCCGCCGCTTATAAAATTATTCCGGGTATTGTAAAGATCGTAAATGCCCGTGCACATTTAAAAACATATGCATACACGCTGGATATTACTGAACCCAGATTGCAAAAAGATATCGCAGCTATGTTTCACACAATTAATTCTGTTGCGTTCAATGATGTTTCTTTCTCTTATGATGGAAAGCAATTGTTGGATAAGCTCAGTTTCAGAATAGAAAAAGGCGACTTTGCGTTGGTTAGTGGTTTGTCAGGTAGAGGAAAAAGTTCCATGCTGAATGTGCTATTGGGTTTCGTGCAGAGTAGTAACGGAAAAATAATGGTCAATAACAAAGAAGTACAGGGAACCGGGCTTAGAAACTACTGGGAGCGGATCGCATATAATAAACAACAGCCCTTTATTTTTTATGCTTCATTACAGGAAAATATTTGTTTGGGTGATGATGAGAAGCAGGAAAGAATGGATGATGTACTTACCGCAACAGGCATCAAATCTTTCGGTGGAATCCTTACCCGTGAAAAAAATAACTTATTTAATTTATCCGAGAACGGGCGGAATATAAGTGGCGGACAGAGACAGCGTGTCGCCCTCGCAAGGACGCTATACCGCGATGCGGATCTGTATATTTTTGATGAATCATTCAGCGAACTCGATGAATCCGCAGAGATAAATCTAATCAGGCATTGTGCCGCCCTGGCTGAAAAAGGTAAAATGGTTTTATTGGTTAGTCATAACAATATCGCAAAACAATATTGCAATAAAATCATTGAACTATAATTCTCATGGGGCTAAAAAAAGAGGCAGTTGTAATTTTCAGTCCCGGCTTCGCTGCAAATGAAGAAGATACAACCTGCCTTCCTGCACAGCAGGTATTTTTTGAAGAATTGCAGAAACAATTATCTCCTGTTGAAGTAATAATTTTCAGTTTTCAATATCCTTATTCTTCGAATGAGTATTTTTTTAAAGACATCCGCGTTATTCCTTTTAACGGGAGAACAAGAGGAGGCATATTTCACCTGGTTTTATGGCTAAGAGTATGGATGAAATTCCGGAAGATAAAAAAACAATACAGGGTGAAAACGGTATTAAGCCTTTGGTGCTGTGAATGTGCATTGGTAGGAAAATTCCTTTGCCGTATTTACAAACTAGATTTTTTTTGCTGGATACTTGGGCAGGATGCAAAGGCAGACAATCACTATGTAAAAAAAATACGACCCGCAGCAAAAGAGTTGATCGCTATGTCGGAGTTTCTAGTGAACGAGTTTGAGAAAAATCATAAGATAAAACCTGCTAATATTATTGAGAATAGCATAGATGCCAGGCTATTTTATAAGGGTGATAAAGAAAAACTTGTTGATATTTTTTGCGCCGGCTCACTTATCCCACTGAAGCAATATGATATTGCCATTGAAATAATAGGCGATATACTGAAGGATTTCCCAATGATAAGGGTTGTTATTTGTGGTAAAGGACCAGAAGAACAAAAATTACGACAACTGATAAATGATAAAAGTTTGGCTGCTCATGTTCACCTGATCGGTGAGCAGGCTCACCATCAGGTTTTGCGGTTGATGGAATCTTCAAAAATATTTTTACATCCCTCGGCATATGAGGGCTTTAGTTCCGCATGCCTCGAGGCATTACAGGCCGGTATGCATGTGGTAAGCTTTTGGCAGCCGATGTCGCAGCCAATAAAGCACTGGCATATTGTGCACACAAAAAAAGAAATGAAAGACAAAATTGTTTCACTCCTGACGTGGGAGCAATTAGATCATTCTCCTGTTATGGTTTTTGATGTAAAGGTTAAAGCGAAACAAATGAAGGAGCTGTTACTTCAGTAAATGGCGGCGTCGAATAAAAGTTTTCAAACTGTTTGGCAATTGCTGCGGGTGAGTAGGTGTCCTCATAATATTGTTTAATGTAAACACCTGACTCTTCATCAGGTAGTGAAGGTAGTTGCAAAAGCGTTTTTAGTAGATCATCGGCATTGCCGGCTTCATAATAAAATCCATACCTGCCATCATCAATTACTTTCATGGCCGCTGGAATTTTTGTTACAACAGGTATACAACCACAGGATAATGCTTCTAATAAAGAAAGGCTTCCTCCTTCGCGGTGGCTTCCCGAAATAAAAACATCCGCCGCCCTATACCATGTTGCGAGTTCATCATGAATTATTTCTCCCACTAACTCAACGGTTTTACTAAGTGTAGGACTAGTTGTAATTCTGTTTTTAACCTGTTCCAGCATTTCACCACCCTGGTAGATCATATACATTTTTGCAGAGGCATTTTCAAAACTATATTTTTCAAAACCATCTAATACTGTTAGCGGATCTTTATTTTCATTCAATCTTCCCACCCATAAAAATGCCAGATCGGTTGTTGAAATATTCAATTTTTTTCTGCACTGAAATTTATTTTTTTGGTTGAAGGAGACGCTGGCAGAAGAAATTTCAATGCATTTTTTTTTATGAATGATTCCCGCCTCGATCCACTCGCGGGCACTGTCAATCGATGTGAAATGATAGGAAGTAATAAACCTGGCTGCCAGCTTTTGTAATAGCTTTCGAAATATTCTGCCGGGTTTATCAGCATGATATTCCTGGACTATTTTCGGGCTTTTACCTACCAAGAATCTAAGCTGCAAAACCTGCAATGGAAAGTGGAAGCCTGGTATTAGTATTATTTCAGGATCTATTTTCTGAACAATTTGATGAAGCCTGAGAGGAAAGAGAGAATTTTTGCGAGGATTAACAAACGTATAATTTACATTATTCAATTTTAATCTTCCTTCATAGCCAATCTGCCCGACATAGTGAACCTCCTGATTTTTCGCCAGTTCTTCCAGTACAATTATAAAAGGACTTATCCTAGCGATCCATTTATACGGATCTTCATATTGAGGCAGATAATTATAATTCAGAAAGACAATTCTCATCCGCATTAACTTTAAATAGTACCGGAGACAGGCAGGCTAATACCATGATTTTGGGTAATGTTTTTTATGATTTCATCCAGTCTTCCTTTTACCCATTTTTTTGAACCGTGTAGCCATACTTGGCTGAAATTTTCTTTGTTTTCCTGTGTTTCTATAGTGTTATCAAACAATACAATCTTTCCACCGGCAACTATCAAAAGAATATCTTCTGGTTGCAGTGAATAAAATGATTGATAATAATCAGCATGTTTTCTTTTTGCGATTACGATATCAGCAAAAGAACCCGGTCTTAGTAACCCTGAATTTATCTTCCATGCTTTAGCTGCATTAACGGTTAAAGCATTAAATAATTCAGTATCGGATAAAAGTTCCGAGTTTTTAGCAGTGACAATATGATTCCAGATATTCCAATCACCCGTTAATGTAGAATCAGTTCCAAATAAAATCGTTGTTTTTGATTTCAGCAGGTCCACTCTTGCAGTGGCATTATACAACCCGTAGTTAGAAACAGGACACCATACCAACGCTTTAAATTTGGGCGCTTCCGTTTCTGTTATTCCAATTCCATGTACGGCTATGATGTTTTTTTTCAGCAGGTTCCATTTAATAACTGATCCTGATTCATCTGCTGATTTCTTATCAATTCCTTCCGCTATGTGCATATTTACTTTTTTATGCAAGGTGAAAGGATTATTCAGCCTGTATTTCCATGATTTATCAAAGCCTGCAGAGTGTATCGACTTGGATTGCTGATCGACCCTGATAATATTATTGTGATATTTCAATTGTTTCCCGTGATTTATAACGGAAGTCACACCGCATAATAAATTTTTATAAATCCCCCACTGTATTCTCAATTCTTCCGGGATCTGTAAAATATTTTCTATTTCTTTTTTACAGGAGCGATGGACATCTGCTCCCCATTCAGTATAACCAGGGTAAGGACCTTTTCCTAATTGCGGAAAAAGATTGAAATCAAGATGATCATGAGAATTGATCAGTCCGGGAAAAGCAATAGCATCTTTGAAATTGAAAGCATGCTTACTGCCTTCATCTGAATCTTTTATAGAATTTATATAGTCTTTCTCAATATAAATGCAAACAGGAGAGGGCTGCGTATTTATGTAAACATTATTCAGCCGCATAATTTTTCTTTAGATGCATGCCGTAAATAACAGGTGAACCTTTGTATCGTTCATATACATGCAGCGCATTAGCTTCATGATAAAACTGAATCATGCTCTTATCGATTTTCATCTCTTTTGTAAATACCGGGTAAAAATTATTCTCAAATGCTTTTAATTTTATTTGGTCGAGGGAATGCACATAATTTTTAATAATTACTTCTCTTCCATTATTGAAAAAATTTCTTTTACCGCCTTTAGCCAGGAGGCCAGGATGAAAGTCGGTGAGTAAAATATCTCCGCCGGGTTTTAAGATTCTTTGCCATTCCGTAAATAGCTCCGTTATATTTTCTATATGAGCAATAGTTAGCGTTGAGACAATAATATCGCAGCTTGCTGTCGGAATATTATTAAGTTTAATATTTGTAATGTGCTCCACCCTGGCAAAGGGAAATTTTAGTTTTAACTCCTCCAGCATTTTTGCGGAAACATCTGCCCCGGTGAGTGTCGCCGGTTTTTTTTCAACTATTTTTTGCCAATGCCTGCCTGTACCGCAACCAATATCAATTATATGAGCATTGGAGGGATTAATCCTGCCAAGCAATTCTGTAAAGACCTGTTCATCAAGTGACAACATCAGGTTGCCGGGCTGATTATCATATACTGATGCCCAAAGATCATAAGCATCTGCGGCTGGTAAAGTTGCAGCGGCAGGAGTGAATTTTTTTCTTAGAACGGGAATAAATGACAGGAGCATAAATTTTCAATCATCAGGTATGTAGAATGAATACGCAAAAACGGTTAAATGGTTGGTGAATAACCCTTAAAAAACATCAGGAAAAAAGCAACCCGGCAACATAATTATACGTTTTAATTAGCAAGGCACCAGCCCTTATTGATATGACCAATAAAATCCTCCTTTTTAACCCCAAAAGTGCCATTGCCAAGCACCGTATCCCTAATTCTATTTTGAGTATCGCCGCAGCTATTGAAGGAAAATACGAATGGGTGATAGTGGATGGCAACAGGGAAGATGATCCCTATGGTAAAATCGCGTCTTACCTCGAAACGGGCGAATTTAAATACGCTGGTTTTACAGTGATGCCCGGACCACAATTGAAACAAGCGGTCCCAATAGCAAAACAGGTGAAAGAAAAATTTCCTTTTATCACTATGATCTGGGGAGGTTACTTTCCTACACACCAGAACAAATCAGTGTTAAATTCAGGTTATGTTGATTATGTGATCAATGGCCCGGGGGATAAAGCATTTCCGCAACTAATAGATGCACTCGAAAACAATAAACCTTATGAACTGATTAAAAATATCATTTATAAGTCGGGGGATTCGATCATTAAAACAATGAAAGACGATATACCGGACCAGGATAAGCTCCCAGCGCTGCCTTATGATAAATTGCATGAGTTCTATTCAATCAACCAATATCTTGGTAAAACTTACCTGGGTAATAAAACACTCGCCTATCACTCAAGTATCGGTTGTCCTTTTACGTGTTCATTTTGCGCCGTAGTTCCCATTTTTGAAGCGAGGTGGAAAGCTAAATCAGCACAGCAGGTTTACAATGACATAAAATATATCAAAGATAAATGGGGCGCTGATGCCGTTGAATTTCATGATAATAACTTTTTCGTTTCTGAAAAAAGGGTCATCGAATTTGCAACACTCATCAAACCCGAAAAAATGAAATGGTGGGGGATGGCCCGGATAGATACTATGGCAAAATTTAAAGATGAGACATTGCGGCTTATCAGTGATGCTGGCTGCAAAATTATTTTCTTCGGTGCGGAAAGCGGTAATGATGCTGTTTTGAAACAGTTGGATAAAGGCGGTACTCAAACGGGAGCTCAAATAATAGAGTTTGCAGAAAGACTTAAGCAATTTAATATCATCCCTGAATATTCCTTTGTTCTCGGTACACCTGCGTCCACAGCAGGAGAAGTGGAGGAGAAAATAGATTTTGATATCCACTTTATAAAAAAAGTAAAGAAGGTAAATCCGGAAACTGAGATCGTCTTATATACTTATAGCCCCGTGCCGACAGAGGGTTCTGAATTATATAAAGAAGCTTTATCAAATGGCTTCAGGTTTCCCCAAACACTTGAAGACTGGATAAGTCCGCAGTGGGAAAATTTTGATCTGCGAAAAAATCCACTTACACCGTGGCTCACTCCCGCAATGATTGACAAGATCAGGAATTTTGAAACCGTCTTAAATGGCCGGTATCCCACAGTTACTGATATAAGACTGAATGATTTTAAAAGGAAGTTCATTCGTTTTATTTCGGGTGTGCGTTATGCGGTTAATGTTTATGATTATCCGTATGAAATAAAATTATTGCAGAGGTGGTGGAGATACAGGCAACCCGAAATACAAGGATTTTAAAAATGAATGGCTTAATACACTATATTAATGATGAAACGGGTACCGAGATTTTCCACGGGCCTGCATCTGCTTTTTCTGACCTGTATTATGAAGCAAGAAAAAAAGAGAATCGTATTTATACGGATGAGCAATTAAATAACCTCCCGGAAATAGAACGTACTCATCCGTATTATAATGAATGGCAGGTAAGAAAGCAGACCGCACAAAAGCTCACCACTTACCTGATGTCGTTTAATAAAAATCTAAAAATACTTGAAGTAGGTTGTGGAAACGGATGGTTATCTGCTAAACTTGCCGGGATACCCGGAAGTATAGTTGTGGGTTGCGATATTAACAAGCCCGAACTGCAGCAGGCGAAGCGTGTTTTTAATAACCAGTATAACCTGCGTTTTGCATACGGAGATATCCGGTTCATGGAATTCTTTGAAATGCAATTCGATATTATTGTTTTCGCAGCTTCTATACAATATTTCCCCACGCTTGATAGTATCATTTCTTCAGCATTAAAAATGCTTGATAAGAAAGGGGAGATTCATCTTGTTGATTCGCATATTTATCGTACAGAAGCAATCAGCAATGCAAAGAAAAGAACAACTGAATATTATTGTGATCTCGGGCTGCCGGAAATGGCGGATCATTATTTTCATCATAATATCGCTGATCTGTCCGCATTCAATCATTCATATTTTTCTAAGGGTGAAAGCCGGATCAATAAACTGCTTAGAAAGCCTTCATTATTTCCGTGGATCAGGATAAAACATTTTTAATGCAGTCCCTTTGGCAAACATACCAACGTAAGAAAACACTTCGAACCAACAGGGTATCGAGTTTGCCAATTGTGATACTGATGCCGCATTCCGCATGTAACTGCCGTTGTGTAATGTGCGATATCTGGAAGAGTAATGACAATATTCAGCAACTAAATGAAGCAGATGTTGAAGAGCTTCTGGCTTCTTTACAAAAACTTCATACTAAGCAGGTGGTCATGTCTGGTGGTGAGGCTTTGCTGAATAAAAATTTTTTTGATCTCTGTACTTTATTGAAGAAACAGAAAATAAGGATCACACTTTTATCAACCGGAATTTTATTAAGTAAATATGCGCACCAGTTAGCAGAACAGGTGGATGATATTATCATTTCTCTTGATGGTGATGAGGAAATACATAATTTGATCAGGAATATACCTGCGGCTTTTTCTAAGCTACAGGCCGGCGTTCATGCTGTTCGTGAATTACAACCGTCCTATAAAATATCTGCACGCACTGTAATTCAAAAAATGAATTTTAGAAAATGGCCTGCGATCATTGAAACAGCAAAGCAGCTTAACCTTAACAGTATTAGTTTTTTACCGGCCGATGTTTCAAGCGAAGCGTTCAATCGTTCAATTCCCTGGGGTATTGATAAACAAAGTGAGGTGATGATTTTAAAGGAGGAACTAAATGACCTCCGTGAAATAATAGAATCGATCATTGATAAAAATGCTGATGATATAGATGCCGGTTTTATTAGTGAGAGCCGTGATAAACTTCGTAACATCTATTATTATTACGCAGCATTATATGGTCTTAATGATTTCCCTTTTAAAAGCTGTAATGCTCCATGGGTTTCAGCAGTTATTGAAGCCGATGGAACTTTACGTCCCTGTTTTTTTCATTCTCCAATGGGGAATGTGAAGAAGAATTCGCTTGGTGAATTATTAAACAGTAAGGAGGCAATGGCTTTTCGGGCATCTTTAAAAGACAATCAAAACGAAATTTGCAAAAAATGCGTTTGTTATTTAAACCTATCGCCATGGGTAAATCCTGCGGCTATTAACTAAAATTATGGTCCCCGTTTTATTTACACATTCTTATTTTCTTAAACTGGATCCAAAACAATGGAAGAATGCCCAGCCATATCCGCCACTGGCGCCATTATTCGCTGCATCATTATTACGGCAGCATGGTTATGAAGTTTCTTTGTTTGATACAACATTTGTCGATTCTGCCAATGAAATTAAACCGGTATTGAAAGAAAAGAACGGTACACTTGTGATTTATGATGATGGTTTCAACTATCTAACAAAAATGTGCCTCACTAATATGAGGAATGCTGCGTTCGAAATGATATCGCTCGCAAAAGAAAATAATTATACAGTCATAGTTTCCAGTTCTGATTCCACTGATCATTATGAGGAATACCTGGCAAAAGGCGCTGACTTTATAATCATTGGCGAAGGAGAAATTACTTTGCTTTCTTTGTTAGAAACACTAAATAATAAAGGCGATGCAGAATTGATAAACGGACTCGCTTTTAAAAGAAATAGTGCCGTTATTAAAACGGGTGCCCGGCCTGTTCTGCGAAATCTTGATGAACTACCGCTTCCGGCCTGGGACCTTATCAATATAGAACCGTATAAAAAAGCGTGGCTTGGTAAGCACGCTTATTTTTCAATAAATATTGCTACGACGAGAGGTTGTCCGTTTAAATGTAACTGGTGCGCTAAACCGATTTACGGTAACCGGTATAATTCCCGCTCACCGAAACTGGTGATTGAAGAATTACTACTGCTGAAACAACTTTTCGATTTTGATCATGTCTGGTTCTGCGATGATATTTTTGGATTGAAGCCCGGATGGGTAAACGAGTTCGCAACGCTTGTACAAGAAAATGGATTGAATTTTAAATTTAAGATACAATCCCGTGTAGATCTTTTGCTGCAGGAGAAATATGCTGAAAGCCTTGCGAAAGCTGGTTGTCAGTCAGTATGGATGGGAGCTGAAAGTGGTTCTCAGAATATCCTTGATGCAATGGATAAGGGAACCAGGGTGGAGCAGATTTATGAAGCGACACATCTTCTAAAAAAGCTGGGCATTAATCCATGTTTCTTTATCCAGTTTGGCTATCTCGATGAAACCATAAATGACATCAGGCTAACAATAAAGATGATCAATGATCTTGTTCCAGCAGAGATTGGTATTTCTGTTTCCTACCCTTTACCAGGTACACTGTTTTATGAAAAAGTAAAGCAGGACCTTCAGCTGAAAGCAAACTGGTCGCATTCAAACGACCTGGACCTGATGTTCAGAAATACTTACCAGCCTAAATTTTATAAACAGTTACATCGGTATGTTCATTCCAGCTTTCATAAAAAACTGGCTGTCGAATGCCTGAAACAATTATTGATCAGGCCATGGCAATTGAATGCCAGTAAAATAAGAAGAGTATTATCCGGGTTGTATTATGGTCCGTCAAGCGCCATGCAAAAGCTAAAATTAAATGCGCTTTCAAATGAATACAGCTGGTAATACACATGAGCAAATTGTTGAGCAGGCTTTTTCAAAGCAATCCCTAATTTTTGATGATGTCTATTCTTCCGATCCTATTATCCAATATAAAAGGAAAAGAGTGAGGGATCATGTATTGACTTATGTGCGGCCGGGAGATCACATGCTTGAATTGAATAGCGGCACTGGTGAGGATGCGATTTTCTTTGCGAGCCAAAACCTTTATGTGCATGCAACCGATGTTTCTTCAGGGATGCAGCAACAACTTGTTCAAAAAGTACAATTGAAAGGAATGGACGATCGTATTTCAAATGAACAATGTTCATTTACAAATTTGGCAGCATTAAAGAATAGAGGCCCTTACGATATCATCTTTTCAAATTTTGCGGGCCTTAATTGCACCGGTGAACTTGATAAAGTTTTATTATCATTTGATCCATTATTAAAACAGAACGGACTCGTTACTTTAGTAATTATGCCACCTTTCTGTTTGTGGGAATTCCTGCTGTTATTTAAAGGGAAATTCAGAACTGCTTTTAGGAGGCTATTTAGCAGTAACGGTAGCGATGCTCATGTTGAAGGAGAATATTTTAGATGCTGGTATTATAAACCTTCCTTCATAACTAAAAATCTGAACACCAATTTTACGGTAGTTAAAACTGAAGGTCTTTGCACGATTGTTCCCCCGTCTTATATTGGAAATTTTACCCGGCGCTATCCCAAAATCTATTCAGTGTTACAAAAAGCCGAAGAGCGATTGAAGTCAGAATGGCCGTGGCGCTTCATTGGTGATTATTATATCATCACGCTAAAAAAGAATTAAAGCGCTATTCTTAATAATGCGCTATGCCGGGCCTGGAGTTCCCTGCAGTTCTCTTCATAAGTCTTTAATAATTTTTCCTGGAAAGCCAAAGGTTCTGGTTTAGCCTGGTGCCTGGTAGCGCACATCGTAAATAAGATTCCCCGGTCATTTATTTTATTTCCCAAAGTTTTTAACCGCCACCTGTCCGAGGTTATTTTCATTAGTTTTATATCCAGCCTTTCAGCCAGTAGTGAAGGAAATAATTTTTCCAGGATAGTTTTAAACGAGGAATTTGTTTTTGCATCCGCTTTTAAAGTAGTGCCTGTGTTTGGAAGAAAAGAAGTTATCCATTTATTTGCCAAGAAAAACTGATTTATATATGCGCCACCACTAACCGGGAGGAGGGTTGCAATTTCAATAGCAGTGTAAATATTTTTTTCTTCAATCTCCAAAGCTGCTTCATCAACATAATAGTTCATGCAGAACGAATGTTGTTTACCTATTAAAAACGTAAGCTTCTTAAAAAGGTGCATGAGGGTCCTGGCGATCCATAATCGGTTTGCTGCAGTAATGATAAAAAAATCCATATCAGAATGTTGATCAGCAAAGTTTTTAGATAATGAGCCGGAAATAGCAACTGCTCTTACAAATGGGAAACAGGATAATATTTTTCCTGCCCTGATAGCAGTCTTTATTTTTTTTGCCGCTAACTGATTGCCTCGTGATCTTTTGACGGCCAGTGATAAATTATTTTCGAGGCTATAAAAACCATTTATATTATAAATATTGTTAGTCTGAAGCAGGATATTTATTGCTGCCTCTATTTCTTGTGCATCATATTTAGCACTGATAAAACGACCGATCTCTTCTTTTGTCAGTGGGTAGCTGAAAAGATCAAAATAGGCGAGGCAGTTTAATATGTTTTCTTGTACAACAGGCACAGTAGGTTATTGAATAGTTTCTTTAATATTAAAACGCTGATCTAAGAATATGGGTTGCTCTTTTAACTGGTTTAGATCGGGCACAGGTGTAAAATATTTCTTGTTGTAAAAAATAAAGAAGGAGTAAAAAAACGAAAAAAAGAATATTCCTTTATTCACATCAAGAAAATTTTCAGCTGTTCCTACAATAATTATAATAACCAGGAAAGAAATAAACAATATATCTTTTTTGCGGAAAGCTGTATATAAACCAAAGCCCAATATTAAAAGATAGACCAACAGGCCAGCGATACCATACTTCAGCATAAAACTAATATACTGGTTATGGGTATTCAACTCCTTTAGATATGCATTGTAAAGCTTTTGATCAAAATAGGCCTGCTTTAATATAGGAATTTCCGAACCGGTGCCATACCCGGTTAACGGTGCTTTTTTGATCAGCCCGATGGCTATGCGCCACCTTTCGATCCTGGGTTCCATGATCTCATTATTTATACTCGATTGCGTAAGATCGTTCTGTAAAGAAGTAATGAACCTGTCCCGTAGTGAATCCAGTTTTACAACCTGGAATATGATAATGGCTGACAGTAAAATAGAAGTGAGTATAAAAAGATATTTCTTTTTTGATGTAAGCATCATAGGGAAGGCCAGGTTTGCAATGATAAGCGTGGCTATTATCACAGTCTTTGAAGCAAGCTGCACAAGACCGGCGCCAAGGATAAGAATTCCCAGGAGATACCATATGCCGCTGGTGCGTTTTTTATAATAATCGTACAGTAAAATAAAAATAGAGAAAGAGATATACATGGATAAGATTGTCGCATGCATTTCTATGGGTGCTGAAAAATTATGGTTAATGAAGGAAACGGAAAATAACTCTTTCAGGTGCATATGATAAAACTGCATAACACCTAATGTGTGCATATACAGGTAGAGTGTTATTCCTATGCAGCTAAAAACCAAACTATATAGAATTACCGGGGAATATTTTTTAAGATCAGGGAAAAACATGGCAAACAGGAAGGGCAACAATATAAATGCTGATTGTTTTTCAACATCATTTTTTGCTTCAGTTGGATAATGGCTGTATAATGTTCCTGTGAGAACTAACAGGAAAAGTAAAGCCGTAATTAAAAACTCTTTGCATAGCAATTTTTTGAAATGATCTCGCTTAAAATGAACAAGGGTATGAAGCATAAAACTGATCAGAATAAGCTCACTATAAAATCTATCAAAAGGAAGCAAGGCAACAAATGCGCAAAGATGAACACATCCTATCCTGTCTATGATATTGCTGCTTGTTCCTAACATACTTCTTCCTCTAAAATATGTGGATTAACAGAATGCCTTGTTTTATTACCAGAAAAAAGCAGGTTTATAAATGTCGCTGCACTTTTTTTCCATGAATAAGTTTCGCTTACAGATTTCGCGGCCTGATCCAAAAATGTTTCCGATGGTTCATTGTTTAACAGGTAGATCAACTTTTTGCTAAATAAGTCTTTGTCAGACGGATTGAACACATGCGGATGAAAGAAATAAAAAGCTTCCATAGCCGTCGCATTGGAACAAAGTACCGGCACCCTGCATATTGCAGCTTCTAACGGAGGAATACCAAAACCTTCTGCTTTTGAAGGATAAACAAAAAGCCTGCATGCCTTGTAAAAGGCCTCCAGATCATTTTGATCAACCTGTTTTAACCAGTGTATATATCTTTTTTGTTGCGGTGTTAATGAGTCCATTCTTTTTTTGAATTCTTCTACTCGTATAGATTCCTTCCCAATAAAAACCAGTGATACATTTTGTTTATAAAGTTCCAGTTGCAGGTAGGTATCTAATAATAGCAATTGATTTTTTCTCGGTTCCATTCTGCTGACACATAGCAGAAAATTTTCAATTTTATATTTTTCATTGATAAATTTTTTCGAACTTTCTTTATCGCGGAACTTTGCTCCGAATCCACTGTTTACTGCATTGGGTATGATATGAATGTCCTCCATGGGTATCCTGTAATTTGCAGATATCCTTTGTTGAGAGTAAGGAGAAACGGTGGTTTTAATATTGGCATTAAGCATACTTCTCCTGAAAAGAAAATTTCTTTTTTGACGGTACAAAAAAGAGAAGCTATCCTTGAAATCATCGAATAAATTATCATGAAGCGTTACTATCGAACGGGCCTTGTTAGTGCTGACAGGAGAAACATATTGAAAATGGGCAAAGTCGAATTGGCCTTTATTTAATATGCGGGGAACTTCAATAGCAAGTCGCCATGCGGTATTATTTATTTTTTTATAAGGGAAAATTTTAGCCGGATTAATTCCTGGGATTGCCGTGATAAGCTGATCCGGTTTTGCACAACCAAAGAAGATATCGAAATTTTCATTTTGTATTAATTCGGTATATAGCCCTTTTACAAAAGTCTGCGTACCCTGGAATTCATTGTCAAAACAATGTGCATCAACAAATATTTTAAGTGGCCTCTTTAACATTCTTTATATTTTTTCCTTCGAAGACGGGTTAATAGGCATAAATGCGCTGCTTTAATTTTTTTAACTGGTATACCTGCTTTAGCCATGAATACGGCAAGTATGAAAGAGCTAACAAGATGGTACTGTGCAGATCACTTCCGCCATTGATCACAGATTTATGAATATTTTCCCTGGCCTTTTCGGGGCTGTAATTATTCCATAAATATTTCTTTGCCAGCAGGCGGTAATAAGATTCATGCATCATTACAGGATGATTCTCTTTGATCCAGTTTTTTAAAAGCTCACCCTGTTCATTATTGATAGTTTCTGATTTTAAAATTTGATGTTTTAGTTTTTTATATGCCTTCGGCTGATATTGCTCGTCCATTGTAACAGAGGCGGGATTAAGGCGAACGCTGATCAGTGCATCTGTAAGATTATATCCCTTTCCTTTTCTAAGAACTTTTCTCCACAGAAAATGGTCTTCAAAGCCATGTGCATGTATATCATAACCGCCTTCAGAGACTATAGCGTTCTTTAAAAAAAACGTACTGGAATGAATAAACGGGCATACATGATATGGCAGCGACATGATTTGTTCGTGTGTATAACCGGGTGAACTATAATTAAAGACGAATTCAGCAAACATGTCTATATATTTTGCATTGCTTCCGCAGATCACATAACCAGGATGTGTTTCTAAAAATTGATATTGTAATGCAAGTCTTAGCGGATTGCAAATATCATCTGCATCAAAGCGGGCAATATATTTTCCATTGGCGTATTTTAATCCTGTATTTAAAGCCCCGGCCACACCCATATTATCCTGTGTAATAAGTTTTATTCTTTCATCACCAAATGTTTTAATTATGTTTTCAGTTTCATCTGTTGAACCATCATTAATAATCAATAGCTCGAATTTTGTGAAGGATTGCGTTAATACAGAACAGATAGCATCACCGATATAATCAGCAGCATTATAAGCAGGCATTAAAACTGTTATGACTATTTTTTCTTCCATTCTTCTTTGGTATCCTTTTCCTTAATATTTAAAAAGAGTAATAATTCAAATAAGATCAGCACCGACAATTGTTCAAACCAATATTCTATAAATAAGGCTGCTGCCAGCAGCGCCAATATTTGCCAGCCGTAACTTAATTTCGAACGCATAAAAAAACCAAAGTAAAAAAATGCGAACAATGCAAGACCTATTATGCCATATTCTGTGAGTAACTGGTCGTAAGCTGAATTTGGGGTGTTAAAAACTGAATGCAACCCGGTATCATTAATAAAAACGGAGAGGTAAAGAGAGAGATGATTTTTTTCAAAATTGGAATTAATATATTTTAATGAAGAAGGATAATTTCCTGTAATTCCCAGCGCCGCTGTTTTAAATGCAAGCTTAGATGAAAAGTTGCCGGCACCAGTACCTGCTGCAAGCTGGTAGGGGTGATGTGACATAAAATCTACCGACTGTTTAGCCGAAAGCAATTTGCCTAATTTTTGTTCTTTTACAAGTTCAATAGTATCGGGGGCGACAAGATTTTTATTTTCTTCAATAAAACCTATTAATTTTTTTTGTTCCGTTGTCGTGTCTCGTTTATGCTGAAAAGGTGCACTGTGAATACTGGGTTCCGGAATAACCAATACCCCTGTGGTAAGATCACGTACAACAGTTTCATTTTTATTAGTACGAGGTGGTTTATTTGCGAGTTGAAGCGCCATGCTATCGATATAAAACTGCGCAAATTTTTCTTTCTTTTCCTCTGCTGTTAAGATGCTATCCGGTTTTTCTGTAACAGGCACTGGTCTCACCCATTTTTCTTTTGGCACTTCTTTCCCCATTAATCTTGCAATGGTCGTATTCAGGTATTTATTGTTTTGGGGTGAAACCTGCGCCATGAAAAAGGCAAAAAAAGCGATGCAAATAATGATAAGGCTTTTCTGAAGTTTATCTGAATTAAATAGAAATGTAAAAAATAAAATAGCCATCACCGCCAGGTTAGTAAAATTACTTGTCGTCAGCAGAAGGGTGGCCATGCATAACAAAAGCATGGCAATGTTTTTTTTATTCAAAAAGTAAATAACGCCGGCTGCATTGATCAGCGCATTCGTAGTAGAAGTATCAAAACTAATTCCTTTGATATAGTCCCCCGTACTGATAAAATACTTTTGAAATTCGCCTTGGTAACGGTAAGGATTAAAATTGCCTGTTTCGATCATGATCCTGGAAAGCGTCAGGAAAGAAACTGCAGCATTAATGATGAAGAAGAGAATTAAAGTATTGCTGATTACCAGTGGCGAATTTATTTCTGTAGCCAGTTTAAGCTGGTGAATAACAGCAAAAGCAATCAGACAGTATCCAATAGCAATAATTAAGGCTACGGAATAAGGAATGTTCCATAATTCACGATAAATAAAAAAATTGAAGAGCGCTATAGCCGGAGCCGCTATATAAAACAGGGGGAGCCTGGAACCGGAATTTTTTAAACCAAAATGGAAATTCGGTCGTATTAAATAGATGAATAATATGGCAACCAGTTTTACTACCAGCTTCACATTCATTACCAGCAACAGGAAGACCAAAAGCCTCCAGTCTGTAAGTCGCAAAAAGTCTTTAAAAGATTGAACACTTTTCCTTGTGTTCATAAGCGGTAGGCCGGGTTTAAAACTGCCACTTATTAATACGTGGAAAACGGGCGGGGGTTGGTTTAATTTCGGCTTTTGCCAGTAATAAAAAAGAAAAGCAAAGCTTAAAGCTTTGCTTTTAAAATCAATGATTGATTTCGGTCTTTTTAGAATGCGGTATCAGCCGAGCCGATAAAATAAGGGTGATATCCTGGTTCTTCCCTGAATAGCCACTTATTCATAAAGTTTTTAACGCTTGTAAGCAGGCCGGCTCTCTGTGTTTCGTCATTATCAAAGTATTCTGCTTTCAGAATTTTGATCTTAATCAGCACATTTCCACGGGCTATCTTCATTTTTACATCTTCTTCCAGGTTATTCAGTTCTTCCGGATCATCTACGATCACGGCCTTTCCATGTACTTTGATGTGAAAACTCATCCCTTTTTTGTAAAAGTGTAACTGGGCGGGAAAATCTTTATCAAAATTCTCAATGCTTTGAGCTGGTTTTTTAACGGTGAACCAAATATTGCCCACCTCATCCATTTTTGCCATTTGTATCACGCTCACAGGAAACTTTAGTACTGCTGTACTGAAATTGTAAAACAACGCATGTCCAAGCTCTTCCATCTTACTGTTCAGAAAACTCAAATTTTTATCTGTTTCCATAACCTCTTGGTTTTAGTCCTGATATTTCAAAAGGGATACCACAGATTCAAAAGGCTGGTTTTCTGCCCTTTTTTTTAATGTATGAGGAAATCGGTCTACATATGGCTTATTGAAAACTGTAATGTTAAAAAAGGGATTTGGGGTTGATAGAATCAGCTTTAAAATCTGACTATCAGCCGGTTGATAACTTTTACGCAAGGCGTAAACCGGGGATTACAAATAAATGCAGGTGCCCAACGAAACAAGATGGCTAAAATTGTTTGAGGTAGAATTTATCCCGTTTTATTTCCCCAATCCGGATTGCAAAACATTCGGAATAGCTTTTAACAATTGTGCCCGGCCATTGAGCTTGGTATAGTTTTTCTTGTAATTGAATTAATAAAAAAATATTCTATGTTAAGATGGACCGTTATTTTACTGGTGGTGGCAATCGTGGCTGCGATATTCGGATTTGGTGGGATCGCTGCAGGTGCGGCTTCAATAGCTAAAATTTTATTCTGGATCTTCGTGGTTTTATTTCTCTTATCATTAATAGGGGGCGGATTCAGGAGAGTGGACTAATAATTTTAAAGAACCTCACTTTATTTGTAATTAAGTTTGCCGTAAAGTTTCTTATGGGAATATGGAGACAAATGGCTGAATATCTCTACATTAAAAAAAGAGATCCCGATGCGCCACATAAACAGTGGATAATATATATGCACGGCATGAATCGCATTTCATTGCTCATGTTCCTGGTAGCGGTTATTATTATAATTATTAAACTTTTATTCAACCGCTTCCGGTAGTCACTGACGGGCATCAAGTTTTCAATCTTCCACTTCCCATTTTTGATTTTAGAATCCTGCATAATAATCATATCCTCTCTCTGCCCAGTAATCAGGAGGTTTTTGGTCACTGAAAAACATTGTCCCTATTCTCTTTAAATGTTTGATCCCATATTTTACGGGAATGATGAGTCGTAATGGATATCCCTGGTTTAAGGGTAACGGTTTACCATTCATTTCATAAGCAAGTATTGTTTGCGGATGAAGAACGCTTTGCATATCAATTCCTACATAGTATCCTTTATCCGGGGTTTGCAAACCGAGGTAATTTTCTTTAACCTGTTCGGTTAAATGATAATATTTTAATAGCTCTTTCAACGAAACACCGGACCAGTGGGTAACCTGGCTCCATCCTTCAATACATTTAAAATCGAAAACAACGTCTTTTTTAGGTAGTTTTTTAATGTCTTCCAGTGTTAGTTTTAATGTGTCTCCGGCGCTGCGAACAATATTCAGTTTCCAGCCGGACGAATCTACCGGGTCTTTTAAGCCATAATTTCCGTTTACTCTAACACGGCTTACCGCTTCAGTTGTAGGATAAGAAGCACTTAGTTTATTTGAAAAAGTAGAAGTGAATAGTTTTTCATTTGCGTTCAATACTTTTCGTAAAGGTTTCAATGCACCATTATCAGTGGGTTGAGATTTTAAAACTTGCCATCCGTATACTGCAGCCGCACCCAGTATAAGAAAAACAATAAAAGCAATAATGAGTTTCCTGTTTGCATTATGCCTTGGTTGTTCCGATATTCTCTGGTTCCACTGATTTTCCATTTTTTGTTTCTTTAGTTGAAGGAGGGATAAATTCAAAGCCACTGATCATCGCCTGGAAATTGTTCCACCCGGCAATGATCACCTGAATAATATGTACAAGAAAAAACAGAACATACCCGATCGTAAGAATAAAGTGTTCTATCCGGGCCGATTCATATCCACCGCAGATCCAGGAGAGATAATTAAACTGAACCGGTTTGTAAATAGCAAGCCCGGTAATAACAGAACCGATTCCCATTATTATAATAGCTGTATAAGCTACTCGCTGAGCGGCATTATATTTTAACTGGCTGGGGGCAGACCTTCGGATGTGCAGGTCGTGTAAGAGCACGAGCCAGGCTTCTTTAAAAGAATGTTTATTCGGCAACAAGTATCGCCATTCACCTGAAAGAAATGTATACAAAAGATAAAGCAGTCCATTAATAAAGAACAACCACATAAAAGCGAAATGAAAACTCATGCCTTCTGCAAGCCTGAAAGAAATATGATATTTATCATAAAATGATTTTGGAAAAAAATGAAACCATACCGTATGGCCCGTTTTAATATTATAAACATCATTGGCCCAGTAAATTAAAAGTCCGCTCCAGATCATAACAGCGAGCACAGGAAAATTGATCCAGTGGAACCAGCGGATCGCAAGAGGATGTTTGTTAAGAACGCGGGTTTTCATGATTGTTTTTTTACCGCTTAGACACAGAGACGCAAAGTATTACCGCGCCTTTACACCTTTGCAGTTATTTATTAATTTTCCTGGTTAATTCATACACCTCATTTGCCGCTTTAGCAGACGCCTCAACATCGCTTCTAAGCATTTCCTTCAATTCTTTGTAATCTTTTTTAAGCTGTTCTTTTTTTGAATGATCATTGAGTAACAGCTCCAGTTCTTTAACAACATTACTAACGGTAAGATCGTTCTGAATTAATTCTTTCACTACTTCTTTATCCATAATGAGGTTAACGAGTGAAATGTATTTTATTTTAACAAGTCTCCTGGCAATATGATAACTGACAGGACTGCCTTTATAACAAACCACTTCAGGCACGCCGAATAAAGCCGTTTCTAAAGTAGCAGTGCCGCTGGTAACCAATGCGGCAGTTGCTTGTTTTAAAAGATCGTAAGTTTGGTTGCGAACAGTGAGTACATTATTATAAGGTTGAATAAAGGGCTGATAAAATTCATCTTCCAATCCCGGGGCTTTAGCAATAATAAAATCAAACGCCGGGAAATGCCGGCTTACTTCCAGCATTATGGGGAGCTTTGTTTGGAGCTCCTGCTTCCTGCTGCCGGGTAATAAAGCAATAACCGGCTTATTTGAAAATGGGGGCGCTGTTGGTTTAAAATTTTCTACTACATGTAAAAGCGGGTGCCCCACATATTCAACATCCCAGTTCCATTTGTCAGCGAAATATTTTTTTTCAAATGGAAGAATCACCAGCATTTTATCGATGAATTGCCTCATTTTTTTTACCCTTCCTGCTTTCCATGCCCATACTTGCGGAGAGATATAAAATATTATTTTGAAACCTTCTTTCTTCGCCCATTCTGCAATGCGAAGATTAAAGCCGGGATAATCGATTAATACCACAACATCCGGGTTAAATTTTCTGATGTCTTCTTTACAGTAACGAATGTTTCGCAGAATGGTTTTTAGATTTTGCAGTACTTCCGCGAATCCCATGAACGCAAGCTCACGATAATGCTTCACCAATGTTCCGCCTGACTGCTGCATCAGGTCTCCGCCCCAGCAACGGATATCAGCGCCGTGATCTAATTGAATTAATTCTTTTATAAGGTTGCCACCATGAAGATCGCCACTTGCTTCACCTGCAATAAGGTAATATTTCATCTGCGCTTCGTTTTTATTTTCTTTGCCAGCTTGAATTTACCTTCGTTCAATTTCATCCGGTAAAGTAAAAAGTAAAAAGCGAGATTGCAAAGGAAAGTGGGGCCACTAAGACACGAAGGCACAAAGAAACATAAAGGAAAAAATTTCGTGCCTCTTTGTGCCTTCGTGTCTTAAAAGTTCAATTAAGTACAGGAGATCAAATGTGCGACGCAACTAAAGCTGAAAAAAGTTATCGAGCCGGGTTAATAAATCAACTTAAATAACAAACCAGCTATTGCATAAACACAGGTAGCAATAAAAATTCCTTTAGCTGTATGATCGCGGCGGGTATTAATATATATGGTAAAGAGGATTGCGTTGGCAAGTAATGAAACACTGATCATACTCGAGATGAGTGCTTTTTGAATGCCGAGATATTGAAGAAATTCAAAAAAAGTAAGTGGCCTGAATTTCCAGAAATAAAAAAAGATCACACCAAAAAAAGGAGCGATGAAACCCAGGATCAGCCCGAGCTGTACTTTATCGTTTTTTAGGATCAAGGTTCCAGTTTTTATCCAGCTTGTCTTTCAGCTCATGATTGGTAAGATCAAATTGAACCGGGACTACGCTTACATAATTATTTTTAAGCGCCCATACATCGGTATCTCTTCCTTTATCAAAGTTTACGAATTCGCCGGTTAACCAATAATATTTTTTGCCTGAAGGATCGTTTCTTTCATCAAACTCTTCTTCATATTTAGCATAGGCCTGCCTGCAGATCTTAGCGCCTTTCAGCATTTTAATATCAACAGCAGGGATGTTGACATTAAGGCAAAGGTGTTTATCATTTTTCTGGGCTAAAATATGCTGAACAATTAATCTCGCATATTTCTGAGCCCCTGTAAAATCTGCCTCCAGTCTGAAATCGAGTAAACTAAAACCAATACTTGGAATACTCTCTATAGAAGCTTCAAGCGCCGCAGACATAGTGCCCGAATAAATTACATTGATCGAATGATTAGCGCCATGATTAATTCCGCTGAGGCAGATATCAGGTTTTCTATGAAGGACCTTATCAACCGCAAGTTTTACGCAATCTACCGGCGTACCACTGCACTGCCAGGCCTCAACGCCATAATTTTCAACTTTACTTAAGCGCAACGGATGCCCGATTGTAATTGCATGGCCCATACCGCTCTGGGGTTTGTCGGGTGCAACCACCACCACTTTTCCAAGGTCTTTTACGGCTTCCACTAATGCTTTAATACCAGGGGCAGTAATACCGTCATCATTCGTAATGAGAATTATGGGCTTTTCTTTCTTAGCTGATTTGCTGCTCTTTTTTGCTTTGGCCATGCTGTGGTAATAATCTTTACAAAGTTGTTCGCTTTTGGTTACGTAACAAAATTTATGCATACCCACTAGAAAACAGGCAAATAAATTTGGATTAACTAAAAAAATTAGTATTTTGCACTAAATACATTAGTTATGTCATTTGCCGGGAAAAATCTACGCTACCTTAGAAAGCTTCGGGGCTGGACACAAGAGGAGTTCGCCATTAAATTAAAAATTAAGCGTTCACTGATGGGTGCTTATGAAGAAGAAAGGGCTGAACCCAGGCTGGAAGTACTCGAACAGATCTGCAGTATTTTTAAACTCAGTCTTGATGAATTATTGCTGAAAGACCTTACCGCCGCAAAAACCAACAGCTACCTCGAAAAAAGAAGGCAGTTAAAAATGTCTTCGGAGGTTCAATCCATTGCTTTTGTTCCGGTAAAAGCCGCGGCGGGATATCTGGCCGGTTATGGCGATCCGGAATTTGTAGATGAATTAAACACCTTCACTTTGCCTATGTTGGGTCCGGGTAACTACCGTGCATTCGAGATCGTGGGAGATAGTATGTTACCAACGCCAAGCGGTAGCGTAATAGTAGGAGAGAAAGTAGATGATCTTGAAGAAATAAAATCAAGCAATACATATATCGTTGTATCACGTAATGAGGGTATCGTATATAAAAGAGTGATGAAAAATAACAGGCAGAAAAATAAAGTAACCCTTGTAAGTGATAACCAGCAGTACGAACCTTATAATGTAAACTCAGAAGATATTATTGAAGTTTGGAAAGCACAGATGATCATTAGTAAAGCAAACACTCAGCATCGCTGGGATGTGAACCAGCTTGCAGGGCTTGTAAATAATTTACAGGAGCAGGTGACGAGTTTGAAGAGAAAGATGAATTAAGTTCAGGCTATTTGTTTTCTAAAAAATTTCCATCGATGATCAAGAGCTTAACTCCTGATACTGAAACAGACCGGTGAGAGCTTAATTCATCTGAGACGATATAGGTCATCCCTTTTTTGAGATGAAACTTTTCGCCGGTTTCAAGTTCACTTATAAATTCGCCTTCGAGGCAATGGACGATATGTCCTTTCTTGCACCAATGATCAGCGCCGTAATTTGGTGAATACTCCACGATACGTATTCTTATCCCATCAAACATTAAAGTCTGCCATAAAGACGAACCGGTTTCTGCTTTGTGTTCCACTTTTTCAATGTTCGTCCAGTCGATGGTTTGAAATAAAATGTTATTCATTTTGTGTGGCAGTTTAAACTAGTTTCACAAGAGAAGCTGCACTATTATTTCTTTTTTCCTTCGGAACAATAGCAAATACTGTTTCGGATTTGCAGGGTTCAATAGAAGCCAGTCCGGTAAAATGACTGAACGCAGGTAACACACAAAATTCATCACAAAAATAAAAACAGGGGAAACGCAAACTTTGTTTTCCTAATCCCCGGATGATCACTCCAGGATGAATGTGCCCGGAGAAAACATAATCCGCATCATGTTGCTCTGTAATTTCCTGGTCATGAGAGAATAAAAAATTATTGTAACGAAGGCTTGGCTGGTGAACAGTAATATTTGCCTGTTTGTACCAGCTTGCAGATAAAATATCATGGTTTCCTTTTACAAGATGAAAAGGAATGTTGATGTTTTCTTTCCATTTGATGAAAAGGTCAAGCTCTTTATTTGCATGGCTATGGAATAAATCACCTACCGCAATAATCTGCAAAGGTTTAAAATGTTGAACCAAATTTAATAACCGCTGAAGATCATTTTGAAATACATCCTGCGGAACAGCAATGCCAGCTTTGCGGAAGTGACCTGTTTTTCCAAAATGCAGATCAGAAAGAATTAAAATTTTTTCTTCTTCCCAGAAGATGCATCGTTCAGCAGAAAGCCAGAAAGTATTGTTATGAATAATGTGAGGAGTTGGGGCAGTCATGGTGAGGAAAAGTCAAAAGTCAAAAGTCAAAAGTCAAAAGTCAAAAGTCAAAAGTCAAAAGTCAAAAGTCAAAAGTCAAAAGT
>JAQBNK010000081.1 GCA_028288595.1 Chitinophagaceae bacterium
CATGGTTTAATAACGGTCAGGAATAAAAGTAACCCAAAACCCTAATAAATGTTTCGTAAAAAAAAGATGAAAAGGAAGGGTTACCCTTTTATATAGTAGTGTATTAAGAACTAAAATCACTCATAAAAACTAAAAAAATGAAAAAACTGTTATTCGTTTTAGCACTTGGAGCTTTCGCAGCATGTAACAATGGTTCTAGCTCAGACAGCACCACAGATTCTACAAAAACTGATTCTACTACAACTGTAGCACCTGCTGATACTTCACACGTTGATACTACCGTTGTTAAAATGGACACAACTCACAAAGATTCTACTAAGAAGTAATTAGTAATCGGCTACGGGATATTATGGCCCTGCTTGCTCCTGCAAAGGATTCCCTTTAGGATCAGCCATTAATCGTAGTAATAAAGATTTTCATATGGCAAGCAATCGTTAGAGGCCGTTCCGTTTCCACGGGATGGCTTTTTTTTACCCTTTATTTTGCCTTCGCAAGGAGAATTATTAAAAAAATTTCTAATCAGAGGGTTACCTTTACCGATCTCAGCTATTAATAATAAATAACTAACAAAAACTTTAAAAATGAAAAAATTATTATTCGTTTTAGCATTAGGTGCTTTCGCAGCATGTAACAATGGTTCAGATAGCTCTGCTACTTCAGATTCGACTGCTACCGTTGATTCTACTGCAGGTGCTGCAAAAGATTCAATCAATGCAGCTGCTGATACTGCAAAACATACAATTGATTCTACTGCTAAAGCAGCTAAAGATTCAATTAAGAAATAACCGGATCCCTGCTTGCTGGGTTAAGCGAATTAGATTTTTCATATGGCAAGCAATCGTTAGAGGCTGTTCCGTTTAACGGAGCGGCTTTTTGTTTTGTTTTTTCAATTGAATGTATTTATTTTGATCCCTCATGCAACAGGTATCAAATATCAACTGGTTTTACGTGTATTATTTTAGCTGCACTGCAGACCGGGTTGCTTTTGCATAAAACTTTGCACAATCAATTATACTCCCGGTCTTAAAGCCGGGATTTTTTTTGCATACAACAACAGGATGAAGAAGGTCAGATAAAGTTTTAACGATAGAATCAAGCCTTTTTTGGGATCCATAAAATGAACCAATATTAGCAGATGAAGGTAAGTATCATAGGAACGGGGTTAATTGGTGGCTCGCTGGCGATGGCACTAAAAGAAAATGGATTTGCATCTCATGTCACCGGCGTGGACAGTAATGAACAAAACATAAATACTGCACTGGAACTGCAATTGATTGATGAGGCCGCAGAATTACCGGCCGCAGTAAAGTCCGCAGATTTGATCATACTGGCCATCCCGGTAAACGCAATTCAATTTGCATTACCAGAAGTATTAAATATGATGAATAACGGCCAAACGGTAATGGACATGGGTTCTACCAAACAGCTGATCTGTGAATCGGTTGAGCATCATCCTTTGCGATCCCGGTTTGTAGCCACGCATCCCATGTGGGGAACCGAAAAGAGTGGCCCTGAAGCAGCAGTGCACGGTGCATTTACAGGCAGGACAGTTGTTTTTTGCGAGAAACAGAAATCGGCGCCTGATGCTTTGCAAACAGTAAAGAGATTATATGATTCCATCGGAATGACCGAAACAGAAATGGATGCAAAAGCGCATGATATGCACGTAGCCTATGTGAGTCATGTGAGTCATCTCGCGTCTTATGCACTGGCGCTTACAGTTTTAGAAAAAGAGAAAGAAGAAGATGCCATTTTTCTGTTGGCAAGTGGTGGTTTTGAAAGTACAGTAAGACTTGCAAAAAGTCCTGCAAGCATGTGGGTGCCCATCTTTCAGCAGAACAGGAATTATGTACTTGATGTTTTAAATGAGCATATCCACCAGTTAAAGCAATTGAAAAAAATGATAGAAATGGAAGAATATGATACGCTGGAAAAGTTAATTAAACAGGCAAATGATATTGAGAGAATATTGAAATAGAGAATTTTAGTTGGTAATAGTGAGTCATTGACTAATGACCAATTGACCGCTGACTTTTAATGATATTAACAAGGCTAAGGGGCTTAAATCCAGTACCTTTGCCGAAAATTTAGAAAGACATGATGACATTTGAAGGGTTGGGAATTGATGCAAGATTAATTCAGGCAACCGATGCGTTGGGATATGTGACCCCAACCACAATACAGGAAAAAGCAATCCCGGTTCTGCTTAGCGGAACAAAAGATTTTATCGGGCTTGCGCAAACGGGAACTGGTAAAACAGCCGCGTTTGGATTGCCTTTGCTGCAATTAATAAAAGCAGACAGTAAATTCCCGCAGGCGCTTGTTGTTTGTCCAACCAGGGAACTTTGCATGCAGATCGTAAAGGAGATAGAACTTTTCAAAAAATATATCAAGGGAGTAAATGTAGTGGCGGTATATGGTGGTACATCAATCAGTATGCAGGTTCGTGATATTAAACGAGGCGTTCAGATCGTAGTAGCCACACCAGGTAGATTAATTGATCTGATAGAAAGAAAAGCGATCAATCTTGAACAGATCGAATACGTTGTTCTGGATGAAGCAGATGAAATGCTGAACATGGGATTCCAGGATGATATTGAATTTATACTTCAGAACACACCGAAGCGGGAAGCCACCTGGTTATTCAGCGCAACAATGCCAACGGAGATAAGAAGGGTTAGTAAAAAATATATGAAGTCACCTGTTGAAGTGACTGTCGGAGTTGTGAATGCAGGTAATAAAAGCATCGATCATCAATATTATGTAACAACCGCTCACCAGCGTTATGATACTTTAAAAAGGCTGATTGATTTCAATCCCGGCATTTACGGTATCATTTTTACCCGAACAAAATTAGATGCACAGGGTATTGCAGAAAGACTAACAAGAGAGGGATATGATATTGATGCTTTACATGGAGATCTTACCCAGGTTCAGCGTGATAAAGTAATGGGACAGTTCAGGGATAAAACTTTGCAATTATTAATTGCGACAGACGTTGCAGCGAGAGGTATTGATGTGCAGGGCATAACCCATGTAATTAATTATGAACTTCCGGATGACCAGGAAGTTTATACACACAGGAGCGGACGTACAGGTCGTGCTGGTAAAACAGGCGTGTGTATGAGTATTGTACATGCAAGAGAAACTTATCGCTTACGTACCCTTGAAAAAATGGTGCAGGCCCCGTTTCATAAGTTTGAAATTCCCACTGGTAAAGATGTTTGCCGTAAGCAGTTTTTCTATTTTATGGATAAACTTTTACAAACAGATATCAGCCACGGTAATTATGAAACTTATGTTCCCATGTTACAGGAAAGATTTGCAGAAGTTTCCAAAGAGGATGTATTAAAACGTGTGGCAGCTATGGAGTTCGACCGCTTTTTGAAATACTATGAAAATGCAGAAGATCTGAATGCTCGTGGTAATGAAAGGGCAGGAAGAGAAAGAAGAGAAGTTAGTGGAAGAGAACAAACCCGCGGTGCACAAAGAGAAGAAAGACCACAACGCGGAAGAAGTGGCTCAGGCGGTTCTTCAGAAGATTTTGCAAGGTTATTTGTGAACCTGGGAACGAAAGACGGATTTTATAAAGCAAGCTTTTTACAATTCGTTTTAGATATGAGCGATCTTAAAAAAGAAGTGCTGGGAAAGATCGATATGAAGGAAATGAATAGCTGGGTTGAAGTAGATCGCAAAGCTGCAGGGCAAATGATAAAAGCCCTTGACGGAAAAAATTATAAAGGAAGAAGAATTAGAATGAATGATGCGAACAGCAGGTAGAGCAATCGTGAATGCATTGACGATTCACGTCTCACGATTCACGATTTTAAATGTATTAATCATAAACTTTCAACAATGGAAGCAACACAAACCTCTCAAAAAACAGTAGACCAGGTTTGGGCTAAAAGACCCTTAATTATTTCAGGCCCCTGTAGTGCAGAAACAGAAGAGCAGGTTATTGAAACGGCCACACAGTTAGCAAAAACAGGAAAGATAGATGCATTACGTGCAGGTATCTGGAAGCCGCGAACAAGACCCGGCAGTTTTGAAGGAATCGGAACAAAAGGACTTGCCTGGTTACAACAGGCCAGGAAAATTACAGGACTTCCTTTGGCTGTTGAAGTGGCCACCGCAAAACAAGTAGAAGATGCTTTGCATTTTGATATCGATATATTATGGATCGGCGCCAGGACGACGGTGAATCCTTTTAGTGTGCAGGAAGTAGCTGATGCATTACGTGGTGTAAAGTTACCCGTGCTGATAAAAAATCCCATCAACCCGGATTTAGAATTATGGATCGGTGCAGCAGAGAGAGTTGCAAAAGCCGGTGTTGAGAAAATTGGTTTAATACATCGCGGCTTTAGTTCTTATGGAAATACAGAATACCGCAATGCACCGATGTGGCACCTGGCAATTGAAATGAAAAGAAGAAATCCAGGAATGATGATGATATGTGATCCTTCACATATCAGTGGGCGTCGTGATATTTTACAGGCTGTTGCACAAAAAAGTCTTGATCTTGATTATGATGGATTGATGATAGAAAGTCATATCGATCCTGATAATGCCTGGAGCGATGCAAAGCAACAGGTAACTCCGGCCAAGTTGGTAGAGTTACTCGATGGATTGCTTTGGAGAAGAGAAATGGTAGAAGAAGCTGCGCCGGTACTCGATAAATTAAGAGAACAGATCAATCATATTGATGATGAACTGATGCAATTGTTATCGCAAAGAATGAAAATTGCCGACAATATCGGGCAATTCAAAAAAGATAATAATATCACCATCCTTCAAACAAACAGGTGGAACGAAATACTGGAGAAAGCATTTAAGAAAGGGGAGAAGCTGGGCCTTACCAAAGAATTCATCGTTAAATATTTTGATGCGGTTCATATGGAAAGTATCAATCACCAGAACAACATCATGAATTCTTAGCGGCTTCATGGCAGAAAGCAAAATATACATTTACGTTCACCTGATCTGGTCAACAAAAGACAGACTTCAATTCTTATCAAAACCATTACGTAAAGTATTATTTGCGCAGATGAAACAAAATGCTGAAGCAAAAGGTATAAACGTGGTTGTAGTAAATGGAATGGAAGATCACGTTCATTGTCTTGTGAAATTGATGGCTGTTCAAAATGTGCTGGATACAGTAAAATATATAAAAGCATTTTCAGTCAATTGGGTTAATGATAGCAAATTTTTGAAGGAGCAGTTTGATTGGGAAGATGAATATGCTGCTTATTCTGTTAGCCCGACCAACATTAATAAAGTGACAGATTATATTGAAAAGCAGGATGAATATCATACTGCTAAAAATTTTGAAGAAGAAATGGCAATGATCAGCCAGTTGAATTTAACCCGGTCATAATTTTTAAGTGCAGATCAAACTGCTTAACAAATTTTGAATGGCAACCAGACAAATAACATTCTCCGATAAAACTGTTTCTTTTTATTTTGATGCGGCCTTTGAGCAACTCAATAAAATTGTTTCCCCTGATTCATCGGTTATTATTACTGATGAAAATATTTTCAGATCTCACAGGAAAAAATTTTCCGGATGGGACACGATTATATTAAAACCCGGTGAAGAATATAAGATACAACTAACAGCAGATACAATTATCGAAACCCTGATCGAAAAAGGTGCAGACAGAACTTTCACATTAATTGGTGTTGGTGGCGGAGTCGTAACAGATATCACCGGTTATGTGGCATCAGTTTATATGAGAGGTATTTCATTTGGATTTGTGCCCACCTCTATACTTGCAATGGTAGACGCTTCTATAGGCGGCAAGAATGGAATTGATGTTGGCATTTATAAAAACATGGTGGGTGTTATTCGTCAGCCCGATTTTCTTTTATATGATTACAACTTTTTAAAATCACTTCCACAAACGGAATGGCAAAATGGCTTTGCAGAAATAATTAAACACGCCGCCATACTGGATGCTGCAATGTTTAAACAACTGGAACAAAATAAACTCAGTAATTATAAAAAAGATAAAAAATTATTGTCTGCGTTAATTCAGAAAAATGCATTGATAAAATGTGGAGTAGTACAGGAAGATGAGTTTGAAAAAGGTAATCGTAAGTTGTTGAATTTTGGCCATACGCTGGCTCATGCGATCGAGAATACTTATGAACTCTCACACGGGCAGGCAGTAGCGATAGGAATGGCCGCTGCCGCAGTTGCTTCTTCTGTTTTTACAAAATTCAAAGACACAGAAAGATTAATTAACCTAATTGAAAAATACCAGTTGCCAGCGTTCGCTCAATTTGATGCGAAGAAAGCTTTGGTTACTATGAGATCAGACAAGAAGAAATCGGGCAATGCAATCAGTTATATTTTATTGGAAAGAATTGGAAAAGCTGTTATTAAGCCTTTAACCATAGAAGAATTACAACCAGTAATAGAAAGAGTAGCGAGTTAATATGCAAGCGATCATTACACCTTCAAATGTCTCCGGGAATATTATTGCGCCGGCTTCAAAAAGCAGTATGCAGCGGGCGTGTGCGGCGGCATTGATAAGAACAGGTGAGACATTGATTCGCAACCCCGGAACATCTAACGATGATAAGGCAGCGCTGAACGTAATAAAGGCCCTGGGTGCTGAAATAAAAAATGATGGTGCTTCACTTCGAATTATTAGCAAGGGAATTAAACCAATAGCAGACCAGGTTAACTGTGGTGAAAGCGGTTTGGGAATTCGCATGTTTGCCCCCTTAATAAGTTTAAGTGAAAAGACTATAACCATTCATGGTGAAGGAAGTTTGCTGAATCGTCCAATGGATTTTTTTGATGAAATTTTTCCTGAGTTGGGGATTAAGATCAGTTCAAACAAAGGCAAACTTCCCTTACAGATCACTGGCCCGCTTCAACCAAAAAATATAACGATCGATGGATCTTTGAGTTCCCAGTTTCTTACAGGTTTGTTATTTGCTTATGCGGCACAAGGCGCAGATAATGTAACGATCACAGTGAATAATTTAAAGAGTAAACCTTATGTTGATCTCACGCTGAAGGTTATGGAAAATTTCGGCCTGCAGCTTCCGCAGAATAATAACTATGAATCATTTTTTTTCTCTCATAATAGCAATAATAGAACTTCAGACTTTATCGATTATACCGTTGAAGGAGACTGGAGCGGCGGCGCTTTTCTCTTAGTGGCAGGAGCTATAGCGGGAAATATTACTGTGAAGGGATTAGATACCAATTCAACCCAGGCTGATAAGGCAATTTTACAGGCTCTGGTGGATTGCGGCAGTAAATTATCAGTGCTGCCGAACGAAATAACAATTGGAAAAAATAATCTAAAAGGTTTTCATTTTAACGCCACTAACTGTCCCGATCTGTTTCCCCCGCTGGTTGCGCTGGCTGCATTTTGTGAAGGAACAACGGTTATTGAGGGCGTTAGTCGTTTAATGCATAAAGAAAGTAACCGCGGACTTACCCTCCAGGACGAGTTTGGAAAAATGGGCGTGAAGATCGAATTACAGGACGACCTGATGATCATTAAAGAAACCGCATCTGTTAGTGGTGCCCTTGTTGAATCAAGACATGATCATCGCATTGCAATGGCGTGTGCTGTAGCTGGATTAGAAGCGAAAGGAAATGTAATAATTGATGATGCAGAGGCAATTAATAAATCGTATCCTGCTTTTTATGAAGATTTGCAAAAGCTGGGAGCTGGAGTAACTTTAAAAGAATAAGCTTAGAATTGAAGAAAAATTATTTAGCACATAGAAGCATAGGCCTTCTTTATATTAAACTATGTTTCTATGTGCCTATGTGGTAAGAACAAAATAAAACACAAACGCTATGAACTCATTCGGCAGAATATTCAGGATAAGCATCTTCGGCGAATCGCATGGCGAAAGTGTGGGGATTGTTATTGATGGATGCCCCGCAGGATTATCAATCGAGTTAAATGATTTCATAACAGATATTGAAAGAAGGAAGGGTGGTACGCAAAAGGGAACTACTCCAAGACAGGAAGAAGATCTGCCGATTTTTAAATCCGGTATTTTCAATAATAAATCTACTGGAGCTCCCATAACATTACTTTTTGAAAATAAAAATACCCGCTCATCGGATTACGATAAACTGCGGGCTGTTCCAAGGCCGGGGCACGCAGATTTTGTGGCTCATAAAAAGTTTGGTGGCTTTGAAGATTACAGGGGCGGCGGACATTTTAGCGGGAGGCTCACCGTTTGTTTAGTAGCAGCAGGAGTAATAGCTAAAAAATTACTGGATGAAATTAAAGTGCAGTCAACTATTTTAGAAATAGGCGGAGTGGTGGATTTAGAAAAAGGACTGCAAAAAGCAATAGACGCTAAAGACTCTATTGGCGGTATTATAGAATGCAGCGTAAAAGGATTACCTCCCAGTTTAGGGGAGCCATTTTTTGATTCTGTTGAATCTTTACTGGCTCATGCAGTAATGGCCATACCTGCAGTAAGGGGGGTTGAATTCGGAACAGGTTTCGCCGCAGCTAAAATGTTTGGAACAGAACACAACGATGCAATAGAAAATAAAAGCGGCAAGACCAGGACTAATCATGCCGGCGGGGTTGTTGGTGGCATTACGAATGGAAACGAGCTCGTCTTCCGTATTGCTATTAAGCCAACTTCCTCAACTCCTAAAGAACAGCACACCTGGAACAGGGAAACAGATGCTGTTGAACCTTTTTCTGTAAAAGGCAGACATGATCTCTGTATTGCTTTAAGAGTTCCTGTAATTCTTGAAGCAGTTACGGCCATAGTAATAACAGACTTGCTGATGCTGGAGCAAAGAATAAAGAGAATTTTATAATGACTGGTGCAATCTATCATGTAACGACTGCTGCAGAGTGGGAAGCCGCAAAAAAGAATGGAGCCTATGAAGCAGCATCATTACCTGTTGAAGGATTTATTCATTGCAGTACGGAAAAACAGGTGAAAGGAGTGCTGGAAAGATATTTTAGCGGACAAACAGAACTGGTAAAACTGGTGATTGATCCGGAAAAATTGCTTTCGAAGCTGCAATATGATCGCTCCGAAGCTATGAATGAAGACTTCCCGCACATTTATGGGCCGATCAATTTAGATGCAGTGACTGAAGTCGAAAAGATTCAATAACGGGCTTGAAAAGCTCTATAAAGAACAGAAAGTTCAAGGGTGTGACACAACAGACGATGACCAATGTGCCGAAGCTGGCTAAAAATTTTTTATGCATAATTATATTGTCAACGCTTCTATTCAAATACTTCCGGTAGTTCAAGACCGACACCCGTATGAATGGGTTGATGAGGCGATTGAAATAATTAAACAATCAGGAATAAAATATGAAGTCGGTCCTTTTGCCACCGTTTTGGAAGGGACGTATGAGGAAGTTTTGAAGGTGATTGACGATGTAAACGAACGTCTTTTTCTGCGTGGTTGTAATGAGTGGATCAGCAATCTGCAGTTGCAGATCAGGAGTTCTGGCGACATAACCGGTGATGAGAAAACAACAAAACACAGATAGTAGAATTTATCTTCCGATGCTTCGTGCAAGCACACTAAATGGAATATCCAGTAAATCGAAACGCTTAGCAGCATCTGGCAAACTGTAATGCCACCATTCCGTCTCAAGCGCTATGAATCCATTTTTCTCCATTATTGATCTTAGCAGTCCCCGGTTTTTCTTCACTTCTTCTGGAAGATTCTGGTAATCATGGTGAGCTTTTTCGGTGAAATTATCGAAAGGAGTAGGCATGGGTAGCTCTTTACCGGTTCGTAAATCGACCAAAGTAAGGTCAACGGCGGCTCCGCGGTTGTGCCCGCTGCCATTGGCTGGGTTAGCCGCATATCTTTCATCAGGAACAATTTCCCACATTTTTTTTGTTACACTGTAGGGACGATAAGCGTCCCATATCTTAATTGATAATCCATTGATTTCTAACTCTTTTTGAACATTTGCTAAATTTTTAGCTAAAAGCTGTCTGCCGTATGCGGCAGGGTTTTTGTATAATGCCTTTCCGGTAAAGTTTTCCATTGTGGCATATTTAAAATCAGTGATCAGACCCGGAATGTAGCGGTTGAGAGGCACCAGCCGCTCGTCGCCTGCGATTTTTTTCGTACATTTGCAATCACTAATCTTTGACACAACGGTTAAGCCGTACTCGTTCTTAGGCAGTTTTTTTTGAGCAGAGGTGGATGATACAGTCGTCGTGAGGAAAATCAATAAAGTCAGGCCTGGAAAAATTAGATTTTTCATTATTAACCTTGTGATGATGTGCATTCAGACATTGAATTTAAGGATCATCACTGCAAAAAAAAGATTATGACTGTGAAAAAGATGTTGAAGTTCTTTGCTGCACTAACAGTTTTTTACTTCCTTTCATTTCCTGCGCTTGTTTCTGCCAATATTGTTACCGGTGGAACTTTAACCGGCATCGCCAGCTTTTACGCTAAATTCTTTGAGGGCCGTGAAACCACAACGGGTGAAAAATTCAGGCACAATCTGTTTACCGGGGCCAGTAATAACCTTCCGTTAAATACCTGGGTAAGGGTAACTAACCTGCGTAATGGAAAGAGTGTTATAGTAAGAATTAACGACCGTATGCACCCGAGAATGGCAAAAAAAGGAAGAGTGATAGATCTTACCCATGTAGCGGCCCACCAGCTAGGTTTTAATGACGGGTTGATAAAAGTGAAAATGCAGGTTATACCAGCCGGAATAATCGAAGAATAAAAAAGAATTTCTCTACTGATAAAAACCTCCTTTCGGAGGTTTTTTGCTGATGGCATAATTCTGGTGGATAGTCTCTCGAATTTGTTCTTTTCGGTGTTATTTCCCCATTAAATTCAAAACAGAATCAGAAGCATGCCTAAGCGAATTGCCATTTTTGATGATGATAATGACATTCTTGACCTGTGCAGGTATATCCTTGAAGAAAAAGGTCATACTGTTTTCACCCGTACGGATTGCAACAGTATTATAAACGATATTGAATCTTTTAGTCCGGAAGTGGTATTAATGGACAACTGGATACCTGATAAAGGGGGAATTGAATCAACCCGCCTCATAAAAAGCAATCCTTCTTTTGATGATATTACCATCATTTATTTCAGCGCCAATAATGATATTAAATCATTGGCAGAACAAGCAGGGGCCGATAAATTTCTTGCCAAGCCCTTTGATATAGATGTACTCGAAACAATAATTGAAGAAAGCTGATATCTTTCTGCCATGAAAAAGAAGCTGGTGGTTCTTACCGGTGCAGGCATTAGTGCTGAAAGCGGTTTGAAAACTTTTCGTGACAGTGATGGTTTATGGGAGGGCTACGAAATTGAAGAAGTCGCAACACCACATGCCTGGAAAAAGAACCCGCAATTAGTACTAGACTTTTACAATATGCGGCGCAAAAACGTATTGGAAGCTGTTCCTAACGCGGCACATTATACTCTTGCAGAACTGGAGAACCGGTTTGATGTTCATATCATTACTCAAAATGTAGATGACCTGCATGAAAGAGCAGGAAGCGCTAAGGTTTTGCATCTTCATGGTGAAATTCTAAAAATGCGCAGCGAGATAAATGAAGAAATTGTCCTGCCGGTCAGGGGTGATATTTTATGGGGTGATAAGGCACCTGATGGTTATCAGCTAAGACCGCATATCGTTTGGTTTGAAGAACCGGTTCCTATGATTGAGACTGCCGCTGCAATCACCAGGCAAGCCGATATTTTTGTGGTGATAGGAACTTCCCTGGCGGTATATCCTGCAGCCGGCCTTGTGAATTATGCTCCATGGGAAATACCCAAATTTATTGTAGACAAAAAAATTCCATCAACGTCTGCGCTTTACAATCTTCAAGGCTTCGAAGCACCAGCAACAGAAGGAATTGAGCATTTGCGGAAGGCCTTATTGGCATTAGAATAATCTCGTTAAGGTGCCTGCGTATTTCCTAATATATTCTTAAAGCACAATTACCAAAAACCTTATTCGTTACTATTCAAACTAAAAATGAGGGCATGAAAAATTGTGTAAACCAGTTTAAGCAGTATTTATCACGCAACGCAATGAAAGCCATAATGATAGCTGTTGCTATATCATCAGCAAGCTTTGTGCAGGCACAATATGGCCGTGTATACGGAGGCAACGGCGGATATGGTCAGCAACCGCCTCAATATCCCAGGAATAATGGCCGTCAGCAAAATTATGGTCCCTTCCAACCAACAGTTGGATTTAGCCTTTCCTATGCTTACCCCAATGCCGATGCTAACCAGTTATACCAGTTTAACCGTTATGACCAGGGCAAAACAACCAGCAACGGACGTGTAAATGCAGCGCTTGATTTTCGTTTTACCCGCACAGCAAGCCTCGGTTTGATGGCTTCTTATGGTAAAGTATCCGCTCCTTATTACAGCTATAATAATTTCTCTGATATGCCTGATATGACAGGCTCGCTTGAAAGTTTCAGCGTAATGTTGAATTACCAGCAATATTTTCAAACCGGCGTAGCCGGCTCTTTTTTCTCTCCTTATATGAGAACGGCAATTGGTTTTAATAGCTGGAGCCAGGATTATCGTGATGCTACAGGAGCTAAATTGAATTATTCAACCACCGACCTTCCGGTGCTGGCCTACCAGGCTTCAATCGGCGCTGATTTAAAACTGGGTCAGAACACATCATTCTTTATTGAAGCGGGTTATGGTAAATACCTGCTGAATGCGGGGCTTTCTTTTAAAAACCCTTTAGGAAAAATTCGCGAGCAGAACAATAATAACAGGCAGCAAAGAAGAAACTACGGCGGAAGGAATTATTAATCTTTTTGATCTTTCAATACAAAAATAGCCTCTTGCAAAGAGGCTATTTTATTTATACATACCATGCCTTATCGGGTGCGAGGAAGAGAGATATACTATTTCCTTTGGCGACATTACATTCCTGAGTTTTTATGGCAATTGTAGTTCCTGCAAGCAGAACAGTGATCATATAATAACTGCCGAAATAATGTATTGCTTTTACAATGCCCTTTAGAGCCGTTTCTTCTTCTGTGGCTATGGTGAAATCTTCCGGGCGTATAAGTAATTTTTTTCCAGGTTTTATTTCCTGGCCCGCCAGTTCATAAAACGATTTGTTTTTTTGTGGAGGTATAAGATTGTAATCTCCAAAAAGGCCTGCAGTGTATTCATCAGCGGGCTGAGTATAGATATTATATGGCGAATCGTTTTGAATGATCTGTCCTTCTTTAATGACGATCACTTTATCGGCCCATGAAAGTACATCCGCGGGATCATGAGAAACAAGAATACAGGTGATTTTTAGCCTTTCAGCAATATCATTTATAACATCCCGCATCAGTTGCCTGTGCGGGATATCCAGGTTGGAGAATGGTTCATCCAGTAATAATAATTCAGGAGAACTGATCAGCATTCTTGCAGTAACGATCCTTTGTTTTTCTCCGCCTGATAACTGGTCCGTTTTACGTTTCAGCAGGTGGGTGATACGACATACTTCATAAATAGCCGCAGCTTCTGCATCGGGAAGTTGGTTGGTATAACTTAATTCTTCTTCAACGCGGTAATTGTTGCGCAGTTCAAAATGCTGCGATATATATCCAATTGAAGAATGACCGGGTATTAATTTTTCTTCAGGCCCCCATACTTTTTTATTGTTGAGTAAAACCTCACCCGAACTGCGTTGTGCTAAGCCTGATATTATTTTTAGCAGTGTAGTTTTCCCGGAACCTGAGGCGCCGGCAATACCTATTTTTTGATTTTTTGTTTGAGTAAAACTGATATCTTTTAAAATAACATTACCGCCTGTTTCTTTATTTACACCTGATACAGTTAATAGATTCATAGAAATGGAAATAGACGTTTAGCCACGCAAGATATTAGCTTCTGTTTAAGCGTTAGCAGTTATTGTGAACTTGAATTATAATATTTTACCAGTTTAATAATATCTGGTTCGTTTTTAAGATTCAATTTTTTTTTAGCAATGTAATCAGGACTAATGGATAAAAACCTGGTCAATTTTTTATTATTTCGGCCAAGCCTGAACATCTGCCAGTCCATGTATAAATAATAATATTCAACATATTTATACAAGGGAGTTGAACCAGCTGAATTATATGACAGTTTATCGTCGGTTTGTTCTGCAGCATAATATTTTAAGAGTGTCGCCTTTCCATCAACAAGTACCTTGTAAAAATCGCTATTATTCTGTTTGTCCACCGCTGGATAACCAGTTTCAAAAATAGCGCCTTCGAATTCTTTATCACAACTATCGAATACAACCTGCAATATCGGCGCCGTGCAGAGGAAATCCTGTTGATCAATTGTGTAAATAAATTTACCGCTGGTTAGATCAATTCGTCCGCTAACAGGTTTGTAAACCTTTCCGTCCCGTGTTTTTAAAACTGCTGTACAATTTGTTTGCGGAACAGATGCTGGCATTTTCTCACTACTTAATTTCGGTTGTATTATAGCTCCCGTTGGAGATATATTAATCCCTTCAATATTTAATACCCGGTTTTGGCAAAGCGAACCAGGGCTAACTAAAACTAAGGCAACACAGTATCTTAGGATTTTCATGATTTAAAAAGATAGAATAATCATTTGAATAGATATTGGGGAATGCGGTGATTTATAGAAAAGAAGATCAATGTACATTATGCCTTGAGATTTTGTTGTCAATATACACTTTTCCAATTCTCTCAAAGACAGCCTGT
>JAQBNK010000096.1 GCA_028288595.1 Chitinophagaceae bacterium
AATTATTACGAACGATCACTTCAGGTAATGTGATCTTCTGATTCTCCCAGATAATTGTAGTATCCTGCGAAAAAATTTCGGAAGAGATCATTAACAAAACAGCCATGCACAGCGTTCTCATTTCACAAATGTCATTTTATAATCCACTTTAATTTTTCCTTTACTGATATCGTTCAACTTTCCCTGTAATAATTTTTTTCGCAGGGGCTTCATGTAGTCGATGAAAAGTTTGCCTTCAATGTGATCATATTCGTGCAAGATGATCCTGGCGCTGATCCCATTAAAAGTTTCTGTATGCTGCTTAAAATTTTCATCAACAAAAGAGATTGTTACACCCTGGGGACGATAAATGTCTTCTCGTATCTTAGGAATGCTGAGACATCCTTCATTATAAACCCACTCATCGCCTTTTGTTTCTTCAATATGTGCATTGATAAAAACCCTTTTAACACCGGGTTCATCAGGATATTTGCCATGTTCATCGTCTTCCATATGCTCAAATATCTGCGCACTATCCATAACAAACACCCGGATATCTCTATTGATCTGCGGAGCTGCCAGCCCCACGCCACTACTCGCATACATGGTCTCCCACATGTCCGCTATTAATTTATCGAGTGCAGGATATTCGGCAGTGATCTCTTTCGCCTTTTTTCTTAAAACCGCCGCGCCATATGCAACAATGGGTAAAATCATTGATTATTAAATTGATCGGCGCAAAATTAGCGATAAATAGTTTTTTGTAATGAATTAAACTAGGAACGGGAACGTAAATACTCCTGCAACAGCATAGTAGCAGCTACCTGGTCAACATTTCCTTTTACCTGGCGGTCTTTCTTTTTCATTCCCATTTCTATCATTGCCCTGCTGGCCAGGGTTGATGAATAGCGCTCATCGATCGTTTCTATGGGAATTGCAGGGAATTCTTTTTTAAAATTTTTTATAAACCGGCGCACCAGCGGCGTTGCATGCGTATCAGTATCATCCAGGTTTTTGGGTTCACCAATTAATACCAGCTCTACTGGTTCTGCTATAAAATAGTTTTTAAGGAAATAAAAAAGTTCGCCGGTAGCCACGGTTCCGATCGCTGTAGCAATGATCTGCAGGGGATCAGTGACTGCAAGCCCTGTTCGTTTTGCTCCATAATCTATGCAAAGGATTCGCGGCATTGATCAGATTAAAGTTTCGGTTTCACATTCAAATCTCAAACTTCAAACCGCTAAATCCAAATCTATTTAACCGATTTACTTTCCTCAATAATACCTGAGAAAGAAATGCCCTGCCTGCTATTACTGGATACTTGTAAACTCGCATATCCACCCTGGGAAATGCTGAATGTTAAATAGTTTACATCTTTCAGGTCCCGTGGTTTAATGACCACGTCATAATTTCCTTTTTTTCTTTTAACTACTTCGGTTGTAAAATCTTTGGAAATAAAATGAAATCCACCCTGTGAAGAACCAAAATCAGCCGTATAAGCCCTCCCGAAAAATGGGAGATCGACAGTCAAAACTTCAGGAGTCAGTTTCACACTATAATATCCCGGAGTTAGTTGTCTTGCAGCAAAACCAAGAGGTAATACCGTTTGCGGATCGAAGGTAAAACTTTTTGATTCTATCATGTTCTCTACCATGGCTGCTTTAGCTTCTTTCTTTTGCGCAAATGCGCCATTAAAAGAAGTCAAAATGCATATAGTAAAAGCCAGTAAAAATATTTTCTTCAGCATAAAATAATCCTTTACTCTTAGACGAATTAAAGCAGGAAAAATTATGCCGGTGGGAGTTAATGCTGCGCTAAAAATGAAGCAGATAATTCGATTTGATATGAATACTCCTAAACGCTATACTAGGCCCAGAAAAAATCAGCTATCACCAGAAAAGCAAATACCACGCTGGCAATTCCATTAGCGGTCATAAACGCCAGGTTTACTTTTCGCAGGTCATCAGCTTTAACAATGCTGTGCTGGTAAATTAGCATTCCGCCAAAAACTAAAACTCCAAGCCAGTAGAGATAAGTAAAATGCCCGAGTAGTCCTGCGAGTACAACGCTTCCTGCACTTAGTACATGCAGCCACTCAGATACCTGCAAAGCATTTTCTTTGCCAAGTGCGGCAGGGATAGAATATAAATTATTGGAGCGGTCAAAATCGACATCCTGCAGAGCATAGATGATATCAAATCCGCTTACCCAAAAAATAACAGCTAAAGAAAATAAAACCGGCACGAGAGAAAAGTGAGCCGTAACTGCTAAATAAGCGCCAATCGGTGCCAATGATAAACCCAGGCCAAGTACCAGGTGACATAAAGGTGTGAACCGTTTTGTGTAACTATAAAATAAAATAACAAATAAAGCTACAGGTGCGAGGCAGAGTACCAAAAAATTAATGAACCAGCAACACGCAATAAATAAAATACAGCAAATAATAGTGAACCATAAGGCACTGTTAGCACTGATAATACCAGCTGGGATCTCCCTGATAGCAGTACGGGGATTTTTCGCGTCGAAATGGCGGTCTAAATAACGGTTAAAGGCCATGGCAGCACTCCTGGCAAATATCATACAACCTAAAACCAGCAGCAGTAAACTCCATTTAAATTCGTAGCCACGATGGATCGCCAGGAAAAAACCGATCATCGCAAAAGGCAATGCGAAAATGGTATGGGAAAACTTTACGAGTGAAAGATAATTTGTTAGTTGCTTCATTTATTCAAATTCAAAAGTGAAAAGTAAAAATTCAAAAACGAACCCTCAGTCATTTGTTTGACTGTTGAATTTTTAATTTTGACTTTCGTCTATTTCATAGCTGCGCAAAAACTTCAGCGCTGCTTTCATATCATCATGTAAAACCCTGTCCGCTTCATTAAAAGAAACATGTTGCCTGAAAGCTGTAAAAAGTTTTTCTATAACAGCGGAACTTTTTCCGGGACGCCTGAATTCAAGCGCTTGTGCTGCTGACATCAATTCGATCGCTAAAACTTTTTCCGCATTCTCAATTACACGCAGGCATTTCGTTGCAGCATTCGCTCCCATGCTTACGTGATCTTCCTGGTTATTGCTGGACGATATAGAATCCACTGAAGCTGGTGTGCAGAATTGTTTATTCTCACTTACAATACTTGCAGCAGTATATTGAGGTATCATAAAACCGCTGTTCAATCCTGCATCTTTTACAAGAAATAACGGCAGATCTCTCTGACCGCTGATCAACTGGTAAATTCTTCTTTCCGAAATACTGGCGAGTTCACTAAATGCAATGGCAAAAAAATCAAGTTGCATCGCTAACGGTTGTCCATGAAAATTACCGGCGCTTAAAACGAGATCATCGTCGGGAAAAACATTCGGGTTATCCGTTACTGAATTTATTTCAGTAAGAAAAACATTCATCACCTGGTCGTATACATCTTTTGTGGCGCCATGCACTTGCGGTATGCAACGAAAAGAATAGGGATCCTGTACCTGCTTTTTTTTCTTTACCAATAACTCACTTCCGTTTAGATGTTCTCTTAATGATTCCGCAACGCTTACCTGTCCTTTATGAGGGCGTATTGCATGTACTGCAGGATGCAGGCTATCGCTTATACAATCAAATGCATCATAAGACATTGCAGCAATTAAATTTGCCATATCCATCAGGTGACCCGCTTTCTTCAGGCAGAATAAACCATACGCACTCATAAACTGGGTACCATTTATTAAGGCGAGTCCTTCTTTACTTTGTAAATGAATAGGTTCCCATCCTAATTTTTTTAACGCTGCCGATGAGGGCATTTTTTCTCCTTCATAATATACTTCTCCAAGACCGATCAGCGGTAATGACAAATGACTGAGAGGAGCAAGATCACCCGATGCACCGAGAGATCCCTGGGTATAAATTACGGGGAACATCCGGTTGTTATACATTTCCATCAAGCGCTTTACAGTATCTATCTGCACGCCGCTGTAACCATAGCTGAGTGATTTTATTTTCAGCATCATCATCAGCCTTACGATCGGTTCAGGCACTTCTTCTCCCATTCCGCATGCATGAGAGACCAATAAATTATACTGTAACTGCTCTACCTGGCTGGCATCGATCTTAATATCCTGCAGGTAGCCGAAACCGGTATTGATACCGTAAACCGCTTTATCATGCTGCGCCATTTTTTTATCGAGGTATTCCCGGCAATGCAATATCCGTTCATGGGCATCAAAAGTGATGGAAACCAGCTGATCAAAATCCAGCAGGTGTTTAACCTGGTCAAAATTCAGCCATTTTCTATCGAGCGGTAAATAATTGTAACTCATAGAAATCAAAAATAGTCCATTAAATAAAGAAGCAAAGGCAAATATCTGTTTGAAATTTAACATGATCAGCTGCCATTCATCAAAAAGCGGGGAATAGTGAGAGATGATGTTTAGTTTTACAAAGTGAAGTTCCTCATGTCGATACCAATGTGCCTGATGTTGTTGGCTAACATGCCAATTACGGTGACGATGAAGGTTGAAGCACCCGCCAAAACAGCCTGCTGCAAAAAAATGGCGAAAACCGGTATGAGTTGCACAATGAAAATGAAAAAGCAGGGCGAACAAAAAGGTGGATGTAACAATAAAGAAAATAGCACCTGCACCTGTATTTACTGTTTTCCTTTACTGGCTATAACGGCGGTGATTATTGATAATTATTCAGGCCCGGGCTTTAAAAATATTTTTGCTTTCAGAGCGAGCAGATACAGCGGGCCGTATCTTGATCTTACGGTTCCCCCTCCCGATTATAACACCGTTTAACACGCCACTTTATTTTTAATTCTTAAAACATTCAAATGAAAAAAATAATCATGCTGTTAATGGTATCTGCCTTAACAGCCACGACTGTAAATAGTTATGCTTTTACAGGCGATAAAGACAAATGCACCAAAGCGTGCCAGGCCAAATGCGAGAAAAAAACATGCGGCAAGGGCGACTGCGCTAAATGCAGCGACACAAAGGCTTGTTGTAAGAAAACAAAAGCCTGATAATTAAAGTGAGAGCCCCGTAGTTTTACGGGGCTTTTTTAACTTCCTGCTTTGCCAAGAATCGTTTTTTTCTTTACTTTGCGCCCCTGTTCAGGTTCGGTAGCTCAGTTGGATAGAGCAACTGCCTTCTAAGCAGTAGGTCATTGGTTCGAATCCAATCCGAATCACAGGCCCCGGTTTTTCCGGGGCTTTTTTATTTCTCTTTTAAAACTGAAGAATATCTGATTCAAAGAATTAATTGGTATTTTTTCTCTATTTATACATCCTAACATTTATAAAATGAAAAAACTTATTCCTGTTTGCAGTGTAATTCTTTTCTTTCTCTCCTGCTCTACCACCAAACAAGCCGGTTCCGGAAAGTGGGTTTCATTATTTGATGGTAAGTCTTTAAATAACTGGAAGGTGGGAAACAATGCTTCTTCGTTTCATGTCGACAATGGAACGATCGTAGCGAACGGAGATGTAGCGCATCTTTTTTATAACGGCGACATTAAGAACCATAATTTTAAAAACTTTGAATTTAAAGCTGATGTGATGACCACACCCGGATCTAACTCCGGTATTTACTTTCATACGGTTTACCAGGAAAAAGGTTTCCCTACAAAAGGTTACGAGGTACAGGTAAATAATTCGCATACCGACTGGCGCAGAACAGGTAGTTTATATGCAATTGAAGATGTGAAAGAAGTATATGTGAAAGACAATGAATGGTATACTGAATATTTTAAAGTGGAAGGTAAAAGAGTAACTATTAAAATAAATGACAGAACTGTTGTCGACTATACCGAGCCGGAAAACCTGAAAAGAACTGGCGGCGATGCAGGAAGAATTATCAGCAGTGGCACTTTCGCCCTGCAGGGACATGATCCAAAAAGCAAAGTGTATTTTAAAAATATAATGGTGAGAGTATTGCCAGATTAGTAATTTATCAATTTGAAAATTTTAAAATCATCATCCCCTTTTCAAATCTTCATATTCTCAAATTTTCAAATTATCTGATCTATTATGAAGATAAAAAGCACCATTCTTCTGCCAGCGCTTATAGCCGTTCAGTTTATTTCGGCCCAATCACCGCTGGTAAATAAAGTGAAGGCATATACTCAGTCCAATCAAAGGAGGATCATAAGTGAATTTGCAGATTTTCTTGCTATACCAAATGTCGCAAAAGACCCGGCAGGCCTTCAAAAAAATGCAAGCTTCATTATGGAGGCAATGAAGAAGCGTGGCATTGAAAACATTCAACTTTTAACTCCACACACTGCTGGCGCCGTACCTGCAGTTTATGGAGAAGTGCTTGTTCCCGGTGCTAAGCAAACCCTTATTTTTTATGCGCATTATGACGGTCAACCAGTAAATCCTGCGCAATGGGCGAAAGAACTTTCTCCTTTTGAGCCAAAATTATATACAGGGGCAATAGATAAAAACGGAAGCAGCATTCCCTTCCCTCCCAATGGTATGTATCTTCCTGAGTGGCGAATATATGCCCGTGGCGCCTCGGATGATAAAGCCGGCGTTACTGCGATCCTGAATGCCTACGAAGCAATAAAGGCATCCGGGGTACAACCATCATTCAACCTTAAATTTTTCTTTGAAGGTGAAGAAGAAGCAGGTTCTGTGCATCTCGACGAAATATTAGCGCAGTACAGATCATTACTGCGATCCGATCTCTGGATCATTTGTGATGGGCCAGTGCATCAGTCAGGAAAAAAACAAATTGCATTTGGTGTTCGCGGCGATGCTCATCTCGATCTTACCGTCTATGCATCTAAAAGACCATTACATAGCGGACATTATGGTAACTGGGCGCCCAATCCAGCCATGATGCTGGCTAAATTATTAGCATCGATGAAAGATGAAAAAGGAAGAGTAACAGTGAAAGGTTTTTATGATGATGTAATACCTTTAACCCCTGCAGAAAGAAAAGCTTTGAATGAAGTGCCGTCAATGGATGAGCAAATGAAAAATGAATTAGGCATCAGCCGGGTTGAGATGACAGGCGTGTCATTAAATGAAGCGATAAACCTGCCATCTTTAAACATTAACGGCATGCAAAGCGGCAATGTCGGGATCCTCGCTTCTAACCAGATACCCACCTATGCGACAGCTGTTATCGATCTCAGATTGGTGTTAGGAAATGACTGGAAAAGACAACAGCAAAAACTGATAGATCACATAAAAGCGCAGGACTATTTTGTAACAGATCATGAGCCAACAGATGAAGAAAGAAAAAAATATGGCCGCCTCATCAAAGTGATACCTGGTCTTGACGGGTACAATGCGCAACGCACATCTATGGAACTCCCCATTATTAAAAAAGTTATTGCAGCAGTAATATCCACAAAAAACGGGCAGGTTGTTTTACAACCCACCATGGGTGGAAGCCTTCCTTTATTTTTGTTTGAAAAATATTTGCAGGCTACTACAATTACAGTTCCGATCGCAAATCATGATAATAACCAGCACGCTGAAAATGAAAATATCCGTCTCCGGAACTTATGGGACGGAATTGAAACGATGGCGGCACTGATGACGATGAAAAATGAATAACTAAGCCAGATTAATAGCCGCTCAGCCGAACCCTTTTAATAACGATGGGTTTAAATAACTTTATTTCTTATCTGATGATATGGCTTTAGATAAACAACACTACCTGCTAAACAAAAAATATATTTTAGAGAACAAACGTTTTCTCCAGGCTATCAGGGATGGAGCAAAAGATGATGAATTGCAGGAAATCAAAAACTCTATTAACTCACTTCAGGAACAGATATTAAAAATTAAGACAGAAATGAATGCTGATAAAAAAAGGAAAACAGACCCTCCTAATAATCAAGCTTTGTAACCTCAACCTGATCTTCCGAATTTATAGTTTTACGCTATCGTTTTTACAGCAACAGCACATTTAGGTATCAGGCAATAAGGCCTGTAGTCAGCGCCATTTTATCTTTTCGTACTTTCGCCATAATGCAAAAGAAGAATTATTCAATTGAAAAGATACTTTCCAATTTAAAGATCGATACGCTAAATGAAATGCAGGTTGCTGCTATAGAAGCAAATAAAAACAATGAGGATATTGTTTTACTGTCTAATACGGGCTCAGGCAAAACGCTGGCTTTTTTACTACCCATTTTAGACCGGCTGAATGAAAAAATTACAACTACGCAGGCCATTATAGTTGTGCCTTCACGTGAACTCGCTTTACAGATAGAACAGGTTTTTAAACAAATGGGTACGGGCAATAAAGTTACCTGCTGTTATGGCGGCCATTTAAGAGAGACGGAAGAAAACAACCTGGTGCAGCCACCAGCCGTTATCATTGGTACTCCCGGAAGACTGGCCGATCATATAAGAAGAGGAAACATTACCCTAGATTCTATTCAAACAATTGTGCTCGATGAATTTGATAAATCGCTTGAACTAGGTTTTATCGAAGAGATGTCTTTCATCATCAGCTCGCTGAAAAATATCACAAAACGAATTTTAACCTCCGCTACTGAGGCAATAAATATTCCTGAATTTCTTGGACTAAAAGACCCGGTAAGACTTCATTTTTTATCTGGTGATAACGCGGCAAACAATCTTGCTGTCAAAACCGTATTATCAGATATAAAAGATAAAACGGATACACTATTCAGGCTCATTTGCTATGTAGGCAACAGGTCGGCAATTGTGTTTTGCAATCACAGGGAATCTGTAGAACGTACAAGTGAGTATTTAAGTAAAAAAGGAATTATTAATGAGTTTTATCACGGTGCCATGGAGCAGCAGGAACGAGACAGTGCTTTATGCAAATTCAGAAATGGCAGTGTGAATGTATTGATCACAACAGACCTGGCATCCCGTGGTTTGGATATTCCTCATATTCGGTACATCATTCATTATCATCTGCCGAATTCAGAAGAAATTTTTATTCATCGCAACGGCCGTACTGCAAGAATGGATGCAAGCGGAACTGCCATTTTAATTTTATCCGAAGAAGAAAAACTACCTGCGTACATTAATGAAGAAGCAGAAGAAATTCAACTTCCTGAAATTGCCGAGTTGCCTGATAAGCCCGTATGGTCAACGCTTTTTATTGCTGCGGGGAAAAAAGATAAAGTGAACAAAATTGATATCGTAGGGTTTTTATCAAACAAGGGACAATTAAAAAAAGAAGATATTGGGTTGATAGAAGTAAAGGATTTTTTCTCTTTTGTCGCAGTAAGGAAATCCAGGATGAGCGATGTGCTTCAACTCATAAAAAATGAAAAAATAAAAAATAAAAAAGTAAAAATAGAAATAGCGAAATAGTTATTGAGATCAGGTTTTCTTCACCATTAATTATATCCTGGATTTATTTCAAACCAGATGTGCTGCGGTAGTAATCTTCTTTTAAACGGCCGTCATAAGTTTAATAAACTAAAGCGACGGGTACCAGTTACGTAATCTCACTTCAATTTTTTTATGACCTGCATCAACAAGGTTTTTGAATGCAGTGATATCGCTCAAACCTTTTTGTCCCCGGTAATGATAAGGGTAAACAACTTTCGGTTTAAATGCAAGCACAGCATCAGCAGCTTCATTAACATCCATGGTATAAGGAAGGTTCATGCAAACAAAAGCAACATCGATATTTTTGAGTGAACGCATTTCCGGAATGCCTTGTGTATCTCCTGAAATATAAATATTCTTACCTCCTATTTTTAATACATACCCATTACCCCGCCCTTTTGTATGCATAGCTGTAGCACTTTCAGGAAGATTATACATGGGTAGAGCTATTATTGAAATACCTGATTGCATGGTACCATCACCGTTCTTAAGAACTACCGCATTGGCTTTATCAGCAGCAGGCAATTTGTCTGCAACCACCTGCGGCACGATAAGCACAGTGGAAGCAGTTTTAACGGAATCAAGCGTCTTCAGGTCAAAGTGATCGCCGTGTATATCTGTGATAAGAATAATTCCGGGTGCAGCCAGGTCTTTATAATATTTAGTGCCACCAGCAGGATCTACATAAATAGTAATACCATTTACAGAAAGTACCAGGCTGGCATGCTGAACAGGTTGTATAGTAAGCCGGCCCAATCTTGTTTTTAATATATCGGGATTGCTTCGTTGTGCATCGGCATTACACAAGGCTAAAATAAAAAGCAGGGATAGAATAGCGTGTTTCATGATTAATATTGAGGTAGTAAATCTACAAAAAAGCAAACATAAGATGATTATGTTGTTCTCCATTATTCCTGCGCCCGGGTATAGCTGCTGCGGTAATTTTTTATTCCAGGATAAGTGTTGGCAATAGCCTGCTTGTTTTTCTTACCCTTATTCCATATTCCTTAGCGAGGTATTTAATACTTTCTTCCCATTTACCAGCGGGAATATGGATATCCAGCCCCTGATCTTTCAGCAAAGAAAAGCTTGTATCATTTGTAATAACAATACGATCATATTCCCCTTGCAAAATCCTCGCTATTTCTGTAAACTTTATATTGATCCCGAAAAAATAACCATTGGTAGTTCCGGTGCCGCCATGAAAACTCTCTTCCATTGTAAACCCGTTTTTCTTTAACAGGTCTTTATTTTCAAGAGTTACTTCCATTACCGGGTAGGAACGATTTTCCAGGCGGTAATTAAAATAATACATTTTTGACAAAGCTGTAGCTGCTGCAATTGCCAGCGAATCTTTAGTAATGCCAAATGACCTGCTCATATCTAATGCAACTACAGGCATGACCTTATGTTTAATAACCTGCTGGTTCGAAAGATTAAATAAAACTTTCAGGATATCATCAATCCTTGCACCTAAAAAACTTGTCATTATTTCATTGTGAAAATTGATAGCATATCCATAAATAACATTTTTCAAAATTGATGACCTTATTTTAATCCCGTTAATTTCTATAGAATCAATATGGCTGATAGTTGGTTTTTCATTTGCCGGCTGTGCAGCCTGCGATAAAACTTCTGGCTGATAGCTGCCTTTTAATACTTGTTCAAGAAGTGAATCTGTAAGTTCGGAATTGCCTTTCCATACCAGTTCACCCAGCGGATTTATGATAACCGCCTGTGGTATTCCCCTAATGTTATAATCAATAAAAGTTTTACCTGTATAACCAAAACGACTTTTCCTGGTGGTATCGGGCTGATCAATCAATTTCAATACATCCAGTTTTATGTGGCTATTTTTTAAAAAGAACTTCTCAACTTTTGTTTCAGGTTCATAAGTCATTGCAGCAAAGGTCACATTATATCGTCTGAACTTTTTTTGTAAGTCATTGAGATGAGGAAAAGACGCAATGCAGGGTGCGCACCATGTGGCCCAGAAATCGAGCACAAGAAATTTATTTTTATAAAACGTGGTATCTTTTGCCGGTCCGATCATCGTTTTTATACTTATCGGCGGAGCCATTTTAAATTGGGAGAAGCAAGGTATTATTGCTAAAGAAAGAAGCACCAAAATAGCTGATAATCTGCGCATGGTTTTTTTAACCAAATTACCTGCTTAAGACCTGTATTGAAAGAAAATGGGGTCTGATTAATGGTTTAAAAAAGTTGTATTTAGGTAGTAGTTGCAACTTTTTGACTGCCAAAATGCGCTTCATAATATCTTTTTGCTTCCATTCTGTTGTTAATGCTGGTTTTCCCGTAGATATTCGTGATGTGTTTTTTAATCGTGCTGATCTCAAGAAATTGTCTTGCAGCAATTTCTTTGTTACTAAGATTCATAGCGACCATTTCTAAAATTTCAATCTCTTTGCGAGTAAGAGAAAAAGCAGATTGATTATTATCAGTTGAGAGTTTAGTTTTGTTCCGCCTGAAAAAAACAAATAACCCCGCACCTGCTAACAAGAAATTGAGTAAGGCGGAAATATAAAATCCATTCTTATATTGGTAAATAGCCTCATCCTTAAAGAATAATTTTTTTAGTGAAGGCAAATAAATGGCATTACCTTTCCCTACTGACAAGGAATTATAATTTCGTTTTATCCTGGAAAATTCATACCCGTAAGATTCAAGCAAATAGAATGTTGCTAAGACTGCAGCCTGTTGGTCCCCATACACTTCAACAAAATGTTCAAGCAGGTTCTTGCGCCTGAGCTTCAACAGTTCCAGCTTTTCTTTCTTATTTTCCTGTACGGCAGAAACAGCACCGTAAGTTGTTGCATACTGGTTGATCTCCGCGCCTACTTTATCTACCTCCGAATCATATGCTTTTAATAATCCATCCAGTTTAATAAAAGAATTAACCTCCTGTGCCGGCTTATTGAACCGGTAGTCTGAAACAAGATTACCATTAACAGATATCTCAATACTTATATTGGATGAATCATATAAAGTGAAGAACAGGAAATTGCGGTCGGTCATTTTATCGGTTGATAAAATATTAGTAGCCAGCAGGTCATTGAGCTTATCATCTTTGTTCAGGATTTGTTTTACCTGTATCCTGTAGATCGCCCCGCTTACAGGAAGCATTCGACCTGACAAAGTAAAACTTCCATCTTCTCTTGTTAACGTTGAATTGGCCAGGTCTTGCAGCCCCATGCAATAAAAGCTATTGATATTGCGCATCACATAAAGCGAAACTTTGTATTGATCCGCAGATCTTAATATCTTTCCTTCAAGATGATAGCCTTGTGAATAAATACAGCAGCAAATAAAAAAAGAGAAAAACAGGAGTTTAAAATGATTAAGCATGTTCCTTTATTTGCAATTTAAAAATGAAAAGCCGGTAATTCTTTTTCAACTCAGGATGGTAAAATAAGATTCAATTTTTTCAAAACTTCTCCGCTCATCCTTTTTTCCACTTATAACAGATTGAATCGCATGGGACTCTTGTTCCGATCTTTTCATCAGGGTGATGCAGCACACAGATAAGTGTCCTTCTCTCGGAAACTTGAGAAAAATCAGCCGGCTGATATCCTCTTTATGGCATATTGTTGTTTGAAGGGATTTCCGGTAATTGTTAAACTAAAGACTAAGCTTGCAAACTGGGATTCACAGATTAAAACAGGCATACAATTCGTGGTAAAAAACACAAATTTTTATTGTATGAAAAAAATACTTTTTGTAGCACTCTTAGTTACCGGCTTTGCATTTACAAGCTCAGCACAAACAACAACGACTACAACCACAACAACGCACAGGTACTATTACTACCCTGATGCAAATGTTTATTATGAGCCAAGCAGCAGTAACTATTGGTATTATGATGAACCTAGTACTAAATGGGTTACAGTGAGGACGTTGCCAAGTGGTATAAATGTAGCAAAACGCAAGTACAAAACTTTCAACTACATAGGAACAGACCCCTGGAAGGATGAAGCATTTGCGAAAAAATACAAAGTAAAAAAGAACGGAAAAGTAAAAACTAAAGATTAAAAACAGCGACAGCTGAAAAAAAGCCGCCCGATTTACCGGGCGGCTTTTCTTTACATAGCAACCGTGTAGGACAACTACATTTTATCCCGAATGATCATGAAGAATTTTCCATCCATTCTTGTTACGCACAAAAACCAATGAAAATATTCCTTTTCTTTCTTTTAATTTTCCATTCGGTTTTAACACAAAGCTGCCCGTTAATAATGCATGCTTTTCCCCGAGCATGGTTACCTGGTAATTTTCGTAAGCCAGTTCTTGTTTAGGCTTTTGTCCGTCAAAATAATATTTAACGTAAAGCGCTCTAATGCTATCCAGCCCTGCCCTGCCGGCAGGCATCATCATGGTTGCTGAAGGGTCGTATAAAGCCATATAACTTTCCAGATCTCCTTTGTTCCAGTCATCAGCAGCTTTATTCATTGCATTTATTATTTTATCACGGGCAGTATTTTGCGCTTTTGCGGTAATTGCTAAAAGCAACAAACCGGCTAAAAAGAAATGCTTTATAATTTTCATGTTCATCAGGTATAGTTTGAGCTAATATAATGATGTATTTGTTACCATCATACCGGCACATTGTTACATTCTTGTCCTTGAAGAAATGTACCCGTAAGATTGAGGTAACGGGGAAGCATTCATCAACTTTATCAGCCGTTCATCATACTTTAGAAACAGTATAAGATCGCTTTTTTATCTTCTGTGGAAATTGCTGATGAAATTTTCTATTACCCCTGCCAGGAAATATTTACGAATAGCTTACATCTTTGTTTTGCTTATCACTCCTAGCCAATTTTGTAGTGCGCAAACACGGATTTTTATAATAGGCTGCCAGCATAACACAACAAAGAACTTTACTGCTGATACGATCAGCGAAGTATTGAAGAATATCAAGCCGGATATTATTTTAATGGAACTGGATTCTTCACTGATGGACGCTAGTGGAAACTTTAAACATTTTTTTTCGTCGAATGAAAATGATGCAGTAAGAAAATATCAGTCAAAATTCCCAGCTGCTCAATTAAGGCGATTTGATTTTGAAGGCAGAAATGCATACTTCGCTTCCACCCGTTTATTCCAGAAAGAACAGGTCTTGTGGAAACTGGTTGACAGCCTTTATTTTTCAAATCATATAGAAGGCAATATGAGAAATATACTGGCTGCTCATTATAATGCGACAAATGCCCTGAACAACCTTGACCAGTTGGGTATTAAAACGTTGAACTCAGCAGAATACCTCTCGCTGTCTAAATTCAGGCAAAACTGGATGTACCATGAGGTATTGCAGGTAATTGGTGCAACCGAAGTACTCAAACCATTTTACGAATTTTACAAATCTGATGGGAATTTCTGGGAGTTCAGAAACAAAACAATGTCTCAGAACATTTTAAAATATATTAAAGAGTTCAAACAAAAAACGATCGTAATATTAGTAGGCTCGTATCATAAGTATATGCTTATGGATCTTTTACAGCCCGAACAAAAACAGGGGAATTTTGTCATCAGCGAATTCAGTTATTAGAACGATCCAACGCACTTAAAAATAAATCACTAGACTGTAGCGGCAGCCCTATGAAGTTTCGCGGCTACAAATTTATTGAGTGCATAAAGCAGGATAAGTGCGGTAATCATTGAAGCGATGGCAACATATCCAAGTAAAGGATAACGTTCTAATTTTCCATTTGCACCTTCCATAATTATCATTCCGGCAATCATGGAAGCGATCCCGCCGGAAACTTGCTGCACAGAGGCGTTGATACTCATAAATGCACCACGGTCTTTTGCAGCAGGCACGGCAGAAAGTAATGCAGATGCTGAGATCATTCTTGCAGTAATACCTGCAAACATGATAATATTGATAACTACTATTTCCCAAAGAGGCGTAATACCCAGGCGGGTATAAAAAATAATCATGAGGATAGTAATACAAGAGCCGATCACAAATAATTTATATTTCCCGATCTTGTCTGCCAACTTTCCGGCAATCGGGCCTATGATAATACTGGCGACACCTGTAATACCATAGATAATGGGCAACTGTGCGAGTGTCATTCCAAGATTGCGTATAGTAAAAGTGCTGCCGAATGGCATTAGCAGGAAGGCGCTGCTGAAAATAAAAATCGTAGCGGCGAAAGCTCTTAAATATTCAGTGTTAGAAAGTGTACGAACCAGGTGTTTGAAAGCATTTTGCTCCTGTTTTAATGCGAGGTGTGCAATTACCGGTTTAAGATAAATAACGATGATCACGCCTACTATCAATCCAAAGATGGCAATCATATAAAATGGAGAATGCCATCCAAAACGGTTTGCCAGTACCAGCCCGATAGGTAAACCTAAAACCTGGCTGGCTGCAAATGCCATTTGCACAAATCCCATCACCCTGCCCCTTACTTCCATCACAAACATATCTGTGATGATGGCAAAACTTACCGAGCCGATTACTCCTGCGAATAAGCCCGTAATAATTCTTGCCATCAATAAAAAATTGTAAGTATTTGCAACTGCACAAAGAACAGTACCCAGCAGGAATCCGGTGTAAAAAAACAAGAGTAATTTTTTCCGGTCATATTTATCCGCGAAACCAGCAGTTAAAAGCCCTGCTAGCCCCGCACTAAACGCATAGGCGGAAACCACCAGTCCGAACTGTGCCGTATGGATGTGCAGGCTATCCAACAGTATTGCTCCCAATGGTGAGAGCACCATGAAATCGAGAATAACAGTGAACTGAAGAATAGCCAGTATGGCAATTACAAATACCTGGTAACGTGTAAATAACTTTTGTTTTGGTTTCATACAGAAGACAGGTATTTACAAAAAAGCTATTAAATATTTTTTATTGATGTAATAATAATTTTGATGATGCTGTATGATTAGCTGAATAACGAAGGATACTTAAGCAACCAAAACCATCTTTTGTGTTTTCCTGTAAAAAAAATAAGACAGGAATGCCAGCGCTAAAAACAATAGCATAAATAAATTATCAACCCCTGGTTTTACACTTACAACAGAATAAAAAGCACCAATAAGATCAAAGCATAAACCTGCGTAGGCCCATTCTTTAAGACGTGGATAACCGGGTACCAGGATGGCAATAACACCCAGCACTTTAACTATACCAATAAAAGGAATAAAATATATCGGGTAGCCAAGGAAGTCGTGCATGAATTTAACTGCATCCTGCGTTTTTAAAATATCAGGGATGGCAGAAAATAACATAAGTGCAGCAAATAAAATTGTAAAAATCCAGTAAAAAATTTTTGTCTTTTTCATAATTATTTTTTGATTTCTTCCGGGTAAAGCTATTGTCATATAACGAACCGGGCAAGTAAGTATACGTCAATTTAACGGGTGAAATGCGACAATTATCTATTATCATTTTGCTTGTGGTCTAATCCTACTCTTTCAAACAATGTTTTCTCATCCAGTTCTTTTATTTCACCGGGTTGCATGTTATCCAGCGTCAGATTTCCGATAGAAACGCGGATCAGGCGTAAACAACGATGGTTCACTGCCATCACCATTTTTTTCACCTGCCTGAATTTTCCTTCAGTTAAAGTAATGAGTAACCAGGTATGTGGGTAGCTTTCTCTTGGATCAGTTGCATAAGCATATATCTCTTTGGCTGACTGTACTATTTCAACAGATACAGGTTTTGCAATATAAGGATGACCATCTTTAACAGGAATCGATATGCCATTTTGCAAGCGTTCTAAAGTTTCCGCTGAAACTTTATTTTTCACTAATACCAGGTAACTGCGGTGATGATGCGTCGCACCACTATACATCAACCTGGTAATTTTCTTATCGGTGGTAAGGATCAGCAAGCCTTCAGAATCATTATCGAGCCGGCCTATGGCATGCGTTTGTACCGGAAAATGAAAATCCAGTTCACCCAGCAGTCTTACCTGGTGAGAACTGGTAAACTGCGATACCATGTTGTATGGCTTATTAATGATGAAGTAACGATGAATCAAAATGGTGCAAGATGAGATGAGGACGAACGATAAATGAATAAGCAGGCTTTCCAAGACTATGCTGGTAAGGCAGTTACTGTTCCACCGGCTTATTCCCTCCGAAAATAAAAAATTCCTGGCATTAAAGGCCAGCTATAATGACTGAGCTCTTTCGCTATCCGTCTTTGTTCTTTATCTTCAATAAAATTCATTACAATCATTAAATGAAATAGTTGAAGCGATTGTTTTTTCTAAAGCCATATATTCCATTTTCAGTTATGCTACTGATTGGTTTAAATTCCGTTGGTCAGCAGGCTAATTTACCAGCAACCAATCCGTTCGGTATTGCCAGTACACTTCCTTACCAGGCCCCTCCTTTCAACAAGATCCGGAATGAAGATTACCGACCCGCAATGGAAGCAGGTATTGCCCGGCAATTAAATGAAATAGCACAAATAGCAGATAATCCTGCCCCACCCACGTTTGAGAATACTTTTGTTGCGCTCGAAAAAAGCGGCCAGTTACTCACAAGAGTAAATAATGTCTTCAACATGGTTGTTGATGCGAACAATAACGACGTATTAAAGAAACTGAAAGAAGATATTGCTCCGAAACTTGCCGGGTTACAAGATGCGATCTACCTGAACACAAAATTATTTCATCGTGTTGAACGCATATATAATGACCGGAAAAAGTTGAAACTAGCGGGTGAATCACTGCGATTGACCGAATACTATTACGAGGAGTTCATTCTTGCAGGCGCCAGGCTTTCTGAAACTGATAAAGCATTACTGAAAAAGTTAAATGGAGAAGAAGCGGCACTCAGCGCCAAGTTTAGCAACCAGTTACAGGGTGCGGCAAAAGATGCTGCTGTAGTGATCAGCAACGCAGCTGAACTAAAAGGACTGAGCCAGACGGAGATAAATAATTTCGCAGAGAATGCAAAAGCGAGAGGCTTAACCGGAAAATGGCTCATTCCTATTCGCAATACTACACAACAACCTCCGCTGCAATCTATGGATGACCGCAACGCACGTCAAAAACTTTTCATGGCTTCGTGGACAAGAGCGGAAAGAAATGATTCAAATGATACACGGATGGTGATCACCCGCATTGCGAACATCAGGGCACAAAAAGCAAAACTCGTAGGATTTCCTAATTACGCTACCTGGAAACTGAAAGACCAGATGGCAAAAGATCCTGCGACAGTTGACCAGTTTTTTGCAAAACTTGCTCCTGCTGTGGCTGCTAAAGCTAAATTGGAGGCCGCAGATATACAGGCAATGATAAATGCAAGGAAAAGTGATTTTAAATTAATGCCATGGGACTGGGATCATTACGCTGAATTTGTACGGAAAGCCAAATATGATCTTGATGAATCTGAAGTAAAACCTTATTTCGAATTGAACCGTGTGCTTGAGAAAGGTGTTTTCTACGCAGCCAGCCAGTTATATGGTCTCAGTTTTAAGGAGCGAAAAGATATCCCTGTTTACCACCAGGATATCAGGGTGTTTGAAGTATTTGATGCGAACGGTAAAGCCATCGGTTTATTCTATGGTGATTATTTTAAACGTGATAACAAATCAGGCGGCGCATGGATGAGCAATGCAGTTGGACAGTCCTATTTAATGGGCACAAAACCTGTCATCTATAATGTCTGCAATTTTACCAAGCCCGCCCCTGGCGAACCTGCGCTAATAAGTTTCGATGATGTAACAACAATGTTTCATGAATTTGGTCATGCACTGCATGGTTTTTTCGCGAGCCAGCGTTACCCGTTGCTGTCGGGTACTAATGTGGCAAGAGATTTTGTTGAGTTCCCTTCTCAATTCAACGAACACTGGGCACTTGACCCTAAGGTTTTAAACAATTACGCTGTTCATTATAAAACCGGCGAGGTTATTTCACAGACCCTGATCAATAAAATAAAAAAAGCGGGTTCATTTAACAGGGGCTATGCATTAACTGAAGCTGTTGCTGCCGCCTTGCTGGATATGCAGTGGCATAAGTTATCTCCTTCCGGGGCTGCGGCGATAAAAGATGTTGATGTATTTGAAAAACAATCACTGCAGGCTGTGGGTTTGGATATTACCGAAGTTCCCCCGCGTTACCGCTCCAGTTATTTCTTACATATCTGGTCGAATGGATATGCAGCAGGATATTATGCTTACCAATGGACAAAAATGTTGGAAGAAGATGCCTACTCCTGGTTTAAAGAACACGGAGGTCTTACGAGGGTTAACGGACAGCGTTTTCGTGATATGATACTTAGCCGTGGTAATACGATAGACTACAATACTATGTTTAAAGATTTCCGTGGTCATGCACCTGATATAAAAGCGTTGCAGGAGGATCAAGGACTTCCTGCCTCTAAATAATAAAAAAAGCAAGGGCTGAAAAGTCCTTGCTTTTTTTAGTTATTCGTGATAAATGACCTGTGGCATATCAGTTTACTCGAACTCATAGTTTCAATTCAACTTTCATCATTCATTCATTACTGATTACTCATTATTCATTACTCATCATTCAACATAATTCCTAATCATCCGCATCCTTCCTTTCCTTTTTAGAAAGTATCATTTGTTTTGGATAAGGTTTTTTACCATTTGCGGAGAACCATAAAATTCTGTTCAGCAGATCATCGCTTCCTCCATCGATATGATCAAATTGTTTTGATGCAGACAATAATGCGAATGCTCTCGCTTTGCCCGTTAAAGAAGCGGCGCTTTTATTCATTTCATTTAACGGGATAATATTTTTAAGATGTGCATATGGTGTTTTTGCAGGCGTGGCACTAAAACAATCGAACATAGGCAGCGCGGTCGCATCCATAATATTCATTGGCGGGATACCAAGTATTTGTTCAATGGTACGAACGATACAGGTCTGGTTATAATTGGTATGAACCGTTCTTTGCAACTGTGAATAAGGGCTGATCACAAATCCTGTAGTACGATATGCTGATATATGATCCCAGCCTGACTGCGAATCATCTTCTGTTACAAATACAACAGTTGACTCCCAGAAACGGCTCTTTGTTAATGCTTCGATGATTTTTCCCAAAGCCAGGTCGTTATCAGCAACCATCGCCCGTGGTGTTGGATAACCTTCACGGGTGCCTGCTGTATGATCCGCAGGCAGCGCCAGTATCATTAACTGCGGCAACTGATCGCCGGGCATTTTCTCATAATCGTTCAACTCTTTCACAAATACATCTGCACGGATCTGGTCATTGATCTTCTGACCATCATAACATGGATATGTCTCTGACATGATGGGCCTCACTCTTGAAATAGTTGTTGTGTTCTTAAATTCAAAGGGTTTATTCTGAACGTAGGACTGGTAGATGCCTGTCCAGTCGAGGCTGGATTTAAATTGCGGTTCGCAGGCTTCACCATAGATCTTTACAGACTTACCATGATCCAGTGCATTGTTCCAGAGAAAACCTTCCTTATTATACACCAGCGCATCAGCGAGTACGTGGGGGTAACTGCGGAACCATGCACGTACATTTTTTTCAACATAATCTGTTACGATCGCCGCTGTTGACCATGAATGCCCTTCAGCAGAAGATTTACCTGATGCGTAAAAATTATCAAGCAATAAAAAATCCTTCGCAAGTTTATGTTGATTAGGTGTTACATCATTACCAAAAATGCAAAGTAATTTCATGCCATTACCTTCGGGCATATCACCTAAAACCTGGTCGTAAGTTTTATTTTCTTTGATGATATAAACGACATGTTTAAAAACGGAGGGTTCACCTATTCTTTCAGGAACTGGTTTTGGAGCCACGCCAGGCCGCGGTAATAACTGTGACAATTTTGTTCTGAAAACAAGATTGGAATTATTGACCCTGTCAGTATAAGCTTTTAAAGTATTCGCATCTGGTAAAGGAATAAGCGATACCGCTGCTTCCTGCTGATGTATAGAGAAATTATTTTTGGTCGCGGCTCTGGCTCCTTCTCCTTCGAGATTGGCAACATATAATTCAGTGTTCGTTAAGACAAGTCCTGCAGGATATGCTTCGGTTGGAATGAAACCAAGAATATCAGAAGTTCTTCCTGAACTGTGGGAAGATGTGTTGCTTAGTTTTATTACTGCAACAGCATTATCCATCCCATTAGAAACATACAAAGTAGTTCCGGTCTTATCGATAGCCATTGCATTGGGTGAATGACCAATATAATTTGTTCCCCCCTGCTCCGCACTTACTGAGATCGTTTCAACTACTTTGTCAATTACCGAATTAATGACTGAAACATTATCGCTGTTACCATTAGTGACGAAAAGGAAATTATTATCCGGGCTTTTAATGATCGCATTCGGATGAAGACCCACATTAATATCTGTAATTTTATTTCCGCTGTTAATATCAAACACACTCACTGTTCCTGATGATGTAGCGCCTGTTCTCGGATCGATATAAACTTTTGCATAAGGAATGCCTGCAGTTTCGTTGTTGCCAACCGGTACCTCTCCGGCCCAGTTAGTAACATAAGCTTTTTGTGAAACGATTGAAATTCCAAAAGGGGCCATCCCGGTAGCCACGGTCCAGATTGCTTTTTTATCTTTCATCCTGATCTTGGTAAGCTGGTTGTTTCCGTTAAGAACAACATATAGATAATTATCCTGTCCTTCTTTAGCGATGGCAATATCATTTGGCAGTGACATAGGTGCTGGTGCAACCGCAGGAAATGTATAAGTGGTGCTGATCTTTGCTTTTTCACCATCCCATATCGCATCAAGTACCAGCGAACTTTTAGATGTTGGATTAGCAGCGCCCCAGAGTATATGAACTGCGGCTCCTTCATCAACAAAAAATTTAATACCGGAATAGGTGCTCATCAATCCCTGTGTAGTACCGGTATAATCAAGATGGTATAAAAGTTTTTTATTCTGAACATCAATAAACGCCACGCCATACCGGTCTTCTACAGCGAGTACTTTATCACCCGGAAGCAATACGCAATCGAGGCTGTGATTTTCAAGTACACCATTACCAAAACGAATTACAATTCCCGCAGGATCTATAAAACGGTTGTACGGCATCAGCACCGAACTATTATTGATTGCTAAACTGGTGTCATCATAATTGCTGTGATGTTCCCGCGGTCCGGTAACAGTTAAACTAACCGGCTTCGTGGTTTTACAGGAAACCATACTTAAAAAACAAATTAGCTGCAACGAGCCGAAAACTACTTTCCAGTTATTTTTCATCGTGTATTTTTTTTGCCAGAAACCCTTTACTGTTTAAGAACGGAAATTAAACCAGTAAACTTTAAAAAGCTGAACAATAGAAAAAAAAATCCCCGTAATAAATATTACAGGGATCATGTTAAACAATCAATTAACCAATTAACTTAAAAAAGTTACCATCCCGGGTTTTGCACAAGTTTAGGATTTGCAGTTCTGTCAGCTTCGGGAATTGGATAGAAATAGTTTTTGTCTTCCCAGAATCTTGGAATGTTATTCAGCCATGTAACTTCTCCGAATGTGTCGTTAGATAAACGCTGCGAATTCGGTATACCGTTTATGGTGGCGGATACATTGATATAAGTAACTCCTGCCGGCCTGGTGGCAGGTAGCACTTTGTAAAATGCTACGTCCAGCACACCATCGCCATTCAGATCCATAGGTACATCAAGTGCCGGAACATAAATCCCATTCCATTCCATTTGCATCAGGTCGCCTCTCTTCCATCTTACAATATCATAAAAACGGAATCCTTCCATACATAATTCAATTCCACGCTCTCTTCTTGTTTCCAATATCACAGGATCTGATATAGCGGGAAAATATTTAGCCTGTAAATAAGTATCCACTGTAACAGGCTTAGCTGTTAACCCCCCGGTGATGCCTGCTCTTTTTCTTAAAGCTCCTATGGTAAGTGCCCAGTCCGCATCAGTCATGGTTCCTAATTCCGCTTTCGCTTCAGCATAGTTCAGTAATACTTCAGCATAACGGAAAATAGAAACAGCATTGGTATTCAGATCTCTCGTATCGTAATAAGTATCATCGAGGGTCCATTTAATCGGCATGTACCCGGTAAGAGTATACGAAAAAACAGGAGGTGCCGCTACCAGCGTTGTTCCGTTCAGTCTCTTATAATCACCCACACGAATAGTTTGCTCCAGTCGCCTGTCCCTGTTCTTCACCTCATCTTTAAATTCCATTGTTTGATAACCAGGCTTGCTGGTAAACGGAGTGCCATCAATATTTAAATAAGTATTGACGAAGGTTCTGATAAAATTAAATCTTACGCCTGTAGTTGCACTCGTTAAGTACCAGTTGGCTGCATGAAGAACACTCAGGCCCGGATCCATGATAGCCGCCAGCATCACTTCCTCAGGAACAGGAGTAACACTTGAAAATACTTTACGGTAAGATCCTGTAACCCCCGCCCCTTCGTATAATTTAAAACCAGATTTATCCATCACTTCTTTTGCCGCGGCCGCTGCAAGATTTAAAAAGTTAGCGGCTGATGATGTAAGACCAAGCTGTGTATGATATTTTCTGAAAGTTCCTTCAAAAAGACAGACCCTTGCTTTAAATGCAATCGCCACCCATTTGGTAATTAAACTGCGTGAAGCATCGGTTGTTGTTTTGATATTCTGATAGGCATAATCCAGGTCTGCCATTATGGAATCCATTACAAGTGTGCGTGAATCACGTGGTTTATACAGATCCGGATCATCAACGTCGAGTGCTTTGCCGATCCATGGAACATCACCGAATCTTTTTACTTTTTCAAAATAGAAGAACGCCCTGAAGAACCTGGCGATGCCGGTATAATGCCGCCTCACATCTATTGGAACTGCAGGGTCGGTATTATTGGCAATGAAATAATTTATATTTCTTAACGATCCCCACTGCCAGTTCCAATCTGGTCCCAATGCAACGAGGTTGTACGCAGAAGCGGAAGTATTGTCTGTAACAGTTGGACTATATGCACCCTGCCTGATAAACTGCGGCGCATCCCTGCGTGCCGCATAATCAGACATGTTATCTGCGGTATGAATGTTATTTGCATTTGGCAGAATACTGTAAAATGAATTGGCATAGAGATCCAATCCTTTTTCACTTCCAAAAACCGCGGACCTTGAAGTAGTTGACTGTGGGGTCTGCTCCAGCTTTTTACAACCGGTAAAAACTGCCGCAGTAAACAGGAGCCACAAATATTTCTTTTTCATAATTGTAAATTGGTAGTGTTTAGAATGTAATCGATAATCCAAAAGTGATACTCTTCATCATCGGGTAATTATAGCCATCGCCTGCATTACCGCCCGGGCTGAATACCTGGTCTGAAGGCCCTGTGCTTTCCACATCAATATCTTTTGTGATCCTGTAAAGCGGTGACCATGTCCAAAGGTTTTCTCCTGAGCAATACACTCTTGCATTCTGTGCTTTGATCTTTGATACCCATCTTGAAGGAATATTATATCCAAGCTGAATATTCTTAAGTCTTACATAAGCTACATTCTGCAAATATTTTGTTTGGGCAAAGGTTAATATTCCTCCTGCCCTGTTAGCCAATCTTGAAACATAACGCGGCATATAGGCATCAGGATTATCTGTAGTCCAGTGATTCGTTAACTGCCATGTAGGTATTTTATTATACGGCCTGTTATACTGTCCCCAGAAAACACCAGCTTCTGTACTTGGCCACCAGTCTTGTTTTCCAACACCCTGGAAAAATGCAGAGAAGAAAAAGTTGTTCCAGTCTGCACCAAGGTTTATCCCATAGAGATATCTCGGGGCGCTGTTACCAATGATCGATCTGTCTCCTGCATCGTCGGCCCGGCTTGTTCCGGGATTAACCACGCCATCGCCATTTCTGTCCAGCAATTTAATATCACCGGGAAATGTTTGTCCTGATGAAGTAGACAGGAATAATTTCTGGTTGGCATGTTTTGCAATATCGTCGGTCGAGGTAAAAAATCCTTCCGTAGTGTAGCCCCATATTTCGCCAACTTTCATTCCTATATAATAATCAGACAATCTTTTTTCAGGGTTGTTATATTTAGTTATCACTGCTGAATTATCAGCCAGTGTTAAACGTATATCATAGCTAAAAGGTTTTGCGCCAATATTAATTTTATCTCTCCAGGAAAGCGACATCTCCCATCCTTTTGTTTCAAGGTCAGCATAGTTTCCTCTTGGTGACGTAGCGCCAAACACACCGGGTAATGTTACACCTACAGTAAACATGTCTGTGGTTTTGCGGATGTAAGCATCCCCTGTAAATCTCAGCCTGTTTGAAAGCATGGTAAGGTCAACACCCAGGTTTTGTGTTGTTGATGTTTCCCATGTTAAACCGGTTGGCAATACTGTAGGGCGGCTTGTCTGTGGCGGCCTGATACCATTGAGAATAATACCGGATTGTGATACAGCAAACTGCTCCTGGTAAACATAAGAACCAATATTACCATTACCAAGTGAACCATAAGATGCACGGATCTTCAGGTCTGATATAAACCTTGGTGATACGTTCCAGAAAGCTTCTTTAGAAACTCTCCATCCTGCAGAAACAGAAGGGAAAAAACCATAACGCTGGTTCTCCGGAAATTTAGATGAACCATCATAACGGCCATTCACTTCAACCAGGTACCTGTCCTTGAAGGAATAATTTAATCTGGAGAATCCACCGGCGATAGCCCATTGCTCATAACCACCTGATGCAAGAATTGATTGTCCTAATGCAAGGTTGATATCAGTGGCATTTTCATAGATGAGACCATTTCTTTGTACCAGCAAATTCCTGTTTGTAGACTCTTCATAATTAAATCCTACCAGTGCTTTGAAATAATGATTTTTGTGAAAAGTATTTTCATATTCTGCATATATGTTGGTAGCGAGGTATTGTGTTCTCTGCCTGATCTCACGCAGGTCATTTGTTGTTGTGCCAAGGTAAGCGATCACGCCTGGTTTTGAACTGTACGGCACCGGAACCTGTTTGCGTTTTTCGTTATTGTCAGAATTTTGAAAAGTAAAATCACCTTTCACTCGTAATTTATCATTGAAAAATTGTGCAGTAAAACCAGTCCTGTTTCTGAATACTGCTTTCTCAAAATCAAAACCACTTTTACCGTACCAGAAATCTCCAACGGTATAAGCCGCAGACGGAGTTAATGTTCCATCAGGATTAAACATTGGCGCTAAAGGATGGCCTTCATCAGCAATGTTCCTGAATATACCACCGCCTTCGCCCACATTAAGCGGGTTATGATATTTTGAATTTGAATAGTCGGTATTGTTATCAAATTTCAGCCATGGATAAACCTGCACAGATCCTTTCGCACGGAAGTTTAGCATGGAATAATCATCGGAGTTATAGCGGAACAATCCATCCTGTCCAAAATACCTGCCGGTAATAAGGAAACTTGTTTTATCACTGCTTCCCGAAACGGTAAGGTTGTGTTCTTTGGATCTTGTTGAAGGATTATACAACTGTGCATACCAATCAGTACTCGCATAATAAACATATTCGCCGGTAACAGGGTCCACTTCAACATCAGGCAAGCCGGGTATCTTAGATCTCCTTTCTACCTCGGTAAGATAAGCCTGTGAAAACTTAAGCGTTT
>JAQBNK010000101.1 GCA_028288595.1 Chitinophagaceae bacterium
TTCATATAAATCAACGTTCAGTTGTTTTAATATCTTGATAGCCGTATTCTCACCTTCACGGATCAACCCCAACAATAAATGTTCTGTGCCGATGAAATCATTCCCCAGCCGAAGTGCCTCCTCCCTGCTGAACGAAATGATCTCCTTGACCTGGGCTGAAAAGTTATTATCCATGTTTAAAATTGTGTTGTACAAGTATAACGAATATTTTTGGTGCCTGTTACCATGCTTTTATGCACAGCTGTTAATGTCTTAATAATTATATATGCAGGTCAAAATTGATACCAAGGAGAAATTTACCGTCATAACGCCCGAAGAAACGAGCCTTAATGACAGTTTTTCCGAGACACTAAAACCTGTTTTACTGGATTGTCTGGAAAAGCCGGTAAAAAATATTGTCCTCAATTTAAAGAACGTAATTTCTGTTGATGAAGTTGCTGCAAATAAATTGGCTTCTGTTCAGCAGGAGTTTTATGAGAATAATGCATCATTCGTAATTTGTGAAGTAAAACCGGAAATCGAAAAACAATTTGATCAATTTGAATTACTTGATCTGTTAAATCTCACCCCTACAGAAAGTGAAGCCTGGGATATAGTACAAATGGAAGAAATTGAAAGAGAACTGATGGATGGGGAGGACGTGGAGTTTGAGAAATGATGCAGGATGCAGGATTCAGGATGCAGGATATAAGATGCAAGATGCAAGCTTCAAAAATCATTTTCAATTTGTACAATCATGAATCCTGAACCTTGCATCATGCATACTGAATCCTGGATCACTTAAAACTATTAATCATCGCCCCATACATTGTTTTCCCGCTCCAGAAACCACTTGCAATTATTCTCCTGATAGTATATAAAGGTTCCTGGTCATCTCTTTTTTGAGAAAGTGCGAAGGCTGCAATAATTCCACGTTTTTTTAATTCCGGGATATTTTCATGGTTCCATAAACCATAGGGATAGGCAAAATAGGATGATGGCTTACCGGTTATTTCTTCAATCAATTTTTTTGGTTTTTCTACTTGTGCAACCCAATCCTCCGGCGTTTTATATTGAGTAAATTTGTGGTGATCCCATGTGTGCGCCTCTATCATATGACCGCGGCGTGACAAATCTTTTAACTGATCCTTGCTCATATAATGCGGTGGCCTGTTAATAGAAACGGTCATAATAAAAAACACCCCCTTGTAACCATATTTCTCCATTTCAGGAGCGGCAATAGTATACTGATCAATATCAGTATCATCAAATGTAAGCATTACCGGTTTTGAAGGTAAGGCGGCTCCCCTGGCCAGGTAATTATAGAGTTGGTCAGGAAGAATTGTATGATACCCGCTGTCGTGCAAAATTTTTATGTGCTCTTTAAATGATGCGATGGGTATGATATAATCTTTTGCCATTTTAGAATCTTTTGCCGTCCAGTCACGAATCTGGTGGTAGCATAAAATAGGAACCTGCTTTCTCCCCATAATTGTGGCTGCATCTGCCACCGGCCCTTTTGTTGATACCTCACCGGCAGATGATGAATCGGTTTTAGCCGTTAAGGAATCGTTTTTTGCCACTGTTCCGGTTGATTTGTTTTGATCTGAATTACAGGCCGAGATAAATAAAATAGCGCTGAGTACGGCAAAGGTCTTTTTCATTTTTTAAATTTATTCTGAATGCGATGTTACAGCAAGAACAATTACAAAATGCATGCATAAAAAAAATAAATTGCCGCCTGCTTTGTTTAAACTCCTAAATAATTCTGATTAAAAAAACTGCGTTCTTCTAATGACAATTTGCATATAACCATTATTTTTGAAGGCCCTTATCGTAAATATGTTTACTGCCCGGTTATCAGTACAGGTTTACAAATCCTGCATTTTATAATCGCAGTTGTCCCACCGGGTAATTCTCTTATCCGAAAATTTTGCAATCCTCTCTCCTTAAAAACATTCCCGGATTTAAGATTCCCCAAAAGATGTTTTCACAAACATTGTCAGGCCATCTAAACCCGATCCGTTATTGATGATTTTCTGCTGCCCTCATGTACGCATGTAAATTATTGGTACAAAAAGCAAAAGAATTTTTCCGGAACAGCCGTTCGCGGAAACTTTGGCAAACCAATTGAATGATTTTTTTAAGACAAAGCACAGTACAAAACCGGAATGAAAAACATTATTGAGCAAACCAGGAAAAGAACACAAGACGACCATTACGTAGTGGCTATCGGCGCCTCAGCAGGCGGACTGGAATCAATCCATGAATTCTTTGATAACATGCCTGAAACGGGGAATTTATCATTTGTAGTGATCCAGCACCTTTCTCCGGATTATAAAAGCTTACTCGTAGAACTGGTTTCAAAACACACCCAGATGAAAGTGCTGGAAGCGGCACATGGAATGAATATAGAAACGCAATGCGTTTATATCATTCCGAACAACCGGTTAATGACAGTAAGCAAAAACCAACTGATGCTGGAAGAAAAACATCATTTGAAAGGCCCGAATACCGCTATTGATATTTTCCTTAAGTCTCTTGGCGAGGACAAAAAAGATAAGGCCATTGCGATCATTTTATCAGGTACGGGAACAGATGGATCGAGAGGAATTGAGACGATCAAAAGCTGCGGCGGTATGGTGATTGTCCAGGACCCGCTTACTGCCAGGTTCGATGGAATGCCCAATAGTGCCATCGCCACAGGTAATGCAGATTTTATATTAGCACCAGACAGGATGCCAGCAGAAATATCGGAATATTTAAAAGAAACGCCCATTCCTATAGTTACACAGGGTAAGGCTGACGACAATTTATTGGACGATATTTTCCAGATGATCTCTGAATTTAAAGGGCATGATTTTCAATTTTATAAAACCCCCACTATCATTCGCAGGATTGGGAGAAGAATGCTACTCGGGGGCTTTCAAACTTTGTCTGCGTATGTAGCGCATCTGAAACTGGACACTAAAGAACTCGAAAAATTAAGTGAAGATTTTTTAATTAATGTAACGCAGTTCTTCAGGGATCATGCGGCCTTTACAGTAATTAAAACCCAGGTTATTCCCCAGATAGTTGATCATAAAAAAGATGGTGATACCGTTAAGATCTGGATAAGTGCGTGCAGTACGGGAGAAGAATCTTACTCAATAGCCATTCTCCTAGACGAGTATATCAAGCGAAAATCAAGAACGCTTGATGTTAAAATATTTGCCAGTGATATAGATGAAAAGTGTATTGAGTCTGCAGCAAAAAACGCTTTTACATCTGCTGCCGTAAGAGATGTTCCTAATGACCTGTTAGAAAAATATTTTATAAAAGATGGCAGCCACTACTCGGTAATCCCGCTAATAAGGAAGCAGATCGTTTTTGCAAAACATAATATCATTAAAGATCCTCCTTTTATAAAAAATGATCTGGTTACCTGCCGCAATATGCTGATCTATATGAACAGTGTTTTGCAGAAAAAAGTTTTATACACTTTGCACTTTGCTCTTGAAAAAAATGGCTATTTGTTTTTAGGATCAAGTGAAACCGCATCATTCATCCGGCAGGGAATTGAAGAAGTAAACAGCAAATGGAAAATTTATCGTAAAACCGGGCCGGCCGGAATTACCAACGCTGATCTTTACCGCGGCGGGCAGGACAATTCCCGGGGGCCAAGAATTCCCATACCCCGCAAAGACCCGCCTGCAGGGAGCCGACTACAAGAAGACTTTAATAAACTCCTGCTTGAAGATGAGGGCTATGTTGTTTTATCTATCGATGCTAATTACGAGATAAAAGAAACACTTGGCAATTTTAGTAAGTTCCTCTCATTGCCAGAAAAAAAATTATTACTGAACCTCTTTAAAATGGTGAGGCCTGAATTATCTGTAGCATTGAACACAGGAATTCGGAAGGCCCAGAAAGAGCAGAAAAACATAGAACTTAAAAACGTTCGTATAAAGGACGAGAAAGGCGATTATTATTTAAACATCCTGGTTAAACCCGCAAATGAACAAGCGGGAAAACCTTATACCCTCATTGTTCTGAAAGAAGAAACGATTCAGCCGAAAGATAAAACGGGAGAAGCGGTTACCGTTTCGGCTACGACGGAACACAATGAATACATCAGCGAGCTGGAATCTGAGTTGAGTGAAACAAGGACGAACCTGCAAATGGCAATTGAGAGTCTTGAAACTACCAATGAAGAATTACAAAGTTCTAATGAAGAACTACTATCAGCCAATGAAGAATTGCAGAGTTCAAATGAAGAGCTTCAATCTTTAAATGAAGAACTTCACACACTTAATACAGAGCATCAATTAAAGATCAAAGAACTGATAGACCTGAACGATGATCTGAATAATTATTTCCGCAGTACCGAGATCGCACAAATATTTGTGGACCAGGAAATGAAGATCAGGAAATTCAATCCTGCTTCCGTTCGAATTATTAATGTTATTGAAAGTGATATAGGCCGGCCCATCAACCACATCTCCAACAACCTTAATTACAATGGCCTGGTAGAGGACATCAAAAAAATAATAAAAAAAGAAACTGCGATTATCGAAAAAGAGCTTACGGTTAGTAATGGCAATATCACGCTGATGCGCATGCAACCTTACCTGCGTATGGATAAAGAAGCGGATGGTGTGATTATCAGTTTTGTAGATATTACCGCTGCCCATGAATTGAATAGTCTTGTTAAAGGTGTATTCAATGCCAGCACCTCGGGCATTATGGTGTTTAAGGCTATCCGGAATAAAGGAAATGAAATCGAGGATTTTGAGTGCAAAGCAATGAATCATTCAAGTGAAAAATATTTTAGCCGGGAAGCGAGTCCCATCGGAAAAACATTGAAAGAATTTTCGCCGGAAAGTATAAAGAATGGCTTCTTTGAAAAATACAGGCAAGTTGCAGAGACGGGTGAACCGTTCGACGTTGAATATTGTTCGGAGATTGAAAATAAAACTTACTGGCTCCTGGTAAATGCAGTAAAAATGCAGGACGGCTTCGTGGTTACTTTCACTGATATAACAGAGAAAAAAGAAGCAGAACAAAATCTTCGGAAGAACTTTGAAGAACTTGTTACGGTTAAAGAAAACCTGAAAGATCTTAATGAGCAACTGGAAGAAAAGATCTATGAAAGAACTAAACAGTTAAGTGAAAGTGATGAACGCTTCCGCTTTGTTTCAAGTGCCACGAATGATGCGGTGTGGGACTGGAACCTGCAAACAGATGAAGTTTGGTGGAATGGGAATTTTTATAAGATGTTCGGGTATGAAAAAAATGATCTCACAGGCAATATGGAGTTCCGGCTGGATAAGATTCATCCTGAAGACAAAGAAAAAACAAGAGAAAGTATTTATCGTGTAATTGATAGTAAAGAAAGTCAATGGTCGGCTGAATATCGTTTATGCAAAGCTGATGGCAGCTATGCTCATATTCTTGACAGGGGATATATTTTGAAAGATGATTTTGGCAAGCCTTACCGGATGATAGGATCTATGATGGATGTTTCTGAAATTATCCGTGCAAACCAGGAACTTGAACGCACTGAGATCAGATTCAGGCAACTGGCCGATTCTATTCCACAAAAAGTATGGACTGCTAATCCTAATGGCGAACTGGTATATTTTAACCAGCAATGGATCGATTATACCGGCAGAGACATGACGGGTCTCGAAGGCAACGGCTGGGAAGAAATCATACATCCCGACGATATTAAACGCAGTATTAAACTATGGAAGGAAGCAGTAAAAAACAGTACTGATTTTGAAACCGAGAACCGTCTGTTATCACATGATGGAAGTTACCGGTGGCATCTTACACGGGCCATAGCGCAAAGAGATAATAGTGACCATGTAGTGATGTGGGTAGGGACAAATACTGATATTCATGACCAGAAAGCCAATGCCGAAAGGTTAAAACGCAGTGAAGATCATTTCAGAGAAATTGCTGATCAGTCACCATTCATGATCTGGAAAGTGGACACTGCTGGTATTTGCAATTATGTAAATAAACAATGGTGCGAATTTACCGGGATCGCCTATGAACAAAGCCTTGGCCGTGGGTGGGACGGCGCAATCCACCCCGAAGACCGTAAACGGGAATATGAAAAATTCATGCATTCTTTTAACCAGCGTATTCCCTATAGTTCAAAGTTCAGGATCAGACGCCATGATGGGCAATATCGCTGGGTATATAGTTTAAGTAATCCTTTATCTGAAGGGGAATTTTCCGGCTATATCGGAAGCCTTACTGACATTACTGAGCAAGAATTGAATCAGCAGGCAACTACTTTTCTTCTTCAAAAGAAAGATGAGTTCATGAGTATTGCCAGCCATGAATTAAAAACGCCCATTACCAGCATGAAGGCCTCGCTCCAGATCGTTGAACGCTTATCTGCTAATGATAAAGGGCTAAAGCCCATTCATGCATTCGTGGAAAAGGCAAACAAGCAGGTTAATCGTCTCACACGGCTCGTGGAAGATCTGCTGGATGTTACCAAGATCCAGGCAGGTAAATTATTATTCAACAAATCATATTTTAATATTCGTACTGCCGTGATGGATTGTGTGGACCAGGTTCAGAATAATACGGAAAGCCATAAGATTGTTTTAAAAGGAGACACTGATATTACCATATACGGGGATCGTCACAGGCTGGAGCAGGTGATCAATAACCTATTGGTAAATGGTATTAAATATTCTCCTGATGGGGACCGTATAATTGTTCAGATTAAAAAGCAGCAGGATTGTGTAGAAGTTAGCATTACAGATTTTGGTATTGGGATACCCCAGGACAAAGTGCCCTATATTTTTGACAGGTTCTTCAGAGTACAGGAATCTTCAACAAATTTTTCAGGGCTTGGTCTTGGATTATTTATCTCGGCAGAAATCGTTAAAAGACATGGCGGAGATATTGGTGTGAAAAGTGAAACCGGTAAAGGTTCACAATTTTGGTTTACACTTCCCCTATCCCAATATGAAGAACCTGCTGCATCTGCTAACCTTGAAATGTCTGATGATTCTTTATCTGTGATCAGCCCCAACTGATTTTATCATTTAATGGAATAAGCCTTTTCCCTGTACGGCGTTCATCACTGTAGCCAAGATAGAGCGTTCCTGCAATGAGGTCTTTTTCATCAAGCCCAAAATATTCTTTAAATTTCGGATGATAGGTCATTCCCCCTGTCCCCCAATAAGCAGCAATCCCTGCCGCTGCACAACCCAGTAAAATATTTTGAATGGCACAGGCTGTGGCGATTAATTCTTCCTGCACTGGAATCTTAGGATTATTACCCTTTTTCATCACCACAACAATTACATGAGATGCAGTATCTGCCATATGAAATAACTTTTCATAACTGGCCTGCATAAATTTATCTTCAGCAGTATACTGTTTGTATAAAGCGGCATGATCTGCGCAAAATTTACTTTTGGAAAGAGGCGTATAAACAAAGAAACGCCATGGTTCGGTATGTCCGTGTGTAGGCGCCCAATCGGCTAACTGCAATAACGTATGGATAGATGATTCTTCAATTAATTTTCCATTCATTGAGGCAGGTTTCACAGTTCGGCGATTTGCAATAATACCGTTGAGTATATCCAGGTTTGACATTCAATTCCTTTGAATAAAACTAACACTGTTTCGTGTATACAAAAATTTGTTAATGCCACATGTTTTCCCCGAATGCATGGTGGGTATCGCTTTATAGCTATGTTATCCCTTATGAATCAATGGTTATTATTACAAATAAAAGTGGCATGGTATTTTAAATACAGGAGGAATATTAGTGAACCTGAAAAAGCAGTTGTATGAAATTCTTTAAAAAATCAGAAGAGCAGGAAAGGATAAGTTTCGAAGACGAGTGCAGGGGATTTGCATCAATGTGTCCCGAAGAGCAGAAGCAGGTGGCTTTTAGAGGTTTTAAATCATTGTATAGTCATTGGCCATTGTTTTGCTTTGTGCCCCTGATGAAAAAATTCAGGTATTATTAATAGCGCCTGCTATTTAAATATTTTATACCCCGGTTATTTTTAACCGGGTTTTTGTTTCATACCTGTGCAATAAAAAATAAAAGTGCATTGTAGTAATGCACTTTTATTTTCATTTACGATAATCTAACGGTCTCCGCCTGAGCTTTTCCTTCCTCCGCCATGAGAATTTTGTCCGCCTTTCTGACCTATCTGAGACATGTGTTCTCTATTCTGACTAACAGCCTCTCCTCCTTTTCTGCCGGCCTCACGAGCCTCTTCAGAATTAAATTCATGAGCCGTTCCTTTTTCATGTGCGGCACGGCCGCCCTGGCTTGCAATCTGTCTCTGTTGCTCAGGATTCATGGATGCAAAACCCCGGTTAGAGGTTCTCTTAGTCTTATTTTCATTATCCTGGCTTCTTTGATTCTCTGGCATAAATTATTAAATTTTAAATTGAAACAATGGTGATAAAAATGCTGCATAAAGCAAGCCTTCTCTATATCCTATTAACTTTCAATTATTTCGATAATTAATGCTCACTCTTCACTGAGGAACGACTTCAACAAATAACCCGGAGATTATTCATTATCAGTTGGACCTTCAGAACGCTGACTACGCGACTGTCCACCTTTCTGACCGATAGCAGACATGTGATCCCTGTCACGACTTACAGTTTCACCGCCCTTGCGGCCAATAGCAGACATATGTCTTCTGTCCTGGCTTACGGCTTCGCCGCCTTTACGGCCAATTTGTGCCATATGTTCTTTATTACGGCTAACAGAAACGCCGCCTTTTTTACCGATACTTGCCATATGCTCCCTGTTACGGCTTACTGCCTGGCCACCACGGCTGGCAATTTCACGCTGTTGTTCTGGAGTCATAGAGGCAAAACCGCGACCTGATCTTTCTTTAGGTTGGTCGTTTCTGCTGGTTGGATTCGAATTGTTCTCTTGCATAATGGATAAATTTTTTATGATGGTTATTTCGTATTACACAAATTTTCTGCCTGATATGAACAACCAGCCCGGCAAACGTAGAATTAGCCTGAAAATATTTTAAAAAGAGCCAAATAACTTGTTACTGAGGAAGATGTTCAACAATATAGAGCCCCAAATTTGGGGTCTTTGTCACATCTTTAATTCGAGATTAAGGATATGATTTGATAAAAGGCTGCTCCGGGTCGGCTTGCAGCAACAGGACATCTTCACCATAGTCATTATCCACCCCATAGATTGACGCAATGCACCCGGTTGAGTTCGTTGAATGCTGATAGTTTTGTCTTTCATACTAAGAATTATGGAAACAAAAACCGTCAGTAACAGGATGTCATCACTTATAGTGTTGTTTGATATGCAGAGTAATTATTTCAAAAGTGCAATCGATGGAATATCTGATAAAGATGCAGGTAACCGGTTGGGGAAAAAAGCAAATCACATCGCATGGATCGCCGGTAGTATGGTTTATGAGAGATATGAGCTGGCCAGGTCTCTTGAAGTAGATCTAAAACAATCTACTGATGAACTATTTAAAGACCATAAAGGCATAGAAGATAGTGCCAGCTATCCATCATTATCAGAATTTAAAAAAGATTGGAAACTATTACTCCATTACTAAAAGATGCATTGATAAATGTGACCGATGAAAAATTAGACAACATCTTTACGATGCCCGACAGGAGTATGCCGTTTTATGACCTGGTGGCTTTTATGCAATATCGTGAAGCCAACTGCATTGGGCAGATCGCATGATGGAGAAGATTACCGGGTTATGATGCGATGAAATATAGGTAAAGCATTATTGCTGAAAAAAAAATGAATTTGTAAAGGGCCAGATAACTACAACCAAACCCTCTAACTAAAAGTTATTAATCCTTTTTAGTTGCTGAAAGTGATATCCTTTACACCCTCGCATTATTTGGATAAAAAAAGGCCCCAGCTGATTGCTGGAACCTTAATGAGTTAGTATGACTATCGGTCACATTCCTTGAAATCATCTTACACTTTCTACATCATCATTACCAATTCTAACACATTTCCTGTTTAGGAAAAACATTTTCTATGCCAATTTATAAGCTGCTGAAAGCATGCATCTTATAAGAATCCCTTTCATTCTAAAAATGGGTATTATACCCAATAATAACAACGATCAATATTTAATCAACAATATTTTTCTTAACTAAACATGGTACGCTCATTGCGTTATAATAGACAAAAGAAGAGCTATGAAAAAGTTATTATTAGCAGCAGGAATCGCAGGTGTGGTTTATTATTTAAGACGTAATCCGGATACATTGAATGGTATGAAGGATACCGCAATGGATACGTTAAACAAATACACCGGTAAACTTTAGCATCTGGGATGCAGTACATAGTAAAGCAGCCACAGGCTGCTTTTTTTATTTCATGTTACTGTAAAAGTTTTGCACGGGACGCCAGTATACTTGTTGCGAGTCCGAATACTGCTACAAGGGCATATGAATATCGCAGGTTAGCTATTTCAGCAATGTAGCCCAACAGCGGCGGACCCATTAAGAAACCAAGAAAGCTGATACTTGAAACAGAAGCGATCGCGATACTGGGTGATACTTTTGTATTTCTTCCTGCCGCGCTATAAACTGTTGGAACAACAGATGAAACACCAAAACCTACAATTAAAAATCCAATCGTTGAAGTAAGTATATAAGGAAAAGCAATAGCAATTGTAAGCCCGAGGGCTATCAGTATACCGCTTACTTCAAGCATTCTTTTTTGCCCTACGCGTCTTACAAGCCGGTCACCAATAAATCTTCCACCTGCCATGGTAAACATGAAAGCGATATAGCCAAGCGTAATCAATGAGGAGGGTGCATGCACTACTTTTTGAAAATAAACTCCGCTCCAATCAAACATGGCCCCTTCGCAGGCAAGATTACAAAAACCAATTACTCCTAGCTGCATCAATGCTTTATCCGGTTTTGTAAAAAAAGGTTTGGTTTCAGATATGACAGTGCCTGGTAATAAGTGTCTCCTGGCAATGAAGATTGTAATAACAATAATGCCGGCAATGATCCAGAAATGTAAATAGGGCGATACCATATTAGCAATCATAAATGCGCCAATGGCACCACCGGTAAAACCTGCAAGACTCCATGCTCCATGAAAAGAAGCCATAATTTGCCTACCTGCTATCTTTTCAATATTTACACCTTGTGTATTAACAGAAATATTACTCAGGTTACCACCCAGGCCAAAAAAATAAAGTGCAAGTGCCAACTGCCATACATGCGTAACTGCTCCAAGATTAGTTAGTGCAAAAGCATAAAACATTAGACCTATCGTTAACGTTGGTTTACTGCCATAGCGGTTTGCAAGTCTTCCTGAAAAGGGCATCATCGTTAATTGTCCTGCAGGTAATGCCAGCAATAAAGTTCCCAGTCCGGCTTCTGAAATATGCAATGCACTTTTGATAGTTGGAATACGGCTGGCCCAGGATGAAAAGCAAAGCCCCTGCATAAAAAAGAAGCACATTACTGTGATTCGTAATTGAAGAATTGACTTTGGGTTTTCCATGCTTTAACGGGCCCTGGGTTATTAGCCGGGTTTATTGTAAAAACGGTAAAAGTAACTGAATAATTAATCGGGGTATTCATCAGACCCCATCACCCAGATAAAAGACTGAAGGTCTATGTAGTCGCGGGGCTTTAAATCGATCATATCGTTTTTTACTTGTTCAGCAAAAGCAATCATACTGCTATAAGTTTTCCAGTTCGGTTTAGAAGTATATTCAAAAACGAAATCGTAAGCTTCGGCAGCCCGCTGTGTAACACGTGGCTTTAGAAAAATATGTTCTTCAGGGTTACCCAAAAATCCAAAAACCGTTTGAAGAGGCCATGTATGTACACGGGTTTGTACTACAGGCAATGTGGAAAGTATTTCTGAAAAATTTTCGAAGCGCTGTTTCAGTGAAGCTTTTCCGTAAACATATTCATATAACCCTGTAGCAAAATTCTTTGCTCCCGCGGAGGTTTTAACAGCATCTCTTAAAGCCATTTTCTCAAACGAAAAAAGAAGATTTGTTCGTGTCTCTAACCGTACAGCCCGCTGTGCTATGTCATTGTATTTACCTTCAGCCAAAAGAGATTCGTATTGTTTTTTATCAAGCAAAGCATTCCATTCGAGATGCGCATTCCATTTATAACCACGCTCCCAATCAATATACTGCTGGTCGTAAAAACCTTTAGGAAAATAGAACAGGAATTTCTTCCTGCATTTTATTCTTTCTGATACCAGCTTTGCGTGTGTTCGCATATATAAATCCTTACAAGATTGCTGCCATTTTAAGATCCCAAAAAACCGGAAAACATACGCATTTACAGGCATCGCCACGGTAAATAGCCGTATCTTAATAATTGAATTCCTGGTAAACCCCCTTGATTATGGACCGCCGTTCGTTTCTAACTGCTATAGGCACGCCTCCTCCTGTAAGTGCCGCTAAGGCACACTACCGTGTCGCCGACAGAACTAACACATCACTTAAAGAATATTCCGGCCCGTGGACTGAAACGGAGATCAGCCATTTATTGAAACGAACCATGTTCGGAAGCACAAAAACAGATATAAAATATTTCAAGAACAAAACAATGATCCAGGCGGTTGATGAACTTTTAGCGCCTGCTTCTCCCTTACCTGCGCCACCTGTAAAAGATTATGATACCACCGGCGTAACTACACCAGACACCAACATTGCTGCAGGTACTACATGGGTGAATGATACAAATAATGATGGAACAATTCAATCAAGAAGAAGAGCCGCATTTAAAAAATGGTGGATGGGTTTACTCATTAACCAGGACCGCAGCATCCGGGAAAAAATGACATTATTCCTGCACAATCATTTCAGCACAGAAACAAATGATGTGGGTAATGCACAATACATTTTTAAGCACCATGCAATGCTTCGTGCTAATGCACTGGGTAATTTCAAAACAATAACAAGACAGGTTGCTATTGATCCTGCAATGCTCGTTTATCTGAATGGGCAATACAATACTGCAACAGCGCCTGATGAAAATTTCGGTCGCGAACTCCAGGAACTTTTCTGTTGCGGAAAAGGGCCTGACTCTTTATATACAGAAGCCGATGTAAAAGCAGCTGCTAAAGTTTTAACAGGCTGGCGAAATAATGCCACACTCATCTCTTCTTTCTTTGATTCAACAAAACATGATACAGGCAACAAACAGTTTTCTGCTTTTTATGGCAATACCGTTATAACAGGAAAAACCGGGGCTACTGCCGGCGATCTTGAACTGGACGCACTGATAAATATGATCTTCAGTGCAAATGAAGTTGCAAAATATATTTGTCGTCGTATCTACCGGTGGTTCGTTTATTATGACATAGATGTGGCTGTTGAAAATAATGTTATCCAACCACTTGCAGATATATTCAGGAAGAATAATTACGAGATCAAACCGGTTTTAAATGCACTCCTTAAAAGCGAACATTTTTATGACGCATTCAACCAGGGATGTCTTATTAAAAGTCCGCTCGATTTGGTCATTGGTTTCTGCCGTGAATTAAATATCCAGTTTCCGGCATCAGCAGATTATGTAAATAATTATGGGCTATGGAACGGCCTCTTGTCATTTGCATCTAATATGCAGCAGAACTTAGGTGACCCTCCTGACATAAGCGGGTGGAAAGCTTATTACCAGTCTCCGCAGTTTTATGAAATATGGATCAATAGTGATACACTGCCTAAACGAAACCAGTTTACCGATCAGCTCACTTTATCAGGTTACACTTTTGGCGGAAAAAAAATTCAGGTTGATAGTGTTGCGATTGCAAACACCGTCAGCGACCCTTCAGATCCAAATATTTTGCTGGACGAAATAATTGCGCTGATGTTTCGCATGCCGCTATCATCCGCGGTAAAGAGCCAGATAAAAAAAGATATTTTACTCGGAGGACAGGTAACTGATAATTACTGGACAACTGCCTGGATAGATTATAACGCCAATCCGAATAATACAGCCAACGCGACTATTGTGAAAAACCGTCTTCGTGATCTTTTTAAATATTTAATGAATCTCGCTGAGTACCAGCTTTCGTAATCTTAAAATAATTACTATGAAACGCAGACAATTTGTTAAGGATACACTCGCCTCCGGTGTTGTATTGCCTGGCATACTTGGCGGTTTTTCTGTAAGAGCTTTTTCAGAAGACGCTGCGTTCGTAAAAGCTTTAATGGCTCCTTCAACCGACAACGATCATGTACTCGTTCTGATACAATTAACCGGCGGTAATGATGGATTGAATACCGTTATTCCGCTTGAGGTTTACAGCAATTATGTAAATGCAAGAACCAATATCGCTATCCCTGAAAATAAAGTGCTTACCCTGGCTGGCACAAAAAAACTGGGTCTTCATCCTGCAATGACGGGCCTTCAATCATTATTCAATGAAGGCAAAGCCACCATAGTGGAATCTGTAGGTTATCCTTCTCCCAGCTTTTCGCATTTTCGTGCAACTGATATCTGGATGAGCGCCTCAGACAGCAGCCAGGTGGTGGATAGCGGATGGGCAGGAAGGTATCTTAATTATGAGTATCCCAATTTTCCAAATGGTTATCCAAACAGTACCATGACGGATCCACTGGCCATACAAATCGGTTCAATTACCTCTCTTACTTTACAGGGCCCGGCAGTAAGCATGGGAATGAGTATCAGCAACACTTCTAATTTCTATAATTTTTTAAACGGTTCTACTGGCCCTGCACCAGCAACGCCTGCAGGCAAAGAATTAAGTTATATAAGAGAGATCGCCCAGCAAACGCAGCAATATGCCACCGTAATTAAAGATGCCGCAGGAAAAGTGACCCAGCAAATTGTTTATCCTTCCGGCAATACTTTAGGAGACCAGTTAAAAATTGTTGCACGTTTAATCAAAGGCGGGCTTCACACCCGTGTATACATGGTTACATTCGGCAGCTTCGATACACATGCACAGCAGGCAAACGCCGCAGATACTTCTACGGGTACGCATGCGGTTCTCTTGCAGAAAGTAAGTGACGCGATAAAAGCATTCCAGGATGATCTGAAATTTTTAGGTGTCGAGGATCGTGTAGTGGGTATGACGTTCTCAGAATTTGGAAGACGCATAAAAAGTAATGCCAGCGGTGGAACAGATCACGGCGCAGCCGCTCCATTATTTGTATTTGGTAAACAAGTATTGCCGGGTGTTATAGGTAACGCACCTCCACTACCCGCCAATGCAACGGTAAACGACAACCTTCCGTTTCAATACGATTTCAGAAGCGTATATGCTACACTCTTAGAGAACTGGTTATGTGTACCCAATAAGGATTTGCAAACGATCATGTTAAAAAACTTTCAGACACTTCCCCTGGTAAACACAGCGGCTTGCAAAACAGTGAACCCCAATAATTCAGGCGATAATTTAATCAGCAATTATCCCAACCCGTTTACAACCAGCACTACCATCAGCTTTACCACTGCAGGAGGACACACGCTTATACAGGTGATCGATATGACGGGAAGAGTGATCAGCAATCTTGTTGACCGTGAATATACTCCCGGCAAATACAAGGTTACTTTTAACGGCGGAACCCTGCCCACCGGTGTCTATTATGCAAGACTTCAAAACATGTCTGTGCAGCAGGTGAGAGCAATGATCAAAGTACAATAATGTGGCATCCATGCCGTGGGTAAACTAAGTCCGCTATCTTCCCTGCTTAAACCTTTTACTTTATGCCTGTTACCGAAAGGCGGCAACTCGTTCAACAGCTGCTCAAAAAAATAGGATTCAATAATTACCTGGAGATAGGAATTTTTTTTGGAAGGGTTTTCTTCCATGTAAATGCACGCAATAAAATCGCTGTTGATCCTCATTTTAAATTCAGCAGGGCCCGGCTTTTTAAAAGACGTTTAAAGTCACTCTCTAATATGCGGGCTAAACTCTTTGAGGAAACAAGCGATGTTTTTTTTGAGAAACATGCCGCATCAGTTTTAAAAAAACCACTTCATGTATGCCTGGTAGATGGTATGCACGAATTCGAATTTGCCTTAAGAGATGTTTTAAACTGCCTGGAATATCTCGACAAGGATGGTGTGATCATCATGCATGATTGTAACCCGCCAACAGCAGAACACGAGATCTCGTTTAAAGAATGGGAAGCCGATCGATTTAAAAATGAATGGAACGGCGATGTATGGAAAACCATTGTTTACCTCAGGTCTGTTCGCAGGGACCTTAATATTTTTGTTGCGGATTGCGATCATGGCCTGGGTATCATTACTAAGCGCAAACCATCAGTACCTGCATTAGATTTTATTTCAGCTGACCAGGTGAAACAGCTAAGCTTTCAACAGTTAAACGAAAACAGGCAGCACTATCTTAACCTGCAGCCGGCCTCTTACCTCGAAGAATTTTTCAGCATAAAAAATTTATAATAATATACCGCGCAGAAAAAGATAAGCCACAGAAAAATAAATAACAAGCCCGGTAACATCTACAAGCGTAGCTACAAAGGGCGCTGATGATGCAGCAGGATCCGCGCCTGCCCTTTTTAAAATGATCGGTAGCATAGAGCCCGCAATTGTTCCCCAAAGGATCACACCTATAATGGAAACGCCAACCGTAGAGGCTATCAGCAACCAATGAATTCCATAGAGATCCTGGATCACTCCATGCTGCATTAAATAATGCCAGAGAACGATCCGTGTAAAACCTATAGTACCCAGGATTCCGCCTAATGTAAATCCTGAAAGAATTTCTCTTCGCATGACACGCCACCAGTCGTACAATTTTACATCGCCCACTGCCATGGCCTGTATAATTAGAGTAGATGCCTGCGAGCCGCTGTTACCGCCGCTTGACATAATCAATGGAATAAAAAAAGTAAGTACGGTTGCTTTCGCTATTTCATCATTAAAATAAGCCATCGCTGTAGCGGTCAGCATTTCACCCAAAAATAATATAACAAGCCAGCCGGCTCTCTTCCGCATCAGTTTAAAGAAAGGCACATCCAGGTAAGGTTCATCCAGCGCTTCAGTACCACCTATTTTCTGCATATCCTCACTGTACTCTTCATTCGCCACCCACAACATATCATCGATCGTTACAATCCCTAATAAAATATTATTGTCATCAATAACCGGTAATGCCACGCGGTTATTCATCTGGAAAACCTGGTTAGCATGTTCCTGGTCGTCATTTACTTTTAATGCTATCACCCTTCCATCGAGCAGTTCATCCACCCGCTTTTCAGGAGCAGCAAGAATAATATCACGTATACGAATATCATCAACGAGTTCACCTTTTTCATTAATGATATAGATCACATCAATTGTCTCGCTGTTCTTGGCTACTTTTCTGATAATGGCAAAAACTTCCTCAACCGTATTATTTGCGTACACATATACATAATCAGGCGTCATCAGCCTTCCAACGCTATCCTCAGGATAACCCAGTAATGCCAGTGTGATCTTACGTTCTTTAGGATCCAGTAATTTAATGAGGTCGCGTATAACTTCGTTAGGCAGTTCTTCCAAAAAATCTGTACGGTCATCCGCAGGTAATTCATTCAGCAGTTCGGCTGTTATAAAAGGCGGCAGCTCCTGTACAATTTGCTTCTGCTGCGAAAGGTCGAGTATTTTAAAAACACTGGCGGCCCTGTGTATGGCCATGTTCGCTACGATCTGGGCTGTATAATCCGGATACTCATTAATCAGGTGGGCCACATCAGAGATATTCTGATCATTCAGAAAATCCCTGATCTCCAGCTTATCACCAGCCGCAATGATCTGTTCAAACTGATCATCCAATGATAATGTTTCTACATCATAGCTCATAAGGGCGCAAAATTAATATTACCTGCTGAAACGATCACGATTTTTAAATGCTGTACAGTATTTTACCGTAGGCAGCACACGGTACTTAACGCTATCTAAAAACGGCACAAGATTAGTTTTTATATCTTCCGCAAATAATTGAATCAATGATCTTACCGTTTTTGTACGTGGCTCCATCGGAGAAAGGAGGAAGAGGAATATTTACATCGCAGAGAATTGGCGCTAATACGGTAATTGAAATGTCACCCGTTATTGTACTCAGCAGTAAGGACCGCACGCACATTGAAGAAACCAGGCTCCACGACTATATTTTCGAATGGGGAGAGAAACATAAAAAATGTTGTGTTGCACTGGGCTATGTTTCTTTATACAATCATGATTATAGTTCTAACTGCGATTATGATATGGATTTTGAACAGGAGACGATGAGCATCAGGACAGTAAGACCAATTGAAAAAGGAGAAGAGCTCTGTGTTAATTATAATGCAGACCCTAACGATAAAACCCTGGTTTGGTTTGATCCCCGGAACCGCAAACAAAAAAAATAATCGTTTTTATTTTATAGTTTTTTTATTGAACCGGCTGCAGTAATCCTGGCCCGGCACCTGTTGTGTCACACCCTTGTACTTTTTGTTCTTTATTCAGCAGTCGCACTTCATAGCAGTTTTTACGTGGGTGCGATTTCTTCAGACTTTTTACTTTTGACTTTCCAATGTTTATCTTCGCCGCTTACAAATTATAATGATGAGCAAAGAAGTGGTAGTAAGCGGCATCCGGCCTACGGGGTTTCTGCACCTGGGAAATTATTTTGGTGCCATGCGTAATTATGTGCGTATGCAGGATGATTATGATTGCTATTTTTTTGTAGCAGATCAGCATAGCCTTACCACTCACCCCGATACTACCGCATTACGAAACAGTGTATTGCGTGTGCTTGCAGAAAATATTGCCTGCGGCCTGGACCCGGATAAAGTGGCTTTATATGTTCAAAGCGACGTTCCGGAAACTGCAGAATTATACCTCTACCTGAATATGCTTGCTTATAAAGGTGAGCTGGAAAAAACGGTCACATTCAAAGAGAAAGTAAGATTGCAGCCGGATAATGTCAATGCAGGGCTACTTACTTATCCGGTGTTAATGTCGGCCGATATTTTAATTCAGAGAGCCGTAAAAGTACCTGTGGGTAAAGACCAGGAACAGCATCTTGAAATGGCCCGCAACTTTGCAGATCGTTTTAATAATCGTTATACAGAAGTATTTCCTTTGCCTCAACCTTTTAATTTCGGTAATACTCTTACTAAAATACTCAGCCTGGATGGTAATGGAAAGATGAGTAAAAGTGAAAATCAAATGGCCACTATTTATCTGGCCGATGAGGACGAGATGATCCGTAAAAAGATCATGAAAGCAAAAACAGACAGCGGACCCGTTGAAGCAAACGCTGTAAAACCGGGTTATATAGAGAATCTTTTTACGCTGATGAATATTACAAGCGATACCGCCACAATTTCAAAATTTGAACAGGATTTTAATACTTGCATCATCCGCTATGGGGATATGAAAAAACAACTGGCTGAAGATATGATCCGCTTTATTACACCTATCAGGGAAAAAGCCAATGATATTCAAAATGATCAGGCTTACCTGGATAAAATAATGAAACAGGGCGCCGCAAAAGCAAGAGCAAGAGCTTCCGAAACACTTCGCCTCGTTAGAAAAGCGATGAGATTCTCGTGATAAAAATTATGTTGAATTTTAAACCGCTCCGTTTATCAAAAACCCGCCGCCCCGCTCGTGTTTTCATCTTTTTTACTGTAGGTTTGAATTATGTTGAAACTGCTGCAAATACTCTGGAACAGCTTTAAACTGGCGCTTCAGGAACTTAAAGTAAATAAGCTCCGTACTTTTCTTTCCCTCTTCGGAATTACCATTGGTATTTTTTGCATTATCGGTGTGCTCGCTACAGTTAACAGCCTTGAATATAAAGTTCAGTCAGATATAAAATCACTGGGTTCAAATACGATCTATATCGATAAATGGGAATATGCCGGCGGCGGGCCCGACTATCCCTGGTGGAAATACCTGATGCGCCCCAAACCAAAATATGAAGAAGTAAAATTTATTAAAGAAAAAAGCACGCTGGCAGAACATGTATGCTTTTTTACGGGCAGCAATGCTAATATGATCTATGGCGATAACATCGTCAATAATGTAAACATATATGGCGTTTCAGACGAGTTCGATAAAATACAAACTGTAGATATTGAAGATGGGCGCTACCTCGGCGAAGTGGAATTTCAGCGGGGTAATGCAACAGGTGTAATTGGATTTACTGTTGCGGAATCATTATTTGGTGAGGCTAAACGAGCTGTGGGAAAAGATGTAAAGTTCCAGGGTAAAACCGTTCATGTAATCGGTCTTATAAAAAAACAGGGACAAAGTTTTGTCGGCGGATACGATTATGATAACTGTATCATTTTATCGTATCGTTATTTCGCAAGTATTTACGATGTAACCAAAGACAATTCTAATCCTTTTATAATGGTACAGGGTAAGCCCGGGATACCCACATCTGCACTGATAGATGAACTGCGTGGCGTAATGCGCCAGTTAAGAAGAATAAGCCCTTTAAAAGAAGATAATTTCGCATTGAATGATGTGAATGTTTTTAGTGAGCAGGTAAGTGGCTTTTTTGGAACCGTAAATATTGGTGGCTGGGCCATTGCAGGATTATCGTTAATTGTAGGGGCATTCGGGGTTGCCAATATTATGTTCGTAACGGTAAGGGAAAGAACCAGCCAGATCGGTTTAAAAAAGGCAATTGGCGCAAAAAGCAGTACGATCCTGATGGAGTTTTTAATAGAAAGTGCTTTTCTC
>JAQBNK010000114.1 GCA_028288595.1 Chitinophagaceae bacterium
AATAAAAAACCCGTGGTTAACCACGGGTTTTTTATTTATCAGGTAAAAATTAATTTCCACCACCACCCTGAGGGCGCTGCGGTTGATTCTTTCTCATTTCAGCCATTGCATCATCGATCGCTTTGATCTGATCGTCGGTTAACGAGAGGTCTTTTAATTTTTTGTTACGGTCTGTTGTTACTTCGTCCATTTTTTTCTTCTTGTCATCATCGCTTAACGCCTGGTCTCTGCGAAACTGCATAGAGCTCATTTGCGCATCGATCAGTACATCTGAAACTTTATCAGCCTGGTCAGCAGATAACTTTACTTTGTCTACCAGAAGGGGTTTGTAACGTTCTTTCATCATAGCTTTTCTTTGAGCAGGGTCAAAGTTTCCACCACCGCCCTGTGCATTTACATTCACTGCAAACAGGGTTGCGCAGATAGCTAAAAGGGCTAATACTTTTTTCATAAATAAAAATTATTTTAACTAAAAGTAGGGTAAGTTTTCGCCTGTTACAATGAAATTTTCTTTAAATTTTTTAAAGGGCATTTGGTCTATTTATATTGCCAATTGGTCGCCTTTTTTGCTGCAAACATGTTAAATGATGATAACATCTGGCAGGCTGTTCAATAAAAAAGCCTCCTTAGGGGGAGGCTTTTTTATTAGGTTGATGGATGATTATTTAAGAAATAAAAGTTCGCGGTATTTTGGAAGTGTCCATAATTGATCGTCTACCAGCATCTCCAGTTTATCAACATGATAACGTATCTCATCAAAATAAACTTCTTTTACTTTTTCACAATAAGCTATTGCTTTTTTCCTGCTGTCTTCAATATTGTTAGTCACTTTTCTTGCTTCAACCATCGCATTCACTTTATCATAGATCACATTAATGTGCTCAGATATTTCTTTAAGTAATTTCACCTGGCTGCTATATGCGGCGTCAGCAAGACCTGCTTCTTTTAACCCGCGAATATTTTTTAGCAGGATATTCTGGTACCCGATAGCTGCAGGAATAATATGGTTGATCGCAAGATCACCCATCAGCCTTGCTTCGATCTGTACTTTCTTAATATATTTTTCCAGTTCTATTTCGTGTCTTGCTTCCAGTTCAGAATGATTATACACTCCATTTTTTTCAAAAAGCGATTTGGCTTTTTTAGTGATCATGGCGTCTAACGCAAGGGGTGTTGTTTTTACGTTTGGTAATCCTCTTTTCTCTGCTTCTTTCTGCCACTCTGCACTATAACCATCACCTTCAAATAAAACCTTTTTGCTTTCAACAATATATCGCTGTATCACCTGCATGATAGCCACTTCTTTCTTGTCGCCTTTTTCAATCATGCCATCTACTTCGGTTTTAAAGTTGCGCAGTGTTTCAGCAAGAATAGTATTTAACACCGTCATTGCATTGGCGCAGTTGGCGGCAGAACCTACGGCCCTGAATTCAAACTTATTCCCGGTGAAAGCGAAAGGAGAAGTTCTGTTCCTGTCTGTATTATCCAGCAACAATTCAGGGATGCTTTTATGAAGGTCGAGTTTCAGGCTCGCTTCATCCTGCTCATCGAATTTATCGCCAACTCTTGTTTCTATATCATTCAAAACTTTAGATAGGTATTGTCCAACAAAAACAGAAATGATTGCAGGCGGTGCTTCATTCGCTCCTAAGCGGTGATCATTACCTGCCGAAGCAATGGAGGCTCTTAATAAATCAGAATAATCATGCACTGCTTTAATGGTGTTCACGAAAAACGTCAGGAACATCAGGTTGGTCTTAGGCGTTTTACCGGGTGCAAGTAAATTAACGCCTGTATCGGTAGCCATGCTCCAGTTATTATGCTTGCCATTTCCATTAATCCCTGCAAATGGTTTTTCATGAAGCAACACACGCAGCTTATGCCTGCGGGCCACGCGGTCCATGATATCCATTAATAAAGTATTGTGATCAACTGCTATGGATACATCCTCAAAAATGGGGGCACACTCAAATTGGCCGGGCGCCACTTCATTATGTCTTGTTCTCAATGGAATACCGAGCTTATAAGATTCCTGTTCGAAGTCACGCATAAACGCATAAGTTCTCTCAGGTATGGAACCGAAATAATGATCTTCTAATTGCTGTCCTTTTGCGGGAGCTGCACCGAATACGGTTCTGCCGCATTGTACTAAATCGGGCCGTGCATTTGCAAGCGATTCATCGATCACAAAATATTCTTGTTCCCAGCCAAGCGTGGCGGTTACTTTGGCAACATTTTTATCAAAATAATTACAAACATCAACAGCCGTTTTATTTAATGCTTCAAGCGCTTTTAATAAAGGGGCTTTATAATCGAGGCTCTCGCCGGTATAGGAAACAAAGATGGTAGGAATGCAAAGTGTTTTACCTAAACCGATCTCCATAATAAATGCCGGTGATGAAGGATCCCAGGCCGTATAACCGCGGGCTTCAAAAGTGGCTCTGAGTCCACCACTTGGAAAAGAAGATGCATCAGGTTCCTGTTGTATCAACGCGGCCCCATCAAATTCTTCGATAGCAGTGCCATCACTTTTTATGGTAAAAAAAGAATCATGCTTTTCAGCGGTGCTGCCCGTTAATGGTTGAAACCAGTGTGTAAAGTGACTGACACCTTTACTTTCTGCCCAGGCACGAATACCATTTGCGATCTGGTTGGCTACTGTGCGATCAATTTTTTTTCCGCCTTTAATACTGGTAACAAGACTTTTATAAGCTTCATCGCTTAAATATTCTCTTGCCGTCTTCATCGTAAAGACGTTTTCACCAAAGATCGATGTGATCTTGGTTGACCCGGCAACATTGATTACTTCATTGTTCGCCGTAATACGGGAAAGTGCATCGAATCGTAATGACATAGGTAAATTTTTCAAGAAGCAAAAGAACTAAATTCCGGTCAATATCAAATATAAAAGAAATAAAATCGCATAAAAATCCGGTAAATGTGGAAAAAAAGAAGCTTTATTATTTTAAGAGGCTAAAAAATTTAGAATTTTTA
>JAQBNK010000133.1 GCA_028288595.1 Chitinophagaceae bacterium
CAGTTGTATTTCCTTTTTTTGTGCAGCATACAAAACCTGCGATCAGAAATATGATAACAAATGCTCTAAAATGTTTTTGGTTAATGGTATTCATCATAGGATTATTGTTTTATGACGGGGTAAACCGCAATTTTATGTGTCCGCAATAAGTAAGCTGCTTTTTCAGTACTTCCCGATAGCTGAAAGGCAAATATTCTTGAAGGTTGTTCAGGCATATGACAATCTATACAATTCGTCTTTATCGTGTTTTTCATGGCGGCATCCATCTTTAAAGAACGATGTTCAACTTCGTTATGACAGCTTACACATTTGTTTGAATACATGCTGAGATCAGTCACAACATTCGTATGCGGGTCGTGGCAGGTGCCACAGGTCATGACTTTGCTTTGCAGGAAACATTTGCTCTCGGATAATAATTGATACTGGTTACCATGCACATCAAATTCTGTTGTTTTGCGATGCGGTGCCCAGGGAAGAAAAAAGTTTGCAAGTGTATCTCCCATTTTAAATTTAAAAGCAGATATCTCTTTCTGTTTATCATTACCTGAATGGCATACGGCACAGGCATCTAATTTTTGCTGGCGTGTTAAGGATGCAGATTTGATAATATATTTTGCTTCTTTAGCGCCGGGATATGCAAGATGAAAGTTTACATGATTAACTGCAGGACCGTGACATCTTTCGCAATCAATACCGTTGATCAACGTGGTTTTGTCCAGCACTTCTTCAATGCCTTGCGGTGACTGATTTAGTTTACTGTCGATAAAAGAACTGTGACATTCATAACAGGTTCTTCCAATAAATCTTTTAAAATTAACATGCGTTGCAGAAAAACCAGGACTTGCAACCCATGAGGCTGCAGGAATAAAATAGGAAACCGGTAATTCAAAACTTTTGTTTCCCTCCCAGTATAAAAAAGTCTGTGCATGTCTTAAACCGAAAGTCAGATCGAAGCGGTGTGCTTCTTTTTCTTTTCCATTCACATATAAAGCCTGGAACATTCCGCTGTCACGGTGTTCCATCATCATCTTTGTGTGTTCATCGTATGCAAAAACATTTTGTCCGTTGTGAAAACTTCCCAATACATTTTTATCTGAAGCTGGCCGGGTACTTTTATAATGTGCAGTACTCGTATAAGTATCATAAATTGATTGATGACACTGCCGACAGGTTAATGAGCCGGCATATACATTTCCGCGGGGGTCATTAGATTTCTCAACACTAATACACCGCGACAAAAACATAATTAATCCGCAAATAGTGACTATTAGTATTAAAGATTTTTTATTTCTCATTTATGGCAAAGCAGATTATCACATCAATAATACTACTTGATAATCATTTTTGAAAGACCCTTATATAGTCAACAAACATACGTTGCGGAAATGGAGTTGTATTATCCGGGGGGCCGGGCCAGTCGCCGCCAACAGCAACATTAAATATGAAGAAAGATGGGCTATTAAACGGGTATGTGCCGCTGCTGATGTTCTGATCCGTGGCGGTTACATAAGGTTTATCATCTATTAAAATTTGCAGGCTGTTTTGTTCCCATATCAAACTAAATACATGGAACTGCTGAGAAAAATCTCCTGAAGGAAGCGTGTAAGTATTATTATAAGTTCCTCCGGATCCATTAGCAAGTTTCCAGTGTAATGAACCAACCACCTGGTTAGGATGCGTTCCTATCAGTTCCATAATATCCGTTTCGCCACATGCGGGCCAGCCAACCTGGTCTATATTATTTCCCAGCATCCATAAGGCGGGCCACATTCCTTTTGCGACAGGAATTTTTGCCCTGATATCTATTCTGCCAAACAGGAAAGACTTTTTGTTCTTGGTAGTAATGCGAGAAGAAGTATAACTATTTGTTCCGAACGTTTCTTTTCTTGCTTCAATTATAAGATTACCGTCAGACAAAAATAAATTCTGGGAACGTGCAGTATAATTTTCTAGTTCATGATTACCCCAGCCTGTTCCGCCTGTTTCAAAGTTCCAATATTGATCATTTAAAGTTTTTCCGTCAAACTCATCTGCCCATGCTAAATGATAACCTGCATAGCTTGTTGAAGAAACATACCCCGTGTTATCAGTAGTTAGATAAGTCCCCTCGTTCTTAATTGTTGCAACGCCTTTATCTGTGCTAAGTGTTCCATTTACCGGCGAACTTAACTGGAGGTAGAACTGCTGATCATCCTGTCTCAAACTATCGCCTTTAACTATAACATCTATAAAAGCATTTGCCTGGTTTGGATTTATCGTTAATGTCCCCGAGACTGGTATATAATCTTTATTGGCTTTTGCAGTACCATCCACTGTTGTATAGTTAACTGAAATAGTATTTGATGATACATTATTCAGGTCTATAAAAAACCGGAATGTGGTATTAATAATTTCACGGTTAAGTGTAACATCAGATATTTTAAGTACTGGTTTTGTCTCAACTGCCGGTGCAGGTGATGCAGGTTTTGTGCAGGAAAATAAAGTCAGTAACAAAAACAACGCTGCAAATTCTTTTACTTTCATAATGTTTGATTTAGAAAAATAGCCGGCTCTTTTACAAGCCGGCTACTAATTAAAACTAATGCTTACAGAGAGAAAGTTTTAAAAGGAACGAAGCCTGAATGTCCACCAGCCTCCGCCACCTATATCAACACCCAATGTTAACAGATCATAATTGCCGGCAGTGTTATGCGTAGCAGAAAGCACGTCATAAGTAATAGAAGCTGCAGGGCCTGTTGTTACTTCACCACCGTTTCTTACTTTTTGTAAACCGATGTGGGCGCCTAATCCTATAACGGTAAGCTGACCTAATTTATTAACACCCGTATTCGGAGTGAAAGAATATTTAAATGTTCCTGAACCCCATGGCTTTTGTGCAGCGGTATAATTAGCTGAAGGTTGACATGCGCCACTATTATTACCTAAGTAACCATCACCAAAGAAGTCTCCTTTATTATCGTAAGTAAAAGTCTGGCTTGCGTTAAATGAAAAAGTATACTCATCATTGAATTCGCATGATCTCGCTGTTACATCTCCTGTACCACTTGACCACCAGCTTCCATCATTGGGACCAGGTCCAACTTTATATGCAGCTGCAGTTGGATCTAATTTCCATGTCTTAGCAGTGCAGCTTGTAATAAAACCTAGTTGTGTTCCCTGGCAGGCAGTAGGATCGCTTTGTGCGATTACAACAGGTTTTGTAATTGAATCAATTCCTCCCTGTGCCGTTACATACATGGTAACATTATAAGTGCCCGCAAAAACAAAACTCGTTTTCGCTGAATCCCCTGATATCAAACTTGAAGAATTATTAATTCTCCAATAAGGTACCGAAGGAACATCCGTTTTATTCACCAGTGTAATATTGTTTGGGTTTGTTCCGGGAACTATTGCAAAATCAGCTTTAGGAAGGGCACCTAAAGTTCCGCCCACCTGCTTTTTACAAGACAGAACGCCTAAGCCAGCAAACGCTGCAAAAGCAGTAATGTATATTTTGAAATTATTTTTCATGATATTTTTTTTGATAATAATTAATATCCGGCGTTTTGAACCAGCTTCGTATTATTCAAGTCATTTAATGGTATGGGCAAGTATTCATTTTTACCCGTTTTGAAACCAAAGGGCGCTAATACTGTTGCAGCTTGTCCTGTACGAACAAGATCAAAAAAGCGGTGACCTTCTGTTGCTAATTCTAAACGACGTTCGTTATAAATACTTGGTAACGATACAGGAACGCTGGCCAATCCTACACGTGCTCTTACTGCATCTAATAGTGCCTGTGCTCTGGGAGTATTTGAACCCGTATGAACCAAAGCTTCTGCTTCCATTAAATAAGTATCTGCTAAACGGATCTCGATGTAATCGTATGGATAATTTAAATCTGCAACTCCACCCAGTGTAGATCTGTAGGTAGATTTAGGTGCATATTTTTCAATAAAATATCCTGTGTTCTGGTATCCTTTTTCATAGGTTCTTCCAGGAGCAGCATTTACGATACTGTCAATATTTGCAGCAGTGTAAGGATAACGCGGATCATTTTTAATTGCATTAACCAGTTCTGTTGTTAATGGACAAAAGCCCCAGCCTGTTACATAAATTGGTCCGTTGTAATTTCTTGGTCCAACCATTTGCACCATTACGTTACCTTCAAAAGCACCCCATGCATTCCAGTCCTGGCGTGCCTGTGAAGTGTGAACGATTTCAAAAATTGATTCTGAGTTAAACTTATTGGTTGGTTTAAAAATGTCTCCGAAATTAGAAAGCAACTTGTACCCATAAGTGCTCGTTCCACCCGGTGTTCCATTTACATCACCCAGTTGCTGTGCAGCAGCGGCCCATTTTTCTTCATACAAATAAACTTTTCCTAATAAGGCTTTAGCAGCGCCTTTAGTAACACGGCCACCTTCAGTAGCAGCTGAAACAGTATTAGGTAAATTTGCTTCTGCAATAGCTTCTGTCAGATCTTTTTCAATTTGCGCATATACTTCTTCAGGTTTTGCCTGGGGGATATTATAAATTTCTGCGGTAGGAATTGAAGCAGTGATCAATGGTACATTTTTGAATAGACGCACCAGGTCGAAATAATAATAAGCACGTAAGAATTTTACTTCTGCAGTATATCTTCCTTTTTGAGCCGCAGTAAGATCAGGCACATTTTCCATTTTACTTAAGAGAAGATTAGCCCGGTAAATTCCGGTATAGTTTCTTCCCCATAAATCACCCTGCGGTCCCTGTCCTACTGTTACTGTAAAATTATCCCAGTTGGCCCAGTTCACCTGGTCAGTTGCGCTACCGCCACCAGCTCCGCAATCATCAGAGGCTGCATTCAATAAACCAACTTTATCAGAATAAGTACCGCCTGTTTCTGAACCTAACGGATCGTAAGTTGCTACGAGACCATTAAAAACTTCAGCGGCATTTTTATAATAACCGGATTCAAGAGCAGTGCCTCCTACCGGGTGCACTTCAAGAAAAGCCTTTTTACACGCTGCAAGAATTGATACTGCCGCGATAAATAATACGATGTAACTTTTATACGATTTTTTCATATAAGCAATGTTTTAAAATGTAAGGTTAATACCTGCAGTAAATGAACGTGCCTGGGGATAGAAGCCGCGATCGATACCATAACTTCCACCACCAATTTCAGGATCAAAACCAGTATATTTTGTAAGTGTCACCAGGTTGTTTCCGCTAACATATATGCGTACTTTCTGAAAATGAACTTTACTGATCAGAGAAGATGGTAAAGTATAACCGAGCTGAAGCACTTTAATTCTGAAGTAATCGCCGCTCTCTAAATAGAACGCTGAAGGATTACTGAAATTGTGATTTGGATCTGTAGTAGTTAAACGAGGAAAATCATTTGAAGTTCCAGGACCAGTCCAGCGATTTAATGCTTTTGTGGTCCAGTTTGCTGTTGGAATATCCAGCCTGCGTAAGCCATTAAATATCTGGTTACCTGCTGCGCCTTGTCCAAACACAACGAGATCAAAACCTTTAACAGCGGCGCTTACCGTAAATCCATAAGACCAGTCCGGAGTAGGATCGCCGATGAATGTACGGTCATTGGCATCTATTACACCATCACCATTCTGGTCGGCCCATATAAAGTCACCTGGCTTTGCACCTGGCTGAATTAAACCACCATTTTTATTTACGTAGCTGTTAACGTCTGCCTGAGTTTGGAAAATTCCCATTGTTTGGAATCCATAAAAAGAACCAATCGCATGTCCTACAGCAATGCGGCTCAATTCATACTGGCTTGACTGCAGTGATGCGCCAGTCAGGTATTTTTTATCAACGCCCAGGGAAGTAACGGTATTTGTAAGGTGTGAAATATTAGCTTTTACTTCGAACCTTACAGTTCTGATTGTTTTATTATAACCCAGTTCCAGTTCGTAACCTTTATTAGACATATCAGCTACGTTACCTACCGGTCCGCCAACTCCTACATAAAGAGGAACGCTCACACCCAATAACATACCGGTAGTTTTTTTGTTGTACCAGTCAAAACTTACAGTAAAATTTCTGAAGAGGCTCGCATCGAAACCAATATCAGCCTGGCTCGTTTGTTCCCATTTAAGATCAGGATTTGAAATACCATTAGGGCTATAGCCTACTGTATAAACATCGTTGGTTCCGTAAGTGTAATTTCTTCCGCCCCCAATTGTTGATACATACCTGAAGTCTCCGATATTATCATTACCGGTAACACCATACGAACCACGAAGTTTAAAGAAAGTAACCGGTGTTTTTCCTGGCCAGAAATGTTCTTTAGAAGCTACCCAGCCAACTGAAGCTGAAGGAAAGTATCCGTATTTATTATTGCTTCCGAATCTTGATGAACCATCACGGCGAATGATACCAGTGAACAAATATTTTTCGCCGTAATCATAAGTTACACGGCCGTAAACAGAAGTCACTTTGTGCGGTGTATTTTCACTTCCTGATCCTATTCTGTCAGCAGCAACAACACTGTAGTTCATTGATGCATCTGCGAAAGTATTGATCGGAAGATTTTGGTAAGTAACACCGCTGTTTCTTGAAAAATAATTATCTACATAGGCACCTGTACCAACAAGTGCAGTGAAATTATGCAGGCCTATACTGCGTGTGTATGAAGCCGTATTTTCCCATGTATAATTAAAGCTGCGGTTACTTCCACGGAAGAGAGAATTGTTTTTTGTAATAGTAGATGCATTTAAATAAGCAATAGGAGCAAAACTTTCGCTGCCGTAAAATGCATATTTAGCACCGATGTTAGTTCTTACTTTAAAACCTTTCAATGGTTCAATTTCCACAAAAGCATTTCCTACCATATTATCAGACCATCCGTTATTACCCAGGTGCGTTTTGATATAAGCAAGCGGGTTGGCCATTTCCTGCTGAACGATTGTAGAAATTCCGTAAGGATTTCCATTGGCATCTCTCACGGTTCCTAAACCATTTAAATTATTGGCGCTTGGCGCATAAGGAGACGTTGCAGCAATTGCCGGATCGGTAATCACCGGAACAGTGATTGGATCCAGGTTGATCGCAGAACTTAACACGCCGCCAAATTCGCTGTTCGTATTACCTACACCCACACTTTTAATATGTGAGTAGCCAAGGTTGGTTCCGATGTTCAGCCAGTTATTTATTTTATGATTCGCATTCATCCTGAAATTGAATCTTTTGTAAGACGAGATTTCAGGAGCTACAATTCCTTCCTGGTTAAATAAACCGAAGGAAGTATAGAAAGTAGAACGATCGTTTCCACCGCTGATGCTTATTTCATGGTCCTGGATTTTAGCACTGTTATTAAAAATAATAGACTGCCAGTCAGTCCCAACCCCAAGAGCCGAAGGGTTTGCAAATTTGATTGCACCACCGCTTGCTAAAGAAGCCTCATTTTGTAAGGTCGCATATTCAGTTGCGTTTAAAAGATCAAGCTTATGCGCCGGTGCCTGTGTACCATAATAGCCATTGTAGCTGACTAAAGTTCTGCCGGCTCTTCCTTTTTTAGTGGTTACTAATATTACACCGCTTGCTGCACGTGCACCATAAATGGCTGCAGAGGCCGCATCTTTTAAAACTTCAATAGATTCAATATCGTTAGGATTTAAATAATCTATACCGCCGATGTCTACCGGTATTCCGTCAACGATATAAAGCGGGTCACTATTATTAATAGATGTAGTACCCCTAACGCGAAGTGTAGAACCAGCGCCGGGCTGTCCTGAACTTGCGGCTATTGTAAGGCCGGAAGCTCTTCCTTGTAAAAATTGTTCGATACGTGCAATTGGCTGGTTGTCAATATCACTTGCTTTTACACTTGATATTGCACCCGTAACCACGCTCTTTTTTTGCGTACCGTAACCAATTACAACCACCTCACTTAATGAAGCAGTTGAAGGTTGCAAAACGACATTCAAAATGCGGGAAGTACCTGCGGTCATTTCAACCGGAGCCATACCTACCGACGTAAAAACTAAAACTGAATTTGAAGAAGGAACATTGATGCGATAATTTCCATTCGCATCGGCACTTGTTGCAGCATTTGTGCTTCTCACTGTTACTGTTGCACCTGCTGCAGGCTCTCCTGTTGAGGTTGTTATTCTACCCGTTACCGGCAATCCCTGCGCACTAACAAACTGGAACGCAAGTAAGTAGAATACAAAACATAAGCATGTAGTTTTAATCATACCCAAGCAATTTTTAAATTGTGAAATTTTGGCAGTATTCGATTTTCCTGTAAGAAGAAAATCATTATAACAAAAATGAAGGTGTTATACAGCAATTCCTAAAAAACGGATACTACACTACTACGTCAAAAAAAATATTTCCAGTTTTTTCAGGCTTTTTCAGTACTTCAATACTACTACATCAAAAAATAATTTATTTTCATTGCCCCAATTACTCCAATGAAAAAGATAATTCTGCTTGTTTTTATTATGGCAACGCGTTGTGACATTTTGCCAGCTCAAAACGTAATAGGACTTCCAGAAATAACAAATTATAGTAAGGCTGTGTATGCTGCCGGGGCGCAAAACTGGGATATTAAACAGGATTCTAATGGCATCATGTACTTCGGGAATAGCGAAGGGCTCCTGGCATTTGACGGAACTTATTGGAAAATAAACAGGCTGCCCAATAATACGGTTGTGCGTTCAGTGGAAATCAAAGGCAATAAAATTTATGTTGGCGGACAGAATGAAATAGGCTTTTTTTCTCCCGATAATAATGGGAAGCTTCTCTATCATTCTTTAAAACAATTATTGCCGGCCGGCGAGAGATCCTTCCAGGATGTTTGGAGTATCGTTTCCTATGATAATAATATCTTTTTCAGAACGGTCAGTAAGATCATGAAACTGAGCGGGAATACTTTCACGGTTTATCCCAACAGTGACTGGCGATTTTTAGGAAGTTCTAATAATATACTTATTGCACAGGATAATGCTAACAGGTTACTTGAGTTCAGGAATAATCAATGGCAACCTTCAATCAATAAAAATATTCTTCCGAAGGAGTTTCTTATAACCTCTATAGTTGCCTACTCGAAAGACACTTCAATAGTTACTACCCTGAAAAACGGAGTTTATTACCTATCAAATAATACACTTACGAAGTTTAGCACGGAGGCCATAAACAGCATTGCGAAAAAAAATATATACACAGCAGCTGTTATTGATGACAATCATTTACTTCTCGCAACAAGTTTGGATGGTTGTTTTGTGATAGATCAAAAAGGAAACCTGGTGCAAAGCTTTTCTACACTTGAAGGTTTGCAAAATAATAATGTGCGACACGTTTTTTTGGACCGGAATAAAAATTTATGGCTGGGGCTTGATAATGGAATTGGTTTTGTTGCTTATGGAAATGCCATCAAACAAATAAATCCAGACAGGCAAAGTGAGGCTTCAGGATACGCCGCTATCATTCATAATAACACCCTCTATGTTGGAACAACCAACGGTTTATATTCCATACCAATTGATGAACATAAAACTATCAGCCAGGTTAAAGGCAGTTTTAAACCTGTAGAAAACTCACAGGGACAAGTATGGAACCTTTCGGAAGTAAATAATGAATTATTGATGGCTCACCATGAGGGTTCGTTTATTATTAAAAATAATACAGCTATTGATTTTGATCATTCTTCAGGTTTTTGGAATTTCTTTCTTTTAAACAACCACTCGGCTCCTGTTATGCTTGCCGGTAATTACCAGGGGGTAAGTTTTTACAATTATGAAAATGGCAGACTCATCAATCATAATATAAATGCGCATTTCGAATCAGCCAGGATTGTAGCTATCGATAACGATGATATATGGGTGGCTCATCCTTACAAAGGAATATTTAAAATAAACCTGGCCACTCCAACGCAACCAGTGGTTAAATCTTATGCGTTCAACAAAGGTCTTTCGTCAGTTAATCACTATTATGTTTATAAAGTACGGAACAAGATCATTGCGCCCACTGAAAATGGCTTTTACGAATATGATGCTTCAAAAGATATGTTTATATCATCCAGCTTTTTTTCTGAAATATTTAAAGGTATAAGTGTAAACTATCTTAAAGAAGATGCCGATGGAAACATCTGGTTTGTTTCTGAAAAAAATATTGGAGTGGTTGATTTTTCCGGGAGGCAACCAAAAATTATTTACATACCAGAATTAAAGGGGAAAATCGTAAGTGGCTTCGAGTTTATTTACCCGGTTGATAAAACTAATGTACTCATAGGTGGTGAGAAAGGTTTTTATCACATCAATTACGAACAGTACAGAAAGAATAGCTACCCTATAAATGTTTTAATAAGAAATGTAAAAGCATTAAAAGAAACTGACAGCCTGATTTTTGGAGGATATAATTATGCAGGCATTAAAAATGCAATAGATCTGAATTATAAATGGAACTCACTTCATTTTGAATATTCATCCACTTTATACGGGCAACAACCAAACCTTGAATATAGTTATTATCTAAAGGGGTTTGATAAAAACTGGTCAGCATGGTCTAAGAAAACTGAAAAAGATTACACCAATCTTTCCTATGGCACTTATACTTTCATAGTTAAAGCCAGAAATAATCTGGGTAACGAATCCGCCCCGGTTAGCTACAAGTTTACCATTCTTGCTCCATGGTATGAAACGTTCTGGGCCTATATTCTTTATATCATTCTAACATTGTATTTCTTTTATTGGTTGTACGGAAGACAACACCGGAGATTTATTGAACAGCAACTCATACACGATGAAGAACAAAAACGACTGCAATATTTATATGAGCTGGAAATTGACCGGAATGAAAAAGAGATAGTGGATTTAAAAAATAAAAATCTCGAAACAGAAATAAATTTTAAAAATAAAGAACTAGCCACTGCAACGATGAACCTGGTTCAAAAGGGTGAATTGCTAAGTAAGATCAGGGAAGAACTAACCGGGTTGCTTAAACATTCCCCTGGCGGCGCAACTACTGAACAATTTAAAAGAGTGATCAAAATGATGTCTGATGAAGAAAAGTTTGAACAGGCCTGGGATCAATTCTCTTTACATTTCGACAGGGTCCATGGCGATTTCTTATTGTTACTGAAAACAAAGTATCCAAACATTACACCTTCCGAACTTAAACTCTGCGCTTACCTTAGAATGAACCTCTCAACCAAAGAAATTGCTCAGCTAATGAATATTTCTGTTCGCGGAGTTGAAGTAAGCCGTTACAGGTTAAGAAAGAAACTGAACATACCTTCTGAAGTAAATCTATTTGATTATCTCATAGAACATACAAAAGACGGAAACCAAAAAGCAAATGCTCCTGTAACGGTATTGTAACATATACCCTCGTTATTTTTATAGTTTAAGTGTTAATAAAAAAGCCCCTGCATTTCTGCAAGGGCTTTTTATTAATTATTAATTACCAATTATTAATTCCTCATCTAACCCATTTCTCATTACTTCACTTCTTCAAACTCAGCATCTGTTACTGTCTCACCGCCCTGCTGTTGTCCACCCTGTTGTTGTTGCGGTCCTTCACTACCAGGTTGTTGTTGCTGGGCACCATCGGCCTGCGCTTTATATATTTCTTCAGAAGCCGCAGTCCATGCCTGGTTCATTTCAGTCATTGATGTTTCGATCGCTGCAAGATCCTGTGCTTTATGCGCATCTTTAAGTTTCGTTAAAGCAGATTCTATCGGCGCTTTTTTATCAGCAGGAATTTTATCTCCAAACTCTTTCAATTGTTTTTCTGTCTGGAAAATTAAACTATCAGCCTGGTTCAGTTTTTCAATTCTTTCTTTCGCTTCCCTGTCAGATGCTTCATTCACTTTCGCCTCATTCTTCATCTTTTCAATCTCGTCTTTACTTAAACCAGAACCGGCTTCAATGCGGATCTTTTGTTCTTTGCCTGTGCCTTTATCTTTTGCACTTACATGCAACAAACCATTCGCATCAATATCAAATGTTACTTCTATCTGCGGAACACCGCGTGGAGCAGGTGGTAAACCGTCCAGGTTAAACACGCCTAAGCTTTTATTGTCTTTAGCTAATGAACGCTCTCCTTGCAATACATGGATCTGTACGCCGGGCTGATTGTCACTTGCAGTTGAAAATATTTCAGATTTCTTTGTAGGAATAGTTGTGTTAGCAGGAATCATCGGCGTTAACACACCGCCCATTGTTTCAATACCCAGCGTTAAAGGTGTAACGTCTAATAACAATACATCTTTCACTTCACCGGTTAACACTGCACCTTGTATTCCTGCACCAATTGCAACAACCTCATCAGGATTTACACTGCGGTTTACTTTTTTACCAAAGAATTTTTCTACGATTTCTCCTACTTTAGGAATACGGGTAGAACCACCCACCATTATCACTTCATCAATTTGTGAAGTTGAGTAACCTGCATCTTTCAATGCGGCTTCACATGGCTTCAAACATCTTGCGAAAAGATTATCTGCCAGTTGTTCAAACTTCGCTCTTGATAATTTTTTTACCAGGTGTTTAGGCACACCGTCGATCGCGGTGATGTATGGTAAGTTCACTTCAGTTTCAGAAGAAGACGACAATTCGATCTTCGCTTTTTCAGCAGCTTCTTTTAATCTCTGCAATGCCATCGGGTCCTTGCGCAGATCAACATTTTCTTCTCTTTTAAATTCATCTGCCAGCCAGTCCATGACCACTTTATCAAAATCGTCACCACCCAGGTGAGTATCACCATTGGTAGATTTTACTTCAAAAACGCCGTCGCCTAATTCAAGAATAGAAATATCAAAAGTACCTCCGCCTAAGTCGAACACGGCGATCTTTTGATCCTGGCCTTTTTTATCAAGACCATAAGCGAGTGCTGCCGCGGTGGGTTCGTTCACGATACGGCGAACATTTAAACCCGCAATTTCACCGGCTTCTTTTGTAGCCTGTCTTTGTGCGTCGTTAAAATAAGCGGGCACAGTAATTACAGCTTCATTTACTTCCTGGCCCAGGTAATCTTCTGCCGTTTTCTTCATTTTCTGAAGCACCATTGCCGAAATTTCCTGTGGCGTATACAATCTTCCGTCTATGTCAATACGTACGGTATTATTGTCACCTTTTGTAACATTATAGCTCCAGTGGCTGATTTCTTCTGTAACCTCGTCAAAACGGCGGCCCATAAAGCGTTTAACACTTGTAATGGTATTTTGCGGGTTGGTAATAGCCTGCCGTTTGGCCGGGTCGCCCACTTTGCGTTCTCCATTTTTAAGGAAAGCCACTACAGACGGGGTTGTGCGGCGTCCTTCATCGTTGGCTATCACTACCGGCTCATTGCCTTCCATAACAGAAACGCAGCTATTTGTAGTTCCTAAATCAATTCCAATTATTTTTCCCATATAAATTCTTCCTTTTTATGATTAGTATTCAAGGATTTCTGGTCTAAGGCTCAATCATTATGCCACGGGGTCGATGGGTGAAAAAATGGCAGGTGAAGAGAGGTACGATTTACGGTGCAAGATGTACGATGTTCTGCCCATTTGCTAATTCGCTAATTAGCTAATCTGCTAATTTTTGTCCCGGCATCCGTCCTTCATAGCATCGGCTGTTGTGTCACTCACTTGAGGGTTCCTCTTTCAATTTGACAGCTTAAGCGGGATATTTCTATTTTTAAACAAATAATCAGCTATGGCCCTGTCACCCACTCAAAAATTGCGCATAAAATCTGCCACCACCTTACTTACTGTAAATGCACCGGCAGATTTTAAAAAAAACCTTGGCGCTTTACCGGCTGGCAGTAAAATATCAGATAAAGAAAAAGACTACCAGCAAATTCACTGGTTCGTAAAAGACAAGGCGCAAATGGATAAAGAATTAAACAAAATTCTTAAACTGCTGAAACCCGAAATCATTTGCTGGATATATTATCCGAAAGGAACTTCCGGAATTCAAACAGATCTTACCCGTGATAAAGGCTGGGATAATTTATTAAAACACGAAGAATTTCAATGGCTCAGCCTCATCTCTTTTGATGATACCTGGTCTACTTTCGGAATGCGCCTGAAAAACGAAGCCGATAAAAAGAAAGAAGAAAAAAAAGCCCCGAGAGCCATATTTGAATATGTTGATCCCATTAAAAAAACAGTTCGCCTTCCTGATGATCTTGCCAAATCACTCAAAAAAGAAAAAAAAGCAAATGAATTTTTTGAATCACTTTCATTCAGTAATAAAAAAGAATACATAGAATGGGTGATAACAGCCAAGAGAGAAGAAACAAGGAATGAAAGAGTAAGCGGTTCAATAGAGCGCTTATTAAAAAAATGGAAGAATCCAAGAAATATGTAACATTAACTATTTGCTGTTGGCAATGAAATAAAAAAACTGCTGCCCTCTCCCACTTTACTTTCGATCCATATTTTTCCTTTATGGTCGTTTACAATTCTTTTTGAAAGAAAAAGTCCAATGCCAAGACCAGCATATTTATTAAGGTTCTGATCTACCCTGAAAAACTTTTCAAACACTTTCTGTTGTTGTTCCGGCGCAATACCTATTCCTTTATCAGAGACAACGATTATCACTTCGTGGTGAACTTCGTAAGCCCTGATCGTGATGGTACCCCCCGTTTCAGAATATTTAACTGCATTACTGATGAGATTAGTGAAAACCTGTTCCATTCTGAATGCATCAATATAAACAGTTGATTTAATTTCCGACTGCAGTTCTAAAGGGTGCGAAGTAATAATATGATGCAGCATACCCACGAGGTCGTGCAAAAATTTATTGAGGTTTATTTTGGTAAAATTATAATGCAATTGTCCCGACTCAATCTTAGAAATATCCAGCATCTGTTGTACCAGCCCGGTTAATTTCCCGGTTTGTTCATCCATCTTTTCCAGGTACTGATGGAAGTTTTTAAAGTTTCCTTTTTCATCCTCCCTTCTCATTAACTGTGTGTAGGCCTTAATAGTGGTTAAGGGCGTTTTTAATTCATGGCTCGCAATGCTAATGAATTCATTTTTCTGCTGATCGAGTATACGTGATTCTTCGAGTTCTTTTTTATTCTCATTCAGTTCTGTCTCCGTCTGTTTTTGTTTGGTTATATCATCTATGAATGCAAGAAAGTTCCATTTATGATCGTATTCAAAACGGGTAATACTTAATGCAACGATAAGCTCTGAACCATTCTTATGTATAGCAGGTACTTCAACTGTATGATTGATGATCTTACTAACGCCGGTACTCAATAATCTTTGCATCCCCGCCTTGTGTGCATCACGCAGGTTTACAGGAATGATCAGTTCAAATAATAAACGGTTCAGTGTTTCTTCTTTTGAGTAGCCAAATATTTGTTCTGCTTTAGGGTTCCATTCCCTTACTTCGTGCTCCTCATTGATTACGATAATAGCATCGGGTGCATGTTCAATAATTGTTCTGAGCCGCTTTTCATTCTTGAGCGAATCTATTTCTGCTTTACGCCGCTGCGTAATATTTTTCAGCACAGCCCGGGTGTATGACTGCCCGTTCTCCCGGTAAAAGAAATCAATGCTGCCGTCGAGATAAAAAATTTTACCATCTTTTGCAACAAGGGCGGTTTCAAATCTCTCTCCGGCCCCCTTTCCATTCATTATTTTTTCGCGATAATCATGATAAGCCTGGCGATAATCCGGATGAACAAATTCATCAATATGCCGGCCCTGTATTTCGTCCTGTGCGTATTTTAAATTGGTGATCCAGGTATTATTGACCTGTTGAATAATACCATCAAATGAAAGAAAATGAATAAAATCACTTGTTTTATCAAATAAGTCGATGATCCGCGAAATATCATTTTTGTAATCCATGGAGAGGGGGTGCTTGCTGTTTATATCTTTGTCAGGCTAACAAAAACCGTACTCATTACTAAAGAACAGTCAATACCATCGCTTGCATTCCCTTATTTACGAGAAATATCTCGGGCTGATTCCCGGGTTGCATTTGAACACTCAGCATAGTTTTGTATCATTGATAC